>JAYQTL020000004.1:0-296225 GCA_038147375.2 Candidatus Hypereutrophica brisbanensis | reverse complement strand
CACAAAAAAATTTAATTGTTATTGAGCAAAGCACAAAAAACAAAAAGTTAATTTTAAAAATAAAAAAAATATTATTTCATTTGTTGGCAAATCAATAGAGCAAAAGGATGATATATTTGGTAAAGCACACAAAATTTTAAACAACAATAAAAATTGGAATGCAATTGTACTGAGATGAAGCGTTCTGAAAAACATATTTTTAAGTCATAAAAATTTAAAAATTTTAGGTTTTCAAAACCATGATAGCGTTATAAAAAATTTAAGAAAGCAAGATCATGGCAAGCTGTACTGTTCTAGATGTGAAGAACCTTTCGGAAGGATGAGTTGGAAGCTGCCAGCTGTGGACGTTCAGCACGCTCATTACGAAAGAGGTAGGTTTGCTCAGAAACTACCTAGCAAATCGGTGCTATTATTGATGAATTAAATGTCTACTAATGTTTATAACGCCATTAATCCACTTATTAAAAAACTAAATACAGATTAAATTTACAAAAACTTTCTCTTCCCATAAAATTTTATCTAACAAACCAGAGAACAAATCAAACTTATTGATCAGTTATACGAAATTGAAATTCTTAATAAAAATGGTATAAAATTCTCAAAAAAATAGAATTAAAAATATTACATGTGCTAACTCATTTTAACGAAAGACATAACTGTGAAGATTATTTTATAATACAGGTAGAAGAATAAACAATGGATTTGTACCATTTGGCCACCAGTGTTTCGGATTTACAGTGATCAGTGATATAAAGCGCTATTATAGATCAATCAATGAGTCAAATGGATCAAATCTGCTAGTATTAATTGATACTAATTTAAATTTTGAATTTTCAAATTTGCCCAAGAACTAAATAGAAAATCAGCTAATGAAGTTCCACAGCAATAGCCAAATCAAGCTTTACAGATTACTGCATCTTTTCCTCCTAATCTCCAGATGGCACCGCTTATAGTGGAATGGTCTTTTTTTAGAGTTGAAAAAACCCATTACAAAGTTTGAGTAACTGGGAAGATGTTTTTTTTTGAAAATTACTCGTTTCATTCAGCACGAATAAAAACTCCTCCTCCAGAAATCAAATGGTTGTTTAGATTTCTTTAATTAATTCTGCTGCTTGTTTAACTTGCAAATCATCAGGTCTTGATCTCCTGATGTGATGAATACGTTCTACAAAAATTCTTCTGATAATCAAATGTTTCACCTTGAACATCTTGACTTAAAGCTATGCAGGTAGGACCACAATCAGTGGGATCCAGCATAACTTGTACAGCTTGTTGCAAGCCAGAAATGATCTGTTCTGGTCTTGTAATTCGGATCAAAATATCTTAAGTTACAGGTTTAGCGTAACGTCATTCGCAGTTATTCCTGGATTGTTAAATTTCAACTTGCCAGCGTACTGGATCTGGCATTCTATTAGCAAATGTATCCCCTGTAAAAATAATATTTTGGAATCCTATTACTCATTGCAAATGGTGGCGGCTGTAATTGAATTTGTTGAACCAGGGGCCAACTGATGCTGTAGCATAAAAATTTGCTTCCTTCTTTTGCTCTTGAATAGGCTATGCCAGTTAAAGCCATATTAGTTTCATGATGACCTCTCCAGGTAGGAAGTTCTTTCTTATTTTCCTCTAAAGCTTGTCCTAGACAGGCCACATTACCCGTCCAAAAATTGCAAAACACCTGGGAAAAGAGGCTTTTTTTTTCCATTAATTAATATCTTTGAGCTATTAGAAATTTAACTAAAGCGTGTGCACAAGTTAATTTAATTGTTTCTACGGATTTAATAAATTATATTTTAATCATATAAAAATAACTATTCAAAAAATTCTAATATATACGAAAAGTTTGGTCAATTTATCGATGGCAAATGGCAAAAGCAGAAAAAGGTGAGACCTAATAAGTAATTAATCCAGCTACAGAAGAAATTTAGGAAAAGCATCAAAGGCATCTGAAGCAGATGTTAACAAAGCATTAAAATCAGCAGAAAAGGGTTTACAAGTTTGGAAAAACACTCCTCCTTGGCAAAGGTCAAAGATTATTAGAAAGATTGCAGATTTAATTCGAGAAAGAACTGATGTACTAGCTAAATGGTTAACTTTAGAAGTTGGCAAACCTTTAACAGAAGCTGCCGGTGAAGTAGGTGGTGCTGCTGATATTTTGAATGGAACTCAGAAGAAACAAAAAAGAATTTATGGACAAATTGTAGAAAGTAGATTTGAAAATACTAGAATGTTCGTTAAGTATGAACCAGTGGGTGTTGTTGCAGCTTTAGTTCCTTGGAATTTTCCAATTATTTTAGCTTCGAGAAAAATTTCAACTGCATTAGGAGCAGGATGTTCTGTTATTTGTAAACCTGATGTAATAACTCCAGGATGTGTGATGGAGTTAATGAATATTATAAATGATGCTGGTGTACCTCCAGGTGTTGTTAATTTATTATCAGGCGATCCAGCAGCAATTTCTTCTCAATTAATTTCTTCAGATATAATTAAAAAGTTTCTATTACAGGTTCAACCAGAGTTGGAAAAATTAATATTAAAACAAGCAGCTGACAAAGTTCAAAGAGTTACTATGGAGTTAAGTGGTCATTCACCATTTATTGTTTTTGATGATGTAGATATCAATAAGGTAACAGATATGGCTATAACAGCAAAATTTAGAAATAATGGTCAAGTTTGTATATCTCCAAATAGATTTTATATTCATGAATCTACAAAAGATGAATTCAATAAAATGTTAGTAGCAAAAGCAACAAAACTTAAAATTGGTAATGGTTTAGATAAAGACACTATTTTAGGACCTTTATGTACTGAGAAGAGATTAAAAGAAATAGAAGCTTTAGTTGAAACTACTAAAAAAGAAGGAGCAAAAGTTCTTTGTGGTGGAAGAAGACCGGCTGGTTTCAACAAAGGTTATTATTATGAACCAACTATTTTGATGATGTAAAGATGATTTTACAATAATGAAACAAGAACCATTTGGTCCATTAGTTCCAATACTTACTTTTAAGGATACAGATGAAGTTATTAAAAGAGCAAATGATAACGATTTAGGTCTTGCTAGTTATATTTGTACAAATTCACTTGAAAAAGCGCACAGAGTTTCTGAACAAATGGAAACTGGAACATGTGCTGTTAATACACCAGCCGTTGCTTTTGCTGAAGTTCCTTTTGGAGGAATGAAACAAACTGGTTACGGTAGAGAAGGTGGTTCTATGGCTATAAAAGATTATTTAAACATCAAATACACTCACTTTGGAATTAGTTACTAGTGAGAAAAAATAAGATTAAAGAATTAATTAAAGCAGGTAAACCAGTCATTAATGGTTGGTTACAAATTCCTCATTCGTATGCATCAGAAGTTATGGCTAAACAAGGTTATGACTCTCTAACTGTGGATTTACAACATGGCGTAGGTGATTATCCAAATGCTTTGCAAATGTTTCAAGCTATATCCACAACTGATGTTGTTCCAATGGCAAGAGTAAATTGGAATGAACCTGGTCAAATTATGAAAATTTTAGATGCTGGGGCTTATGGAATTATTTGTCCAATGGTTAGCAATAAAAAAGAGGCAGAAAATTTTATCAAAGCGTGTATGTATCCTCCAAAAGGTTATTAGAAGTTTTGGACCAATTAGAGTCTATTATATGGTGGTGCAGACTATGGAAAGTAGCGTACAAATGATGAAATTTTAAAATTTGCAATGATAGAAACTAAGGAAGCTTTATCAAATCTAGATGAAATAATGTCAACAGGAAGGATTAGATGGTATTTATATTGGACCAGCTGATTTAAGTTTAGCAGTAGGTGCTGAACCAAGTTTTGATATACCAGAAACAAGTCCTGTATTTAAAGTTATTCTAACAATTTTAGAAACACGCTAAAAAAATAATATTCCTCCTGCAATTCATAACGTGTCTCCAGAATATGCTCAAAAAATGATTAACCTTGGATTTAAATTAGTTACCATTGGAGCAGATCAAAGATATATGTCTGCAGGTGCAAAGGCTGCTGTGGATCAAATAAAACAGACCTCTTCAAAAGAAAACTCAAAAACATATTAATATTCAAAGTATATGAGCTATTATGTTTATATGCTTAAATCCATCGGTGTAAATCCTGTTACTTATGTAGGGTATACTGCAAATTTAAAAAAAGAATCAGTCAACACAATACTGGTAAAGGAGCAAAATTTACTCGAGGTCGTAAATGGAAGCTAATATTTAAAGAAAAATGTGGTTCAAAAAGTGAGGCAATTTCAAGAGAATATTATATAAAGAATAATAGAAGAATTAAAAATAAAATCAAAAATAATTATAAATGAAAATTTCTATTTTATTACCTTACAAAGAAAATTTTTCACCTGAATATCCAGGCGCTGTATCTTTTATTTATTAATGAAACTAGTCAAAATAGTAAATACAAAAAATGATATTTATATTTATGGTAGCACTAATTATAAAAAAAAATTTAAACTTAATTATACAAATATTCCTCTAAATAAAAACATTTTAGGAAGTCAATCAAAACAATACATTAATAGATTTATAAAATCGAGAGATCAAAACCTTCTAATTTAATAGAGATACACAATAGACCTAATTATCTTCCATTATTAGAAGCAAGACTTAATAAAAAGAAATTATACAATTTTTTTCATAATGATCCTCTTTCTATGGATGGATCTAAAACCATTGAAGAAAGAAAATGGTTAATAAAGAGATGTTATAGAATTATTTTTAATAGTAATTGGTCAAAGAAAAGATTTTTAAACGGTTTGAGTGATAAATCAATTAATAGTGATAAACTAGTAGTTTTTTATCAATCTGCAAAAAAAGCAAGCGTCAATATTTTAAAAAAAAGGAAGAATATAATAACATTTGTTGGAAAACTAAATCGAGCAAAAGGCTACGATATATTTGCTAAAGCAATAATAAATGTTTTAAATAAAAATAGAGATTGGCAATCTTTAGTTATCGGTGATGAAAGAAGAGAAAAATTGATCTTAATCATCAACGTGTAAATATTTTAGGTTTTTTAAATCATAATAAAGTAATTGATATTTTTAAAAAAACTCAAATTGCAGTTGTTTGTTCTAGGTGGGAAGAACCCTTTGGAAGAACAAGTTTGGAAGCATCTGCAAATGGATGTGCAGTAATTATATCTAATAGAGGAGAGGGCTACCTGAAACAACTACTAACGCAATAATACTAAAAAGTTTAACACCAAATGAATTAGAGGATAAAATTAATTTTTTAATAGATAAAAAAAATATTAGAAAGAATCTTCAAAATCTTTCTATAAAAAATTTTATTTATACACATAATATGTCACTAATTTAATTGATAATTATAGAGACAAAAACTTAATATTAGCAAATCTATTTTTATTAAAAAAATAAACAATTCTCTAAGAATTCTTCATATTACTAACTTTAATGAAAGATTAGATGGGAGGCTTTTTTTTAATACCGGCAGAAGAATTAATAATGGTTTTATAAGACTTGGTCATAGCGTACTTGGTTTTAGCGATAGAGACATAACCAAATATTATAAGTCTTATAAAGACTTCACGGGATCAAAAACCCTTAATGATAAGCTTAAAAGACTGTATACAATTACAAACCTGACTTATTAGTAATGGGTCATTCAGATTTGATTAATGCACAACAACTTGGCGAATTAAAAGATGATTACCCTGATATAAAAATAGCACAATGGTTCTTAGATCCGCTTATAAAAAATGGTCCAGATTATGAAAAAAATAAAAAAAGAATTTTAGATAAAATTGATTTTCTGGATGCAAATTTTTTAACAACCTCACCTGATAAACTAGATTTTTAAATAAACAAAATTGTAAAAGCTATTTTATACCTAATCCTACTGACCCATCATTCGAAACTTTAAATAATTTTAACAATAATAATTGCAGCACAGATGTATTTTATGCAATTAGTCATGGAGTTCATCGAGGAGTTTTAAAAACAGGAAAAAGTGATGAAAGAAATTTTTTTATAGATCAATTAATTAATCAAACACCAAATGTAAAGTTTGATATTTATGGAATAAATAACATTCAACCAATTTGGGCTGACCATTATTTTAAAGCCATCTCTAATTCTAAAATGGGATTAAATTTAAGCAGGGGAGAAACTTTGAAATACTATAGTAGTGATAGAATTGCTCAAATAATAGGAAATGGATTAGTAACATTAATAGATGAGAAAACTATGTACAGTGATTTTTTAGCAATAATGAGATGGTTTTTTATAAAGATATAAATGATCTTTCAGAAAAAATTATAAAAATTTCTAAAGATGAAAAGTTAAGAAAAAAAATTGCAAGGCGAGGAAAAATTAAATATACAAAATACTTCAATTCAAATAATGTAGCTCAATATATAATAAACAAAAGTTTTGATTTAAAATTAAAAATAAATATTTATGGGAAAAATAAAAAAAATGCTTTAATCACAGGTATAACTGGACAGGATGGTTCATATTTGGCTGAGTTTCTTTTAAAAAAAATTACGAAGTTCATGGTGTAGTAAGGAGAGTTGCTTTAGAAAGATAAGACACATAGATTTGATCAGAATTCAAGATATTTTAAATGAAATTAAATTACATTCAGCATCTTTAGAAAGTTACAGGTAGTATCATTAAAATAATTCAAAAAATACAACCAAACGAAATTTACCACCTAGGTGCACAAAGTTATATTGATTATGCATTTAAAGATGAATTTTCAACATTAAATACAAATATTAATGGAACCCACTATATTTTGTCACGCCATAAAAGATTTTTCACCTAAATCTAAATTCATTTTGCTGGTCTTCAGAAATGTATGGAAAAGTCTTGGAAATACCTCAAAAAGAAAAACACCATTTCTATCCAAGATCGATTTATGGAATTTCAAAAGTTGCAGGTTTTGATCTTACAAGAAATTATAGAGAAGCTTATAATTTATTTTGTGCTTCTGGAATTCTTTTCAATCATGAGTCACCAAGAAGAGGTTTTGAATTTGTTACAAAAAAATTACCTCATGCTGTTGCTAAAATTAAACTTGGGTCACAACAAAAATTAGAATTGGGTAATTTAGATTCAAAAAGAGATTGGGGTCATGCAAAGATTATGTTGAGGCTATGTGGTTAATTCTACAACAAAAAAAACCTCAGGACTTTGTTAGTTGCTACAGGCAAACAATACACAGTGAGAGATTTTGCACGAGAGGCATTTAATTGCGTAAATTTAGACTACAAAAAATTTGTTAAAATAAATAAAGAATTTATGCGACCTTCAGAAGATACTTTTTAGAAACCCATTTAAAGCTAAAAAATTTTGAAATGGAAGCCAAAAGTTAATTTTCGTCAACTTGTAAGAGATATGGTTACTTCTGATTTAAAAATTGTTAGTAAACAAGGTTATTAATTAAGTGAAATTAAAAAATTGTAGAAATTGTAATTCAAAACTAACCTTTTGTTCTTTTTACATTAGGTAATTTGGCTTTTACAGGAAGATTTAAAATAAATCACAAAAGGGTTAAAGGTGGGGTTGAGTTTATCAATTTTAGTTAAAGTTGTAAATTAGTTTTGGGAAATAGCTTAATTTAAAATACCTCTTATGGACCAAATTATGGTTATAGGACTGGTTTGGATAAAAACTATGACCAATCATGAAAAAATATAACTAAATTTCTTGGCAAATTAACTAAACTTAAAAATAATGAAGCGGTTTTAGATATTGCCAGTAATGATGGCACCTTATTAAACTTTTATAATAAAGATATCATTAAATTTGGCATTGATCCGTTGATAAATATGTATTCTAATAATTATAAAAAAATAAACTATAAAATTTCTAATTTTTTTGATTACAATAAAATTAAATATAAATTTAAAAAAAAGTTTAAAATTATTACGGCATTATCCGTTTTTATGATCTTGAAAAACCTAATGATTTCTTGAGCGGAATTGAAAAATTGTTGGATGTCAATGGTGTTGCGTTGATTGAAATAGCTGATCTTTATTCAATTTTAAAAAATAATATGTTTGATACAATTTGTAATGAACATCTTGAGTATTATTCAACTTTCAGGTTTTATGCGATATGTTTAAAAATAATTTAAAACTAATTGTATATTAAGGAAAATAATATCAACGGGGCTAGCAAACAATATTATATAATTAAAAAACTCAAGCGTATCGTGTAATATTAAAAATTATTAAGGTTTTAAACAATGAAAAAATTTTAAGATGGATAAAATAGAAAACATTTTTAAATTTAAAAAAAAAAAATAGACAGTATAAAAAAAAAAACAGTTGAAAAGCTTAATTTAATAAAAAAACAAAAAAAAACAATTCATGGATATGGAGCATCTACAAAAGGTAATGTTTTATTACAATACTTTAAAATAGGAAAAAACTATCTTGACTATATAGCTGAGAGAAATTCTAAAAAATTTAATTATTATACTCCTGGTACAAAAATTAAAATAATATCAGAGCTTAAATCAAGAAATCTCAAACCAGATTACTATTTTGTTTTACATTTTTAAATTAAATTTTAAAAATGAGATTATTCAAAATAAGAAAAGCCATTTTAAATAATTTCTAAAGGTACGAAATTTATTTTTCCTTTACCTAATTACTCTGAACATTGAAAAGTCATTTTTTTACAAGTTAATGAAAATACTTATTTTTAGAGCTGATAGAGTTGGTGACTTTATTCTTACATCTATCTTAATTAATTCAATTAAAAAAAAATTTAATAATGCTGAAATACATATAGTTGCTTCACTTAAAAATTATAACTTTATAAAAAATTCAACTTTAGTAAATAAAGTACATTTATTGCCAAAAAACGACATTGTTCAAAATTATAAATTTTTAAGATCATTAAATAAAACTAAATTTGACTATATAATAGTAGCAGATGGTAAGGATAGATCTATTTTAATTTCACTACTTATCAGATGTAATGTTAGGATAATTAATATTAGAAAAAAACCTTTTTTTATTTTTAATATTTTAAAAAAAAATAAAATAATTTTTGATAATGAAAAAATTTAACAAAATAGACATTATTAAAAAAAAATTTATATTTTTTAAATTGTAAATTTGAAACTTCTGATTTAAATATTTTTGAAAATAGATTAAATTTGTCGTATTTATCAAAAAATTTTATAAACTTAGTTCAAAAAATTTTTTATTTTATTTCATTTTGATGAAAAATGGATTTTAGACAAATATATAAAATCTTATACTTCAATCGAAC
Source organism: Candidatus Hypereutrophica brisbanensis (assembly GCA_038147375.2). Classification (GTDB taxonomy): domain Bacteria; phylum Pseudomonadota; class Alphaproteobacteria; order Pelagibacterales; family Pelagibacteraceae; genus Pelagilacustribacter; species Pelagilacustribacter brisbanensis. Next base: position 286,951 of record JAYQTL020000004.1, on the reverse strand, counting down.
CTTCTATTGAAGAATTGGAAAAATTTTTAAATAATCTTAATTTAAATAATAATAAAGATATTGTTATTACCAATGGGATTATTGATAATTATTTATTTAATAAATTAAAAATAAATTTTAATAAAATAGATGATAATTTATACTTAAAACAAATTGGTAAAAATAAAATAATTTTATTTGATAAAGCAGATCTTGACGTGTTAATTGATATAATCTCATTAAGTAGCCTAGTTATTGGCAATGTATATGGGGCGCCAACTCATATCGCTTCTAGTTTTGATATTAAAATAATAGATATTATTGAAAGAAATAAACAAGATTTTTATAAAATCTACACATCTCACTTGCTTAATTATAACAAAATTTTTAGACAAAATTTTTAATGAATTAACAAACAAAATTTTTGAATTACTCTCTTAAAAAAATAATTATTTTCCTCTTCAAAATTATCTAACTTAGATATTTCTTGTAGATCATTATTTTTAAATAATAAGCATTATATCCATAACTATTTATAAATTCGATTGTTTCAATTACCTCGTTGCCGCTATGTCTTTTTTCTATTTCCACTAATATAGGAGGGTTATTTTTTTTAATTATTTTTTCTCCACCTTTTAAAACATTTTTTTTTGATTCGACATCAATTTTAATAAAACCTATATCATTTGTTATTTCTATATCATCTAATTTTTTGTTTTAATTGTTATAGTTTTATAAGACTTTATTTTATTATCTTGATGAATTGTGGCTGCTCCTAATTGATATAATTCTTCAATATTTCCGCTAAAAAAGATTTTTCTTAAAGGTAATTTAAGTTCTGTTTCGCCGTTATTATCAGACAAGGCAATATTATATAATGTTAAATTTTTGATTATTTTTTTTAAATTTTTTTCTAAATATTTAAATAGTAGGGAGTTTGCTCAAAAGAATGAACTGTTTTAAAATTTTCTGATAATTTTAAGAATAAACACCTCTATAAACACCTATATCTAAAGCATCTTTAGTTTTATCGGTATATCTTTCTATAATTTTTAATTCTTTTTCATAATTTTTATTTATTGCTCTTTTTAATCTTCGTTTTAATAAATAACTTTCTGAAAAAAATTTTTAAAAATATACTCAATATCTTTTTAATCATTATTTTTATAAAAAATTAATCACTTAATCTCTAATTTATTTAATGCATTATTCTTAAACAAATTAGCTTCTTTAATATATCTTCTAACCATTTGAGTATTTTTGTGTCCCTGTCATAGCCATAATGTTTCTTTCCTCGGCCCCAGCTTCTGCTGTTGATGTTGCAAAACCTGACCTTAAACTATGTCCAGCATATTTACTGCCATCTAGACCAGCTAAGATTTGCGTATCTTTTTATTTAAGTGCTACGCCTTTGTCTGTTAATGTCAAATTACAACTTTCCCTGTTTTAAATCAAGTTTATCTATCAATTCTTTAACAAATGAAACAGAACATAAATCTTTATATTTAAAATAGGGTATGCCTTTTACTAAACCTTCTCCAGATTGATCTGTTTTAGATTTTCTAACTAAAATTTTCAGTCCTCCTCAACAAAATCAAAATCTTCAATTAAAAGAGATACAAGTTCAGATCTTCTAAAACCTCCCGCAAAACCTAGTAAAATAAGAGATTTATTTTTTAATTTTTCAAATTCATTAATGTTATCTTTATTAATTGCTTCAATTATTAATTTTAAATCATTGATTAATATAGGATTTTTTCCTTTTGAATTGATCCTTTTAATCTTTTATTCCCAATAAATTTTCAGAAATAATTGGATGTTTAATATCTAAATAATAACCTTTAATTTTATGAAACATACTGATTGATGCTAATCTTCTTTTTAAACTACTGAATTTTGTGTTTTTGAGATTGTAAGGTATAAACTGACAATATTTGGATCTGTGGTAAATATTGCATTATGTTTTACAAAACTTATAAAATCTTTAAATATCTGCTTTATATGCTCGTATCGTATTATTTGACTTTGAATTTTTTAAATTTTCAATTGTTTCATCTTGAAGTTTTTTTAATATTTGTAACTAATTCATTCATAATATTTCCGATAACCATAAATTATCGGAACATAATATATTAGTGAAATTGTTATGTCAATAGCTTAAATTCAAACTTTATGGATATAATATTTGAGATATCTGATCTAAAAATCAAATGTAAAGCCTTAAGCAACAAAACTGCTGAAAAATTGATTAAATTAATGCCAATTGAAGCTAAAATAGCAACCTGGGGTAATGAAATCTACTTTGATACTCCAAAAAACGATATAGTATTGGAAAACGATGCAAAAGAAGTATTTAATTTAGGTGAAATAGCCTTTTGGAACCAAGGTTCAGCAATTGCTATAGGTTTTGGGAAAACGCCAGCTAGTAAAAAGGATGAAATTAGGCTAATTTCTAAGGCAAATCATTGGGCAAATGCTTACAATCCTGAAGATTTGAAGAAACTAAAGGCTTTTAAAGACGGTGAGCCAATAAAAGTAAGCATTTTAAACAAATGAAACTAAAAGGTACTCAATTTCAATTAAAAGTATGGTCTTATTTGAAGAAAATACCTAAAGGAAAGCTAAAAACCTATGCTCAGGTGGCTAAAGCTATAGGAAAGCCTAAAGCAGTAAGAGCTGTAGCAAATGCTATAGGTAAAAACCCCTTTCCTCCTAAAATTCCATGTCATCGGGTCATAAGATCGGACGGAAAGCTAGGTGGATACTCCGCTAAAGGTGGTATCAAAACCAAAAAAAAGCTATTAAAAAATGAGGGTTTTTCGTTCTAGAAATGTTGATTATCAACGCTTTTAGAAGATTTTAACATATTTAGTAAGTAAATTTTTATACTCGCCAGTCAGTTGTACTGAAAAACACACAATTCAAAAAAAAAGGGTATCCTAGCTCGTTTAAAAGGCATATTACGAAACTGCAATGCTCTAAAAGTGTTGATATTACTAACTTATTATAAGGCTAGAATCATTGGTAATATTACCTTTTAGAATCTTAAAAAAGCTAACAAATACGCCATTTCAGAGAAATAATTATTTTTAGCGAGGATTTAACCTAATTCTTAACTCCTCTGCAGGTAAAAACATTTACTTCAGACTTATTCATTTAACTAATAAGTCCTTTTTCAATTATTTATAGATATTTATTAATAATAAATTAACCTATATAAAACAACTATATACAATATATTAATAAAGTAAATTATTAAGATATAAGTAAATAATATTTACTTTAAATGATTAATTATTTGTTTAGACTTGGTGCACTTAGAAACCCAATTATCAGGAATTGCTCTAATACCTTTGAAGGCAGCAAAATAGGCACCAACAAAATTAGATCTAGAACAGTTACACCCGCCTGCCCTAATTGTTCTTAAAATTGCATTTTTATAATTATTAGACTTCAAAATTGCGTGAATTGATGTTTTGAAATTCCCTGGGTAGCTACAAGCTAAGCCAAATTTTTTAGCAGCAAAATTATGACTAAATTTTAAGAGTTTTTTAGCTGCTTTTATGTCTCTTATTACATCTTTAAAATATTTAATTTTAGAAAATGACTTAATAAAGAAATTTATAGGATTTTTAGACCCTTTTAATGCAATATCGATAATGTGAAGTTTGGCTAAACCATATTTGATGCTTGTTTTAGTTGAACAAACTAAAGATATAATCTTTTTGATATTTTTTAAATCATTGAAATACAAATAGTAAGGTAATGCAGCACAAAAACCGTCAGACTCATTTACTTTAGTCCCGCCAGTAATTTTCTTATTAGATTTTATATTTTTTATAGTGTCTAAAACATTTTGATGTATCCAAGGACCATTTAGTGGCTTTTTCCATTTAATTTTCTTGTATTTATTCCTAATTTTTAAATTTTTCCAATAATTGCTTCCTGGGCCAAAATGTTTGATTATATTTTTTTTGAACTCGGCTTGAACGTTAGGTTTCCTTGAGATCAATGTTTTAAACATAACCTGACCTACATCGTTATAACCAGAAACATTGCCTGTCTTTATATTATAAAATGGGCTTTTATTGTTTTTCAAAAAGGCAAAATCTTTCTTATTTTTTATGTATTGCTGGACTTTTTTTTGGTCATAAACCCAATGTAAAGGTCTTGCAGCGGCATCTCCAATAGTGGCACCTAAAAATACATGAAAATTATTTTTCATAAAGGTATTAAACTACAAAAATATGAATATGGCTATAAAACAATAATTGAGAATGTTATATGTTGATAACATAATAATTAGATATGAAAATATTAATATTAGGCTCAGCAGGGATGATTGGTCAAAAATTAGTGGCCAAGCTATTATCTTTAAAAACAATTAATGAAAAAAAAATTCAAGAATTAATATTATTTGATGTAATAACAACGCCTAAGATAAATGAAACCGACATTAAAATACAAATCAAAACTGGAGATTTTTCTGATCCAACAGTATCAAAAAATTTAGTAAAAGATAAACCTGAGCTTATTTTTCATTTAGCAGCAATTGTATCTGGTCACGCTGAAAAAGAATTTGATCTAGGTTGGAATGTTAACGCTAAAGGAAGTTGGAATTTATTTGAAGCTATAAGATCAGTTGGCCAAAATTATCATCCAAAATTAGTATTTACTAGTTCTCTAGCTGTTTTTGGGGCACCCTTCCCTGATAGAATTAATGATGAATTTTTCACAACACCTTTGACATCATATGGAAGTCAAAAAGTTGTCTCAGAACTTCTGTTATCTGACTATTCTAGAAAAGGCATGATTGATGGCATTTCTATTAGATTTCCAACTATATGCGTTAGACCTGGTAAGCCTAATTTAGCAGCATCAGGTTTTTTTTCAGGAATAATAAGAGAACCTCTTAATGGTCAAGAAGCAATACTTCCAGTAAGCACTGATACAAGGCACTATTTTGCCTCTCCAAGATCTTCAATACATTTTTTAATTCATGCCTCAGAACTTAATACTAAAAAGCTAGAAAATAGAATTACCTTAAATATGCCAGGTCTATCAGCAACTGTTCATGAACAAATTGAGTCTCTTAAAAGGATATCAGGAAATGAGATTGTAAAACTAATTAAACATAAAGCAGATGCTGACATTCAAAAAATTGTAGGTTCATGGGCAAAAGATATAGAAGCCAGTAGAGCAAAAAAATTAGGATTTAAAGCTGAAACAAACTTTGATGAAATTATTAAAGTTTATATTGAAGAGGACTTGAAGTTATCTAAATAAAATATTTAAGCGCTATAAAAACTATTATTGGTATTGTAAAAAAAGAAAGAATAGTTGAAACCACAATTGTACTCGCGATACTATTAACTGCTTCCTTTGATGAGTACATCGATCCAACCAAATAAGTAAGTATGGCGCTAGGCATTGCTGTCTGAATAAATAAAACACCTGCTGCTACACCACTTAAATCAAATAAATAAATAATTAATAATCCAATTATTGGACCTAAGAATAAACGTGCAAATGTTGAAATGATTGCATTTTTAAATGAAAAAACTTTTAATTTTGTAAGAGCTATACCTAAAGACATTAGAATCATTGCAATTGTCGAATAGGCAAGAAGAAAAGCTGTATTTTCGATAAACACTGGTGCTTTGATATTGTAGTACAATAATACAACAGAAATTAACACAGCATAAACAGGGGTGCTTTCAATCAATACTTTGAAACTAATTTTTTTACTTGCTAAAAAAATACCAAAAGTAAAATGTGAAATAATGATAAATGCAGATATGGCCGAGGCAATTCCCATACCTAGTTTGCCATAAGCAAATAAACAAATTGGCAGACCCATATTTCCACAATTTGGAAGAATTAGAGGTGGTAACTCAGTTATATAATCTCTCTTTTGAGCAATAAGCACAATTAATCCAATTATGGAAAAACCAATCACTGCTATTAATGCGTAAAAAAAATAATGTACAAATGCATCAAAGGTGACACCTGTTGAAGTTATTGCGTAAAAGGCTAAGGCAGGAGATCCAAATTTAGATGCAAAATTAGTAATAAACGTTGTGTCATAGTTAGGGTTTTTTTTTCCTAAATAGTACCCTACTCCAACTAATGCAAATACAGGAAAGATTACGTCAATTAGCTTAAGATATAATTCCATTCTTAAGCTTTTTGATCTTTAATAAAATTTTTATCTTTAAAATTAATTGCAGACTCAAACTCTGATAATCTTTTGTGAATAGATCTCAATTCAGTAATTCTTGTCCAGTTTTGTAAGAATAGAGAGAAACTTCCCTGAACCTCTCTAAACGCGCTAGAGGTTTGTATCAATACACCTAATGTCATTGCTCCAGTAAATAAGCCAGGGCCCATAAGTAAGTATGGCACAATAACCATAGTTTGATTGTACATTATTAACCACAAATCAAAATATCCATAATGCAAAAAGAGTCTATGATAGTTAAATTTTATACCAGTAAATAATTGTAAAATTGTAGTTGGACCAGCATAATTAATTCTATCATCTTCCCCATAAACTAATTCTTTTCTAAATGCTGCTTCAACTTTTTGGTTATTGTACTCTAAACCTGGTAATTTAATTCCAACTAACCAACTAATTAATAATCCACCCAAACTTGCTGTAAGAGAAACAACAACTAATGAGCCAGAAATATCTTTAAAAAAAGGAATGACAACATTTTCTGATAGACCCCATAAAATTGGAATGAATGCAACTAGTAACATTAGAGCTCTAACTACTTGAAGTCCTAAACTTTCAACTATTTTTGCAAAATTCATTGCGTCTTCTTGAATACGCTGAGAGGCTCCCTCAACTTTTGCATCCACAGCTTTCCAATATGGCATATAAGAATATGTCATTGCTTCTCTCCATCTAAATGCCCACAATCGAGTAAAATAATTAGTTATTGTGTAAATAATTACATAGGGTACTGCTAATTTCATAAACAAGAAAATGCCATCATAAAATTCTGATAATTCTCTTTCAGGAGCTTTTTGTAAAAGATCGTAAAACCCTTTATACCATTCATTAATTTTTACATCGATCCACGTCTGAGAAAATAAAGATAAAATTATAAAAAGAGCCCCGCCCCAAGACCAAAGTAACCATTTTCTTTCTGTAAAAAAACTACGCCACATAATTAATTTTTAGTAAAATTTTCTTCATATGATTTAATAATAAATTTTCGTGGTTTTGGTTCTATTAGTGTATATTCAATATTATTATGAGTTGCGTATTCAATTGCTTTTTCTTTTGATGAAAATTTAAGTTTAATTTCGCCTAAAGTATCACGGCTAGACTCCCACCCCATTAATGAATTTACATTAGAGTCCTCTGTAAAATATTCTAAAACCCATTTTTTTTCTTTTGCCCTACCTGACTGCATCGCATTTTTTGTAGGAACATAAATTTTAGCTCTTTTTTTCATAAATGGTCGGGGCGGCAGGATTTGAACCTGCGGAGCAAAAATAAATATGGGATGACTATTACTATATGGAATTAAAAACGGTAACAACTGGTCTAGTTCAAAGACCAATTGAATATATAGAATTAACAAGAGAAACTTTTTCAGGTTATTTACTAAAACAAGGTGGTACGTTTTTAGGCACTACTAATAAAGGTAGTTTAAAAATACTGACAGAGACCCTCAAATAGTTCAAAGAAGATTGTCGAAGCTTATAAACAATTGGGGTTAGAAGGGCTTGTTATTATTGGCGGAGATGGCAGTATGCAAATACTACAAAAACTAGCCAAGGTAGGGAAAATTAAATATTGTAGCTATTCCAAAAACAATTGATAACGATGTCGGTGCAACAGATAGTTCTATAGGTTTTGACACAGCTGTTCATGTAGCAACTCAAGCCTTAGATAATTTACATTCAACAGCAGTAAGTCATAGTCGTTCCATGATACTAGAAGTTATGGGAAGAGACGCAGGTCATATAGCTCTAAGCTCTGGTATAGCTGGTGGAGCAGATGTGATTTTAATTCCTGAAATAAAATATTCCATTAAAGGTATAATAAATAAACTTAATGAAATGCAAAAAAGAAATGTAAAGCATTCACTAATAGTTGTTGCTGAAGCAGTGAAAATGGAAAATGGTCAAAAAGTTATACATGAATTTAAAGATGGTCAAAAAAGATTAGGAGGAATTGGTGAATATATTTCTAATGAAATTATGTCAAAAACTGACATTGAATGTAGAGTGACTGCTCTTGGCCACGTTCAAAGAGGAGCGCCACCTACGGCAAATGATAGAATATTAGCTAGTGCATTTGGAGTTTATGCTGTTGATTTATTAGAAAAAGGTAAATTTGATAGAATGGTTGCTTATAAAAATCGTAAAATTATTGATGTGGCAATCGATGAAGCTATAAAAACCTACAAAAATGTTGAGAGAACTGATCCTTTGGTTGAAACTGCTCTATCTTTAGGTATTTATATAGGTGATATAAAATAAATAACTCATGATTAGAATTATCACTAAACCTTTTAAAGAATTTTTTAAACTTGAATCAGCTTCAGGTTTAGTTTTGCTTTTTTCTGCTGCTATTGCTCTGGTAATTAGCAATAGTGAATATGCAAATATATATTTTGAAACACTTAACAAATATGTTTCTCTTGGCGTTTCATCATTCAAACTAAAACTGAGTGTTCTGCATTGGATAAACGATGTATTGATGACCATATTTTTCTTTTTAGTTTCACTGGAGATAAAAAGAGAAATGGTTCAGGGAGAACTATCTAACCCTAAACAAGCTTTATTACCTATAATTGGCGCTGTGGGAGGAATGATAGTCCCTGCTCTAATTTATGTTTTAATAAATATTAACTCTCCAGAAACTTTAAAAGGTTGGGCAATTCCATCAGCTACAGATATTGCTTTTTCATTAGGTGTATTATCTTTATTAGGAAAAAGAGTTCCTATTTCACTTAAAATATTTCTTACAGCATTAGCAATTATTGACGACCTTGGAGCCATAGTTATTATTGCTTTTTTTTATTCTGGAAATATTCAAGTTACTTATTTAATTTTAATGGCAATAGCGTTGATCGTTTTATTTATATTCAATAAGTTCAATATAAAAATATTTCTACCTTATTTAATTGTTGGAATTTTGTTATGGGATTTTACTCATCAATCAGGCATTCATGCAACTATTTCAGGTGTATTATTAGCCCTTCTAATACCGCACGATATAAAAGACAAAAGTAAATCTTTATTGCTTAAATTAGAACATGCAATTTCACCTTATGTTGCTTTTGGAATAATGCCTCTATTTGCATTTGCAAATGCTGGTGTTTCTTTAGATGGTATTGGTTTTAGTGCACTTTTAAATCCAGAACCTCTTGGTATTGTTTGTGGATTATTTATTGGTAAACAAATTGGAGTATTTGGATTTTCATATCTTTCAGTAAAATTTGGTTTTGCAGAAAAACCTAGTAACTCTAATTGGTTAAATTTTTATGGTGTTGCAATTTTAACTGGGATTGGTTTTACAATGAGTTTATTCGTAGGTAATTTGGCGTTCGAAACATCTCAACAATATTTAGACGGAGTTAAAATTGGTGTTTTAGTGGGCTCGCTACTATCAACTGTAGTAGGTTATTTTTTATTAGCTTTAACTACTAAAAAATAAATGATCAGCCAAAGCCTCATAAAGCTTGCATCTCAAACAAAATATTATGGTTTGCCTAATATTTCAAAATTTAGATCTACGCAAAAAAATAAGATTTGTGGAGATATAATTACAATTGAAGTTGAAATTATTAACCAGCTTATTAAAAAATTAATTATGAAACTGAGTCTTGTGTGTTTTGCCAAGCATCAGCAAGTGTATTAGCCTCGACTTTTAAGAATATGAAAATCAAAAATGCCAACAAAGAATTAAGTAATTTTTTAAAAATTGATGATAAAAATAAAATAATGATTAAAACAAAATTTAAAGAAATTAAAAAATTATTAAACAATAAATATAAAGAACGTTATAATTGTGTAATTTTACCTATAAATACATTGTTAAAAGCTATAAACTGTTGAAGATGAAAAAAACACTAATTATATTATTTCTTATGTTGTCTTTTTTTTCAAAAGGTCATTCTAAATATGAACAGCTAGCTACTTCATTTAGTTTTAATGGCGTTGATGGTGTTAATGTAAATTTAGCTGACTATACAAATAAGGTGATAGTTGTAGTAAATGTTGCAAGTCGATGTGGATTCACAAATCAATATGAAGACTTACAAACTATTTGGTCAAATTATAAGGATAAAAACTTAGTAGTCATTGGTGTCCCATCAAATAATTTTAAACAAGAGCCCGGAACTAATGAAGAAATTAAAGATTTTTGTGAAACTAATTTTGGAATAAATTTTCCAATAACTGAAAAAACAGATGTTATAGGAGATAATGCGCATCCATTTTTTAAATGGGCAAAAGAAAATTATGGCTCAGGCGCTATACCTAAATGGAACTTTCATAAAATAATTATAGGAAAAGATGGCAAAGTATCAGACACTTTTGCGTCTATAACTAATCCGACTTCTAGCAAATTTGTTTCTTTTATTGAAAAAGAAATTAAAAAGTAAAACTCATACCATCGTAAGCAGGAAACACATTTTTTGGTAATTTTCTTTTGAGATTTTCATAATCAAAATCAACATGAAGATTAGTTAAAATTGTTTTTTTTGGCTTTAAACGTTTGATTGCTTCAAGTGCACCTTCTAAATTTAAATGACCAGGGTGATAAGTTACTCTTAGACAGTCTATTATAAGATAATCAAGATTTTTTAAAACATTTTCAATATTTTTAGGTATTGAACTACAATCACTTAGGTAAGCAATTTTATTTATTAAAAAACCAGTTGCTTTAATTAAACCATGTGGAACTTCAAAAGCCTTAATATGAATCTTATTTTTATCTTTTTTAATAAAAAATTTCTTCTTAATAATATTGGATTTACCTATTGGGATATATCCATGTTTAGGTTTAAAAATAAAATCATATTTTTCTTTAAGCTCTCTCATTGTTTTAGCGCTAGCGAAAATATCAATCTTTTTTTTATTCAACCAATAATAAGGTCTTAATTCAAAAATACCTGATGTTTGGTCTGCATGTTCATGGGTATAAATCACAGCATCTACATTCTTAATTTTATTCTTAATTATTTGTTCTTTAATATCTGGGGATGTGTCTATAAGAACAGAAATGTTTTTATACTGAAAATGAGCACAGCAACGAGTTCTAATATTTTTTTTATTTTTTTTATTACATTCGCCCCAATACTCAGTTATCCACGGCGAGCCTAGAGAACTTCCACAACCTAATATTGTAAATTTATTTTTCAATTTAATTTACCAAATAAATCAAAAAAATTATTTGTAGTAATCTTAGAAAATTTTTCTAGGTCAATTTTTTTAATATCTGCTAAGAATTTAACAGTATGAATAATATGTGATGGTTCATTTGATTTACCTCTTAAAGGTTCAGGAGATAAATAAGGGGAGTCTGTTTCAACTAAAATTCTTTCATTAGGTAAATTTAAAAAAGTTTCAGCTAATTCTTTTGATTTTTTAAATGTAACAACTCCACTAGCAGATATATAACAGCCTAATTCTATTAATTTATTTGCAAATGGAGCACTTCCTGTAAAACAATGAATTAAAACTTTAAAATCTTTTTTTTTTTTTATTTTTTTAATGATTTCATAAGTTTCTTCTTCTGCTGATCTAGTGTGAACAATTAAAGGAATACCTAACTGCTGAGCGGCTTTAATGTGCTCTTCAAAAACTTTTATTTGAATGTTTTTGTCAGAATGATTGTAATAAAAATCTAAACCGGTTTCTCCGATTCCTATAATTTTTGAATTTTGTTTTACTTTATTAATAATCTGATCAGACTTTAAGGATGCATAATCTTTTGTTTCATGTGGATGAATGCCATATGTTCCATAAATTGATTGATGTTGATCTATAATTTTTAATATTTTTTGAAAACTAGCGTCTGTTGTAGAAATACTTAAAAAATATTTTACATTGTTATCTATTCCTCTCTGAACTACCTCGCTTAATTGAGAGTACATTGGTTCGTATTCTAGGTGGCAATGTGAATCAATTATCATCTTCTATTTTTTTAAATAATATAGTTGTTTTTTGAAAAGACTTATCGTGGTCAAACACATCATTGTCATTAATCGATTTTATCAATCTATTATCTGTGTTTAAATTTAACATATCTAAAATTTTATTACTACTTTCCGGAATGATTGGGTTTAAAAGTATGCTTATATTTTTAATTTGAACTACAATAGTATATAAAATTGTGTTCATTCGACTAATATCAGTTTTTTTAAAGACCAAGGCTGTAAATCATTAAAATATTTATTTGCATCAAAAGAAAACTCAACTACTTTTTTTAAATAATTATTGAGTTCTTGTTTATTCATTTCTGAAATTAATTCTGGGACTTTGTTTATTAAGTTATGAATAAGTTTTTTATCAATTTCTTGTAATTGATCAGGCTTAGGTAATTTGCCTTCACAATTTTTTTCAATAAATGAAAAAACTCTTTGGCATAAATTACCAAAATTATTTGCTAAATCATTATTGATACAATTTTTTAAATTTTCCATTGATACATTACCGTCATTTCCTAAGGAAACTTCCTTAAGAAGATAATATCTCAATTGATCAATTCCATATTTGTCTATAATTTCTAAGGGATCTAAAATATTACCAAGAGACTTTGACATTTTTTTTTCATCTGACAGTATCCAACCATGACCAAAAACTTTTAATGGCAATGGAACCTTGGCAGCCATTAAAAATGCAGGCCAATATACTGAATGAAATCTTAAAATATCTTTACCAATTACATGGATATTTGCGGGCCAAAAAGTTTTAAATAATTTATCTTCCGTGTTAGGAAAGTTTAAACCGCTAATATAATTTGTTAGTGCATCAAGCCAAACATAAATTATATGCTTATCATTGTTTGGTACAGGTATCCCCCATTTAAATGAAGTCCGGCTTACAGATAAATCATTCAATCCACTTTTAACAAATTGATAAATTTCATTGTATCTCGATTTTGGCCCAATAAAATCTGGATATTTATCATAATGTGCAAGTAATTTATCTTGCCAGGCTGATAATTTAAAAAAATAAGACTCTTCCTCGAACCAGTCAACTTGAGATCCTGAGGATATAGCTATTTTTTTTCCGCCCTCTTCTTTAATTTCTTCCTCTGTATAATAAGCTTCATCTGAAACAGAATACCATCCTGCATACTTAGATAAATAAATATCTCCAGAATCTACTAATCTATTCCAAATACCTTTAACTGACTCATAGTGCCTCTTTTCAGTTGTTCTGATAAAATCATCATTTGATAAATTTAGTGTCTTAGTTAATTTTTTAAATTTTTCAGATAGCTCATCATCAAAAACTTTTACATCTTTTTTTTTTTTTTCAGCTTCTCTTTGAATTTTTAATCCATGTTCATCGGTACCAGTCAAGAAATGAACCTGATAACCTTCTAGCCGTTTAAATCTAGCAAAAACATCAGCAACTATACTAGAATATGCATGACCCATATGAGGATTGCCAGATGGATAATAAATCGGAGTAGTAATATAAAAAGTTTTAGACATTTAATAGTTTAGAATTTATCGAGCTTAAAACTGAAGTTATATTAAGATTATATTTTGTTAAATTGTTAATATCGTTAATTATATTAGACTTAATTGAAACAAGCAAATCAGACTTAGTTACGTCTTCATTAATTTGATTAATAAAATATGTATCAATAAAATGATAAATTAATTGAATAATGGTTTTGTCTTTATCTTTTCTAAAACCATTTAGTAATAATGTTATTTTATTGTTTAATGTATCATCATTTGAAATTTTATATTTATTACATAAATCATTAAATCTTAAAAAAGAGCCTGGTGTTAAAAAAATTTGATTACAAATAACATCTTCTATCTGATTATTGGTTATTAAATATTCTTTAATTTCTTTTTTTTGGGTATTAGATAAAAATATATTTTTATTTAAACATCGTGAGGCTATTGTTTGTAAAACTTCATTTTGCTGGTTATTAATTAGAATAAAAAAATTATTTATTGTAGGTTCCTCTAAAGTTTTTAACAACGCATTAGCTGAATTATCATTAAAAAATTCAACTTCATCAATCACGATAAATCTTGGTTTATTCACCAAAGACGTATTCGATATTGTATTTTTTAAATTTCTTATATCTTCAATTTTAATATTTTTTGCTTCCTCTGCTTGTATGAATATAACCTCTTGTGAAGTACTATTTAGAATAGAATTATAAAACTTTGAGTTTTTATTAATTTGCTTTTTGGATAAATCATATTTAGTTTTTTGCTCTTCTTCTGAAAATATCCAATTTAAAAAATGGTTTACTAAAGTAAATTTACCTGATCCTTTTTTTCCGCTTAAAAGTAAAACTTTTGGAAATTTATTATTTTTATATAGGTCAATTAATTCTAAAAGATGATTATCTAAAGATACTAATTTTAATGAATAAAACGGATTCAAATATTTTGAAGACATGAATAATTATTTTAATTTACTTAAAACAAGTTTAAGTAATTTTTTTTCTAAATCAGGTGTATTTTGGGAAGAGTCAAAAACATAATAATCTTTTTTATTTTTAGCTAATTTTATAAAAGCATTTTGCGCATTTCTATAAAATGTAGATTTAAGTTTATCAAATTTATTTTTTTGTTTTCTTTTTTTTATTCTTAAATAAATATTTCTTAAATTTGACTTTAGGACAATTGTCATATTTGGTTTTAAACCATTCAAAATATATTTTTGATTTAAATAATTAATATTTTTATCAATTTTGTTTCCAATAACTTGATATGCAAATGTCGAGTCTATAAATCGATCTGAGATAATTACTTGTTTTTTTTCTTTAGCTTTTAAAATTGTATTTTGAATATGCTCATTTCTTGCAGCTAGCATAAGATAAAAATCAGTTAATTTATGAAATTTATTAGATTGTTTATCAAAAATAAGTTTTCTTATTTTTTCTGCAGATACAGATCCTCCAGGCTCCCTTGTTTTTACAACGCTTATTTTATTTTTCTTTAATGATTGAATTAATTTATTGATTTGGTAACTTTTCCCAGTACCTTCAATGCCTTCAAAAACAATAAAATAAAATCGTCTTTTAGACATCGCCCCAAATCATATAATTAAAAGAAGTTAACAAACTTAATAAGAAATTAACTTTTTTAACTTTTTCCAGAGCGTAAACAGGAACTGTTTTTAAAAGTTCATCATTGTTATATATTTTTATATTTCCAATTTCTGCATCTTTTTGAATGGGAGCTTTTATTGGTCCGTTGTGCTCTAAAAAAACATGAAAATCTCTTAAATCTTTTTTATCAACTGTAAAATATACATCTTCTTTAGTATAACCTTTTACTATTTGTTCCTTACCTAACCAGGTTTTAAATTCAAAAATTGTGTTATTTTTTTTTGATATTTCAAATGTATCACTATTTGTAAGACCCCAATTTAATAGACGAAGAGATTGATTTGCTCTTGATGCCATTGTTTTGAATCCACTTCCCACAGCAATGATTCTTCGTGTTTCTTTTTTAATGGAACTTGCTAATGAATATTCTTCAACGGACAAATGTCCTGTTTTAATTCCATCTACGCCTAAATTTCTAAATAATAATAAATTTCTATTATTTTGAGTGATTGGATCTCCCCCTGTCCTATCCCACGTAAATTCTTGTTCAGCGTAATAATGATAATAATCTGGATAATTTTTTATTAAATACTTTGACATTAAAGCTATATCTCTAACAGTAGAATAATTTTCTACATCATTAATGCCTGATGAATTAGCAAAATGAGTGTTTGTCATACCTATTTCTTGCGCTTTAAGGTTCATCATATCAACAAAGTTCTGTTCAGATCCTGCTATACCTTCTGCTAAAGCAACACATGCATCATTACCTGATGCAACAATGATACCTCTTAATAAATTTTCAACTGAGATTTGGTCGTTGATCATTATAAACATTGAGGAATAACCAGCTTGTGACATTCTCCAAGCTTTTTCAGATATAAAAAATTTATCATCAAGTGAAAGTTTTTTTGCTTTTAGCAAATCAAAAGCAATTATGGTCGTCATTATTTTTGTCATTGAAGCTGGGTAAATACTAATATCAGGTTCAAGCTCGTATAAAATTTTATCTGTTTGAAAATCAATAACAATAGCAGTCTTTGGCAGCTATTTTTGGTTCAGCAGAAGCAATATTAAAATTTATTAGAATTAATATAAAAATGTATTTAAAAATTTTAATCATTTATTTTAATATCCAAATCTTCGAAATTTGCTTTACTTAAAATATTGTAATCATTTTTAAGTTTATTAATAGTGTTATATGGGCCCATTATAAGTTGAAATGATTTATCATTAATTTTTTTTATACTAATCATTTGATAATTGGACTCGCTCATAATTTCATTTAAACGTTCCTTTAATAATTCAGCTGAATCTAAACTATAAAACTCTGCTACGACGATTAAATAAGATTTATTTATAATATTATCTTTTTTTAATGGTTTTGCTTTTGAGATATTATCAATATTTATTTTCGCAACCGGCGCTTTATTAGAGACAATTTGCTCTTCTTTTTCAGTAATAGCTTTTTCTGCAACAAACGATTTGTTAACTTTAATTTCATTCACTTCAACGAATGGAAAAATTGGATCTAAATCTAGCTCTTTAATAATACTCTCAGAGATGAGCACTTTATAAAAATTGTCATACTTTACTCTTTTCTTTAAAATAACTTCTATAGATTTCATGTTCTGAGGATTAGTGACTCTGATTTTACTCCCAATTTTAAGCTTATTGTGAGAAACAAAAAAATCTTCTTTCTGTAGTCTGTTAGGTGTTAAGCTTTGATCTAAAACATACGCAAAACCTTTTGAACTATGTGTAAAAGTTTTATTATTAGATGAATTTTGATTTGAAGTAGTAGTTTTTTGAACAACATTTGGAGTTGTGCATGAAAAAATAAACAACATTAAAAGTACTAATTTAAGCTTCATTCTTAATCGACTCCGCTAAAGTACAAACTGATAATGCAAATCTTAGTGATCTGTTCCATTTCAAGATTTTTTCATAGTTGTCATAGACTAAATATTTGGGTGAAGTAATATCACCATCTGGCAATACTAAGGCAGCTTTAGTGTTATCGCTACCATCATATTTATTTTTAATTATTATCCCCATTTTTTCCCATGAAAGAATTTTATTTTTATTTGAAATGTTTCTTGCTGAGTAATTAAAATATTTTTTATTTATGTCTTTACTAAATGATACTTCATTAAAACAAGGCGTATCTTTTTTCCAACCAATTTTGTTAATATAATTTGCAGCTGAGGCGATGGCATCTAACTTAGATTTTTTTAAATCAATTACACCATCTTTGTCATAATCAATTGCAAATTTCTCAATGCTTGATGGCATAAACTGAAAATTGCCCATAGCTCCAGCCCAGGATCCGTATAGACTTTCTTTTTTAACAATATTTTTATCTAAAAGTTTTAAAAGAGTTAATAATTCTCCAGTAAAATACTCGCTTCTTCTTTTGTCAAAACTAAGTGTTGCTAAAGATGACAATATATCCATCTTACCTAGATTTTTTCCAAAATTAGTTTCAGTGCTCCATAAAGAAAGAATGATTTCTTTGTTTACTTGAAATTCCTTTTCAACTTTGTCAAAAATATTTCTATTTTCCTCTAAAAGTAATATAGCTTGTTTTTTAGCTCGTTCGTTTGCACGCCTACTAATGTAATCATTTGTTTTTTCAAAAAACTCAGGTTGACGATTATCATATTCTATTACTTTAGCTAAATATTCAACATTGCTTAATGCCGAGTCTATTGTTTTTTGTGAAATTCCATTTTTTTTAGCCTTAATTTTAAATTCATCTAACCATGTATTAAAATCATTCGCAGCAGCATTAATTACTGAAAAATAACAACTAAATAGGATAATAAAAATAGTTTTTTTTGAAAATAATGACATTTTTTTAACTATCATAAAAAAATACTCAAAACTAGATTGAATTAAACTTATCAATATTGTTATTTCAATGCTTTGATAGTATTAAAGCAATCTATTAATGGAGAGGTGGCTGAGCGGTTGAAAGCACCGGTCTTGAAAACCGGCAACGGGGCAACTCGTTCGTGGGTTCGAATCCCACCCTCTCCGCCATTTAAACTTTAAAATTTTTAAACAAATTTAAAATTTTATTTTCTTTAAATTCTAAAATTGGAACACTATTCATATAAAAATTATAAATATCTTCGTCATTACATTTTAAAAAATCATTTAATTTTTCAAGTTCTGTTTCATTTAAATCGTTAATTATAGATGTAACAAAAGAACTTAATAACATATCCATTTCTTTTGTACCTCTATAAGCTGAACGATACTTTATTTTATTTTTTAATAATTCTAATTTACTCATAATTTAAATATATATTACTTTATTTAATGAAAAAAAATAATAACCATAATTATCTATTTGATAATGTAGAGACCATAAAAGGAATAGGAAAAAAATTATCTACATATTTAAAAAAAAAGAAAATTGAAAAAATAAATGATTTACTTTGGAATCTGCCTTATTCATCAACTGACCAATCAGCGTCAACAACCTTGGATAAACTCGAAATTGGAAAAATATTTACCCTAAAAATAAAAGTAATTAAGTACAATTTTCCAAGAATTAGAAATTTGCCTAATAAAATAAAATGTAAAGATGAACACGGTGAAATAGATTTAGTTTTTTTTAATAGTCGTGAAGGTTATATAAGAAAAATATTACCATTAAATGAATGGGTAGTAGTAAGTGGCAAGATAAATTATTTCAAAAATAGATACCAAATAACAAATCCAAATTACGTAACTACATTAGATAAGATTGATTATGTTCAATCAGTTATACCTAAATATTCATTAACAGAGGGTATTTCTGAAAAAGTGTACAGAAAGATTATTCAAACAATATTAGAAGAAATTCCTAGCATAGATGAATGGCATGATAAAAAGATTTTGGAAAAAAATGAATTTTTTAAGTTGGAAAGAATCTTTGGATAATTTGCATAATCCCAATAATGAATTAAATATTAACTCAAATAATTATCGTAGGCTTGTCTATGATGAAATTTTTGCAAATTTTTTATTTTTATCCAAAAATAGAAATAAGATTAAAAAGATTAAAAAAAATACAAAATCTTTTTCACTAGATAATAGTGAGAAAATTATAAACAGTTTACCGTTTAAATTAACTGATGGACAAAAAAGAATAATAAATGAGATTAATAAAGACCTTATGTCATCTCAAAGAATGTTTAGGATACTTCAAGGAGATGTGGGTTCAGGAAAAACAATAATTGCTTTTTTAGCTGCTATAAACGTTATCAATGCAGGTTATCAATGTGCGCTGATGGTACCAACATCAATTTTAGCTGAACAACATTTAAAATTATTTCAAAAATTACTACAAGAGTCTAAACTAAATATAAAATTTGATTTGTTGACTAGCAAAATTGACAAAACAAAAAGAAAACAACTTCTTGAAGATTTACAAAATAATAAAATAAATTTTCTCATTGGTACACATGCCCTATTTCAAAAAACTATAAATTTTAAAAAACTTGGTCTGGTTATAATAGACGAACAACACAAATTTGGAGTCAGACAAAGAATAAATTTTGCAAAAAAAGGAGAAAGAAATTGTGACTTGTTATTAATGTCTGCAACTCCAATTCCAAGAACTATGATGATGTCGATATATGGTGATATGGATACTTCTAAATTAACAGAGAAACCTCTAGAAAGAAAAAAAATACTTACCTTAAGCAAACCAGAAGATAAAATTGATGATTTGTGGCCATTTATAAAAAATAAAATTAATGCAAGAGAACAAGTCTTTTGGGTCTGTCCTCTTATAGAAGATTCATCAAAGTTAGATTATTCTTCTACTAAAAAAACATTTGATTTATTAGAAAAAAAATTTCCAAACAAAATAGCTATTATACATGGAGCTTTGGATAATGAAGAAAAAGAAAAAATATTAAAAAAATTTTTAAATAATGAAATTTCAATTCTTGTATCAACAACTGTAATTGAAGTTGGAATTGATTTTCCAAATGCAAATACGATTGTTATTGAAAACGCTAATAAATTTGGTTTAGCACAACTTCATCAGCTAAGAGGAAGAGTTGGTCGTGGAAGTAAAGAAGGAACCTGTATATTGTTATTCAAAAATCAATTAAGTCAAAATGCTAAAAAAAGAATCCAAATATTAAAATCCTCTAATGATGGTTTTTTTATTGCTGAAGAAGATATGAAATTGCGTGGTTATGGAGATCTGATTGGGTTTAAACAAAGTGGATTAAAACTTTTTAAATTAGCTGATCCAGTTCAACACGAAGATCTATTCAATTTAGCACAAGAAAATGTAGAAAAAATGAGTAACGAAGAACTCAATCACCCTAAATATGATCTTTTATTAAAATTATTTGATAAGGTCGATTTGATTGATGAGGAAAAAATTTCAGCTTAATATCAATTAGATGTTCCTGCAGAGACTATAAATCTTGAGGCTTCTTCAAAAGACATATCAAGATAAATCAAATCTTTTTTAGGAAGCATTAATAAAAAACCACTTGTTGGATTGGGCGTAGTAGGTATGAAAACATTAACCAATTCTTCGTTGGTTTTTTTTGATATTTCTCCTTTATTGTCTTTAGTAGCAAAGCCGACCGCCCAAATACCTTTTCTAGGATATTCCACTAATACAACGCTTTTCCTAGAATTTTTTGATTGAGTAAAACTTTCTGTCAGTTGACCAACTGCAGAATATATAGTTCTTAAAATTGGAATTCTTTTTAAAACATTATTAAAATATTCTAAAATTTTTTTCCCAATAAATGAAAGTGATATTCCTCCAATAATAGTAATTATAATTATAGTAATTAAAATTTCTATGCCTGGTATATTAAAAGACAGATAACTATTAGGATTAATCTTCCCTGGAAGTAACTTAGATACAAATTTTACAAAAAATATACTTAAATAAAATGTAATACCTATAGGTATTAAAACAATTGTCCCTGTAATAAAGTAATTTCTTAAAGTTTTTATTATAGATCTCTTAGGATTTTTGGACATTAATGATAACTAGAATAAACAATAAAAACTACTAGTAAGATAAAAATTGCAATTAAAATTTTATTATTTAAAATCATATATAATTAAATATCTATATGATTCATAACATAAATAGAAGAAAATTTATTGAATTATTTAGTTGTGGTTGCTGTGGCTTAATCTTGCCTTCATGTACAACAGTGCCCATAACTGAAAGAAAACAACTTTCTATTTATCCTGAAGCAACTATCAACAGACAAGCAGCTGCAGCATACGAAACTTTTAGATCAAAAACAAAACTAATCAACGATGGAAAAAAGCTTGAAACTATTAAATCTATTGGCAAAAGAATTGAGCTAGCTGTATCTGCTTTTTTTACAAAAAAAGATGGTAAGGATCCAACTAGTAATTTCGAATGGGATTATGTTTTAGTCGAAAATGATAAAGTTTTAAATGCTTGGTGTATGCCGGGAGGAAAAATTGCGGTTTACACAGGAATTTTAGATATTACTCAAAATGATAATGGATTAGCTGTTGTGATGGGTCACGAAATTGCTCATGCTGTGGCTAAACATTCAATTGAGAGAGCAAGTCAGGCTTTAACGGTTAACCTTGGTACTCAAATAGCAGATGTTTTTTTAGGGGGAGCAATAAACAGAGCAAGAAATAGTGTGGGCCAAGCTAGTGGTATGGATATATTTCAATTAGGAATTTTTAATCCTTTTGGAAGAAAACAAGAAACAGAAGCGGACTACTTAGGTCTAATTTTTGCTTCGCTTGCTGGTTTTGATATTAGAGAGTCTGTAAAATTGTGGGAAAGAATGGCTGAAAGAAACAAAGGTAAAGAACCTCCTCAATTTTTAAGCACTCACCCATCAAGTCAAAATAGGATTAAAAATTTAAATAACTGGATTACAGAAGTTATTGTTAAATACCCACCAATTAAAACATAAAGTGGTGAGCCCTGATGGACTCGAACCATCGACACCTTCCTTAAAAGGGAAGTGCTCTACCAACTGAGCTAAGGGCCCTTAAGAGAAATTCTTTTATATACAAAATGTATATAATTCAAACAAAAATTTAGTTAATTCAGTATTTTAATATATTTATCGTAAAATTTATTAAAGGTACCTGCTTTAATTTGCTTTCTAATCTCAATCATAAAATGTTGATAAAAATTAACGTTATGTAGAGAAATAATCATAGAAGCTAACATTTCGTTAGTTTTAATTAAATGGTTTAAATAACTTTTTGAATACATGTTTAGATTTCTCACTGAAACTTTTTTATCTAAAGGTTCTTTGTCATATTGATATTTTGAATTTCTTAGATTTATTTTGCCCTCCCAAGTAAAAGCTAATCCAGTGCGACCAGATCTTGTAGGCATAACACAGTCAAACATATCGATACCACTTTTAACGGCACCAAGAATATCAGCTGGTGTACCGACCCCCATTAAATATCTTGGCTTTTTCTTAGGCATGTAACTTACTGTTTTGTTTAGTATTTCAAACATTTCAGACTGACTTTCTCCAACAGCTAAGCCACCCATTGCATATCCATCAAATTCGATATCGACTAACTTTTCTAAACTATCTAATCTTAATTTTTGATCTAAACCACCTTGAATAATTCCGAACAATGCTTTTCTAGAATTATTTCCAAACTCAATTTTACTACGTTTAGCCCAGGCCGTTGAAATTGTTATTGCATTTTTAATTTTATCTAAATCAATTGTAGATCTTGGGCATTCATCCAAAACCATTAGAATGTCTGAGTTAATTGATTTTTGTATTTGAATACTTTTTTCTGGACTCAAAATAAATTTTTTACCATCAACATGAGAAGAAAAAATAGCACCAACATCTATGTCTATTTTGTTTAATTTAGATAAGGACATAATTTGAAAGCCACCAGAGTCAGTTAAAATTGGTTTTTGCCAATTCATATAATTATGTAAACCTCCAAACTGATCTAAAACTTCGGTGCCAGGTCTGATCATTAAATGATAAGTATTTCCTAAAATAATTTGAGAACCCGTCAATAAAATATCATCTGTAAAAATACCTTTTACAGTACCTAGGGTGCCTACTGGCATAAATGCAGGAGTATCTATGTCGCCTCTTGGAGTTAAAATTTTTCCAAGTCTTGCGTTTTCATCTTGAGTTATTAACTCAAATGAAAACTTTTCCGAATTCATTAAAATTATTTTTTAGATCTAAGACTAATAATTTTGTCTGGATCTTCAACTGAACCATTGGGTCCATCACCTCTTTTTATTTTATCTACAAATTCCATACCTTTGACTACTTTTCCAAAAGCAGTATAGTTTCTGTCAAGATGCGGTGCTGACTCAAAAACAATAAAAAATTGACTATTGGCACTATTTGGATCCATTGCTCTTGCCATTGATAAAACACCTCTATCATGTGCAACATCACTAAACTCAGCTTTAAGATTAGGAAGATCTGAACCACCTGTACCTGCCATGTCTAAATTAAATTCTGGAGAATTCGAATTACCAAATTTTACATCTCCAGTTTGAGCCATAAATCCATCTATAACTCTGTGAAAGACTACGCCATCATATTTACCTTCATTAGCTAAAGTTTGAAATCTTTTTACATGGTTAGGTGCAATTTTAGGAAATAATTCTATTTCGACATCACCATCTTTAAGTTTAAGTATCATTTTGTTTTCCTCCGCAAACGTTGGGTTAATAATTAAGTATATAAATATAAAAAAAAATATTTTTTTCATTAAATTTTTTCTTTAATAAATTTTATAACAGATTTAGTTACAAACTTATTTATATTGCCTTTTAATTTAGCTATTTCTTTAACAAAATTTGAGGATATAACTTGGTTTTCTACCTCTGACATCATAAACATAGTCTCAATATTAGAATTTAGTCTTTTATTCATACCAGCTAATTGAAACTCATACTCAAAATCTGACGCTGCTCTTAAGCCCCTAACAATGACTGATGCATTATATTTTTTACACAAATTTATCGTTAAAGTATTAAAAGGAATTACCAAAATTTTTTTTTTGTTTAATTTTAAATCTGAAAACAAAGATCTCTTAATAATTTCAATTCTTGTATCAATTGAAAATAAATAATTTTTATTTTTTGTATTTGTTGCCGCCACTACAACTTTATCAAATACTTTTAAAGATTTTTGAATTACATCAATATGACCCAACGTTATTGGATCAAATGTGCCAGGATAAATAGCTGTTTTCATATTAACTTATATTATCTTCTATTTTGATAGCTGATACTACTTTTTCACTACCGCTCATTTTTTTAATCGTAACACCTTGAGTATTTCTACCTGCAACACGTATTTCTTTTACTGAACATCTCATAACGCTTCCTTTATCAGTTGATAAAATAATTTCATCATCATCACCTACTATTAAGGTAGAAGCAACATTTCCATTTCTTGGAGAGTTAACGATACTAATAATTCCCTTGCCGCCTCTATTAGTCACCCTGTAATCTAAAAAGGTAGTTCTTTTTCCATAACCATTTTCAGTAATTGATAGAATATAAGTATTTAATCCTTTTTGAACCTTTTCATCTTTTTTTAATGTTTTTGCATCAATTTTTGGAGAATTAAGAATTGATAGCGCTATTACTTTATCGTCATCTGCTAACTGAATTCCTCGAATACCTTTAGATGATCTCCCTTTAAATAATCTTAGTTTTTTTGCATTGAATCTAATACACTTACCTTTTTTTGTACTAAGCATAATATCTTGATCATCCTTACAAATTTTAACTCCAACAATTTTATCATTAGGATTTAATTTCATTGCTATTTTTCCGTTAGCATTAATATTTATAAAATCTTCAAGACTATTTTTTCTAACGTTTCCATTTGCTGTTACAAAAACAACTAATAAATTTTTCCATAAACTTTCATCCTCTGGAAGTGGCATAATTGAGCTTATGTTTTGATGATTTTTTAAAGGTAATATATTAAATAAAGACTTACCCTTAGAAGAAGCACTGCCTTCAGGTATTTTCCATGCTTTAATTCTATAAGCTAATCCTTCAGATGAAAAAAATATGACTGGAGTATGTGTGTTTGCGGTAAAAATTTGAACCACAAAATCTTCATCTCTAGTAACTATACTTGTTTTTCCTACACCGCCTCTTTTTTGTTTTTTTAAGCTACTTAATGGACTTCTTTTTATATAACCCTGATTAGTAATGTTTATTACAACTGACTCTTTTTGGATGGTCTCTTCTATACTATAATTAAGCTCTGTATCAGTAATTTTAGTTCTTCTTGGTACTGCAAATCTTGTTTTTATCTCTAGTAATTCTTCGCTAATTAATTTGTAAAGTTCTTTTTTTGAATTTAAAATCTTATTATATTCAATGATTAAATCAGATAATTTGTTTATTTCTGTTTCAATTTCTCCAATTCCATAGGCTGTTAATTTTTGGAGTCTTAATTCTAAAATTGCATCAACTTGGGTCTCTGAAAGGCTATAGCTTGTAACACTTTTTTTCTTTTCAATTAAAGCGACTAATTTTACGCTTTTTTTAATTTTCCATTTTTTTGAAAGCAAATTATTCTTAGCTGTACTTGTGTCTTTTGAATTTTTAATTATTTTAATAACTTCATCAATGTTTTCTACAGCAGTAGCTAAACCAATTAATATATGAGCTCGTTCTTCTGCTTTTTTTAAATCAAATTGAATTCTTTTAGTAACAGTTTCTTCTCTAAATTTTACAAACTCAGCAATAAATTCTTTTAGATTAAAAATTCTAGGTTTGTTATCTACAATTGCTAAAGTATTAAATCCAAAAGAACTTTCTATACTAGTTAATTTATAAAGTTGTCGTCTAATTGTTTCACCTTCAACACCTTTTCTTAATTCAAGTACAACTCTAATCCCTTCTCTGTTTGACTCATCTCTTATGTCGCTAATTCCTTCAATCTTTTTTTCTCTAGCGAGTTGCGCTATTCTTTCTACTAAAACTGATTTATTAACCTGATAAGGTATTGATTTAATTATTAAAATTGATCTATCGTTTTTTAAAACTTCTTCCTCTATTTCACCTCTTATTTTAAATGATCCTCGACCTTTATTGTAACCTTGCTTGATAATGTCTGTTCCAATTATTATTCCACCAGTTGGAAAATCAGGTCCAGGTACGTGTTTCATAAGCTGGGCGATAGTAATATCTCTATTACCTATATAGGCGTTGGTAGCGTCTATAATTTCTCCTAAATTATGTGGAGGTATGCTAGTTGCCATACCAACAGCAATACCACCTGCTCCATTTACTAAAAGATTTGGAAATTGCGAAGGTAACACAACTGGTTCTTTTTCAGTTTCATCATAATTATTTCTAAAAGAAACAGTATTTTTTTCTAAATCCTCAGTTAAAAATTGGGAAATTTTTCCTAATTTTGTTTCAGTGTAACGCATTGCTGCAGGAGGATCTCCATCTATTGAGCCAAAATTTCCTTGACCTTCAATTAATGGAACGCTCATCGAAAAATCTTGAACTAATCTTACTAAAGCATCATAAACAGATTGATCACCATGAGGGTGATATTTACCAATTACATCTCCAACAATTCTAGCTGATTTTCTAAATGGTTTTGACCAGTCATAACCACCTTTATACATAGCGTAAATAATTCTTCTATGTACTGGTTTAAGACCATCTCTGACATCTGGTAAAGCTCTACTTACAATTACGCTCATTGCGTAAGATAAGTACGATGAGCTCATCTCATCTGACACTAATATAGGTTTGAATGAATTATTATTTTGAACTGTAACTTTTTGCATGAAATTTAGAATGGAATCTCGTCATCTAAATCATTATTAGATGGTTGAAAATCATCATTTGGTAAATCACTTTTGTTGTCGGTCACCAAATTAGAATCACCAGATTTATTTCTGCCATCTAACATAGTTAATGAAGAGTTATAACCTTGAAGAACTACTTCTGTTGAATACTTATCTTGACCAGTAGCTTCGTCTTTCCATTTTCGTGTTGATAGTGCTCCCTCTAAATAAACATTTGCACCTTTTTTTAAATATTGAGAAACAATATTAACCAAACCTTCATTAAAAATAACTACTCTATGCCATTCGGTTTTTTCTTTTCGCTCACCAGTAGATTTATCTTTCCATGATTGGCTAGTAGCAACACTTAATCTCGCTACACTTTTACCATTAACCATTTGTTTGATCTCAGGATCAGCTCCTAATCTACCAATTAATTGAACTTTATTTAAACTTCCGGCCATATTTTTAAGACTTAGTATGTGATTTGTTCTTTAATAACAATTAAATTTATATCATATTAACAACCTAAATATAAGAACATATTTAAAATCGGTAAAAAAAAGCATGAAAAAAATCGTTATAAAAGGTGCCAAAGAACACAATTTAAAAAATATTTCTGTCGAGATTCCTAAAGAGAAATTAGTTGTGATTACGGGGCTGTCTGGTTCAGGAAAATCATCTCTTGCTTTTGATACGATCTATGCTGAGGGACAAAGACGATATGTTGAAAGTTTGTCAGCTTATGCAAGACAGTTCTTAGATAAAATGAAAAAACCTAAAGTCGATCTAATTGAAGGTTTGAGTCCTGCTATTTCTATTGAACAAAAAAATACTTCAAGAAATCCAAGATCAACTGTAGCAACAGTTACTGAAATTTATGATTACATGAGAGTACTTTTTGCAAGGATAGGTGTTCCCTACTCTCCTTTCACAGGTAAACCAATAGTATCTCAATCAGTTAGTGAAATGGTAGATAAAATTAAAACTTTGCCAAAAAGTTGCACCATATATCTACTGGCACCAATCGTTAGAGGTAGAAAAGGTGAATATAAAAAAGAAATTTTAAATTATAAAAAAAGAGGATTTCAAAAAATTAAAGTAGATGGAAAATATTATGAAATTAGTGATTTTCCTGACTTAAATAAGAAAACTAAACACGATATCTCCATTGTTGTTGATCGAGTTGTTTTAAATTCTAATATTGGCAACCGTCTAGCAGATAGCGTTGAAACAGCTTTGAATTTATCAAATGGTCTTTTGATAGTTGAATATGAAGATGAAACGCTTCCAAAAAAATTTAGAAAAATGGAATCTATACTATTTTCATCTAAATTTTCATGTCCTGAGAGTGGTTTTACAATTGAAGAAATAGAACCTAGACTTTTTTCTTTTAATAGTCCTTTTGGGGCATGTGAAGAATGTGAAGGTATAGGGCATAATCTTAACGTGGATCCAAACTTAGTTGTTCCTAATGATAAATTGAGTATTCAAGATGGAGCAATTGAACCGTGGTCTAAATCTACATCATTATATTATGCTCAAACTTTAGCTTCGCTAGCTAAGCACTATAAATTTTCATTAACAGATCCTTGGAAAAAACTTCCAAAGAATATTCAAGATATTATTCTTTTTGGTTCAGATGATGAAGAAATAAAATTTTCATATGATGACAATTATCAAACTTATTCAACTACAAAATCTTTTGAAGGTGTAGTTAATAATTTAGAAAGAAGATATTTAGAGACAGATAGTGAATGGAAAAGAGAAGAAATTGCGCAGTACCAAAGTGAAAGTAATTGTGAAAAATGCAAAGGCTATAGACTTAAAGACGAAGCATTATGTGTAAAAATAAATGATTTAAATATTAGTGAAGTAACAATTAAGTCAATAGATGAAGCTAAAGCTTGGTTTGATAGTTTAAATGAAATTTTAAATGAGAGAGATAAAAAAATTGCTCAACATATTTTAAAAGAAATAAATGAAAGATTAAACTTTCTGCTCAATGTAGGATTAAATTATTTAACGCTTTCTAGAGAGTCCGGAACGCTATCTGGTGGAGAAGCTCAAAGAATTAGATTAGCATCACAAATTGGATCAGGTCTAACAGGAGTTCTTTATGTATTGGATGAACCTTCAATAGGACTTCATCAAAGAGATAATAAAAAATTAATTACTGCATTAAAAAAACTTAGAGATCTTGGAAATACTGTGATTGTAGTTGAGCATGACACTGAAACAATGGAAAATGCAGATCATATCATCGACCTTGGCCCTGAGGCAGGAGTTTACGGTGGAGAAATAGTTGCAGAAGGTAGTTATGATGAAATTATAAAAATTGAAAAAAGTATTACTGGAAATTATCTTTCAGGAAAAAAATATATAGCTTTACCAAAAAAAAGAAGGTCAGCAAAAAATGGTAGATTTTTAGAAATTTTAGGTGCAACAGGAAACAATTTAAAAAATGTAGATTTAAAAATTCCAATTGGGACTTTTTCTTGCATTACAGGTGTATCTGGAAGTGGAAAATCAACTTTAATACTTCATACTTTGTTTAATGCTTTAAATTTAATATTAAATAATAATAAATCTAGAAAATCTCCAAAAGCCTTTAGAAATTACAAAGGTACCGAACTAATCGATAAGATTATTGATATTGATCAATCACCTATTGGCAGAACTCCTAGATCTAATCCAGCTACATATACAGGGGCTTTTGGACCAATTAGAGATTGGTTTGCTTCATTACCTGAAGCTAAAGCAAGAGGTTATAAAGTAGGAAGATTTTCCTTTAATGTTAAAGGTGGAAGATGTGAAACTTGTGAAGGAGATGGGGTAATTACCTATGAAATGCACTTCCTACCAGATGTGTTTATTCCGTGTGATGTATGTAAAGGCACAAGATATAATAGAGAAACCCTAGAAATTAGATTTAAAGATAAAAATATAGCTGATGTTTTAGATATGACTGTTGATGAAGGATGTGATTTTTTTGAAAATATTCAATCTATAAGATCAAAATTAATAACTTTAAAACATGTTGGTTTGGGTTACATAAAAATTGGTCAACAAGCGACTACCCTTTCTGGTGGAGAGGCTCAGAGAATTAAATTAGCTAAAGAACTTTCAAAACGTTCTACAGGAAGAACACTTTATATATTAGATGAGCCAACTACTGGTTTGCATTCTCACGATATAAAAAAATTATTAGAAATATTACAGGCATTTGTAAACACAGGTAATACAGTTGTGGTTATAGAGCATAACTTAGATGTCATAAAAACTGCAGATTGGATTGTAGATATGGGACCTGAAGGAGGAATAAACGGTGGAAAAATTATAGCGGAAGGCACACCAGAACAAGTTGCAGAAACTAAAGGAAGTTATACAGGTGAATTTTTAAAAAATATCTTGTTTAAAGATACTATGAAAAAAACTGCTTAATTATTTAAAATATGTTATAAAAGAATCATATGGGAAACTTATTGCAATCACTACCCAAAACTATCCATGCTTCAGCGATTTTAGCTTTAATACTATTTTTAGTTCTTCATTTTTTTGGTGACGGATTTGCTTTTGATAGACTCTTTTGGAGTTGGTTGTTTAGATATTTCCATGTTTTATCTGGTGTAATGTGGATTGGTCTTTTATGGTATTTAAACTTTGTGCAGATTCCATCAATGCCAAAAATACCTGATGAACAAAAACCAGCTATTTCTAAAGTTATTGCTCCAACTGTTTTATTCTGGTTTAGATGGGCAGCATTTTTTACAATCGTTACTGGACTAATCGTTGCCACTCTTAATGGTTATGTGCACCAGGCTTTAATGCTTGGAATAGGAAGTGGTGTAGGAAAAAATACTGCAATCGGTATAGGTATGTGGCTAGGTATTATAATGGCTTACAATGTTTGGTTTGTAATTTGGCCAAATCAAAAAAAAGCTCTAGGAATAGTAGAATGCTCTCCGGAAGATAAAGCAAAGGCAGCAAGAACTGCTATGCTTTTTTCAAGAACAAATACATTATTGTCTCTACCGATGTTATTATCGATGGTATCGGCTCAAAACTTATATTAATTAAAACTAATTATTTTCTTCTTTAATTAAGGTTTTTTGTGAAACTTTAAAATAACTTAAGACAGGACTAGCAATAAAGATTGAAGAATAAGTTCCAACGATAACTCCTAAAATCATAGCAAAAGAAAAGCCTTTTAATATTTCGCCGCCTAAAACAAATATTGAAACAACTGCTAAAAGCGTCGTCAATGAAGTTATCATTGTTCTAGATAATGTTTCATTAATAGATATATCTGAAATTTCACCAATACCTATTCTTGAAAATTTAAGCAAATTTTCTCTAATACGATCAAAAATAACGACTGTATCATTCATGGAATAACCAACTATGGTTAAAACTGCAGCTACAATTGATAAGTTAACTTCGATTGAGAGTGCGGAAAATACTCCTAAAGTTAATATAACGTCATGAATCAAAGCAACAATTGAGCCTAAGCTAAACTGCCATTCAAATCTAATCCAAATATAAAATAACATTGCAGCTAAGGCTAAAGCTATAGCAGTTAAACCATCTCTAAGTAATTCTTGACTAACTTTAGGACCTACATTTTCTACTCTTCTAAAGTTTACATCCGTTTTTAAAGTATCAGTAATATCTTTTTTTAAACTTTCTATAAAATTATTATTTTCTAAAGTTTTTTCGAATTTAATTAGATAATCACCTTTTTTTCCAAATTGTTTAACATTAACATCGCCTAAATCTTTATTCTTTAATGAATTTCTAACATCTTGAATTTCGATACTTGCTTGCTCAATCCGAATTTCTAATAAAGTTCCACCTTTAAAATCAACACCATAATTTAATCCCTTAAATAAAAGCAATAAAAGACTTACAATTATCAAAGTTAAAGAAATTAAATTTGCAATTTTAAAATATTTAGAAAAATTAAACTTTTTTGAGATCATAATTTAAAGTATTTCCCTTCTCTATCTCTTAAAACAACCATCGAAGTTAAGTGTCTAGCAATGTAGTAAGCTGAAAATAAAGTAGTTACTATTCCAATACCTAAAGTTACGGCAAAACCTTTTACAGGTCCTGTGCCAAATACAAATAAAATAGCTGCTGCAATAAGCGTTGTAATATTTGCATCAATTACTGTAACTTTTGCTTTATTGTAGCCAACATCAAAAGCATGAATGATAGATTTTTCGGTTTGTAGTTCTTCTCTAATTCTTTCATAAATTAAAACATTTGAGTCTACGGCCATACCAACCGTAAGTATGATTCCAGCAATACCAGGTAATGTTAATGTAGCTTCAAGTATCGTTAACATGCCAACTAACATAAACAAATTAGCAATCAAGGCGACGTTAGATATTAATCCAAAGATTTTGTATTTAACTAACATAAATAAAATTACTAAAACAAAACCAACTATTAATGAAAAAATTCCTGCATCAATCGAGTCTTTACCTAAATCGGGTCCAACAGTTCTTTCTTCAACAATATTAATTGGTGCTGGTAAAGCTCCAGAACGTAATAACAAAGCTAAATCAGTTGCCTCTTGAAAACTAAAGCCACCAGAGATCGTACCTGTGCCAGCAGTTATGGCTTCTCTAATTTGAGGAGCGCTTATTACAGAATTATCTAATACAATTGCTAAACGTTTGCCAACGCTCTCTGTTGTGACTTTTCCAAATTTTTGAGCACCTAGTCTATCTAAAGTAAATGAAACAATTGGCTGATTTGATTGACTATCAAATTTTGGCTGAGCATCAATAAGGTTATCTCCGCTGATAACTACTCTTTTATTGATTGTTAACTCTTCATTAGTGTCAGATAAAACCATTTTTTCTGAACCAAAAGCTTGATCATCTTCCACAAGTCTAAAAGTTAATTGAGCTGTTTTACCTAATAAATCTTTAATTCTCTCAGGATTATCAATACCAGGCAGCTCAACTAATACTCGTTTATCTCCCCGTTGTAAAATTGTAGGTTCTTTTGTTCCCACATCATCAATACGTCTTCTAATAATTTCAATAGATTGATTTAAGGCTGCATTATTTAAACTGATTAAACCATAATTAGAAAAATTAATTATAGCTTTTTTATTGTCAAAATTTATATCTAATTCAAAAGTATTATAGTCTGAGATAAAATTATTTACCTGATTATCGGTTTTTTTTAAAAAAAGATTTTTAAAAGTATTTTGCTTAGTTTCATCAATTAAAAAAGTTATTTCATTTTCCTTTACATTGAAGTCTTCATATTTAATTTCGTTCTCATTTAATAATTTCTTTATTGGAATAACTTTATTTTGAATTCGTTGACTAATTAAAGGATTCGTATCTATTTCAAGAAGAATATAAGAACCTCCTTGAAGATCTAATCCTAAATTAACTTTTTTTTCTAAAAGATTATTATTTTTTAAGTTAAGTGAAGCAAAAAAAACTAATACAAAGAGTACTAAATAAACAAAAGTGACTTTTAATTTTGTAAAATTTAGCACAAAAAAAATTATTTAGGCTGAGTTTTTTTTAATAAACTTGTGATAGTAGATTTTATAATTTTAACTTTAACATTATCAGCTAACATAACTTCTATTGTCTCATCTTCTAAAACTCGGTCTACTATTCCAATAATTCCACCAGAAGTAATAACCTCATCCCCTCTTTTAAGACCTTTTACCATCTCAAGATGTTCCTTAGCTCTTTTTTGCTGAGGTCTAATTAAAAAAAAGTAAAAAATTACAAAGATTAATATTAAAGGTATAAATTGAGCAATTCCTTGTCCGTTCATAATTATGTGTAATTATATTATCTCTATTATTTAAACAAGGTTAATAACAAGAAAAATTAAATTTTTTTCTTATTATTCATATATTTTTGCAATACAGGTGGGATTGTTACTGATCCGTCTTCATTCTGATAGTTTTCTATTAGTGAAATCATCAAACGTCCAACTGCTAAACCAGAACCATTTAAAGTAGCAACAAAATCTGATCCTTTTGCTGATTTATATTTTGCATTCATTCTTCTTGCCTGAAATGTACCACAAGATGAACAGCTTGATATTTCCCTAAATTTATTTTCACTAGGGATCCAAGCTTCAATATCATAAGTTTTTTCAGCGCTAAAACCCATATCACCAGAAGATAAAAGTAACACTTGGTATGGAATTTCAAGAAGTTTCAAAATTTCTTCTGCACAACTAAGCATTAGTTCCAATTCTTTAAGAGCATTTTCTGGTTGAACTATATGAACAAGTTCAACTTTATAAAATTGATGTTGTCTCATCATACCCTTAGTATCTTTTCCGTAACTACCAGCTTCTTTTCTAAAACAAGGTGTTGCTGCAACTAATCTCATTGGTAGCTCTTTAGCCTCAAGAACAGATTCTCTTACTAAATTCGTTAATACTACTTCAGCAGTTGGAATTAAAAATTTTCTTTCTTCTTCTTTGGATGTTTTTATCTCAAATTGATCTTCTTCAAATTTGGGTAATTGACCTGTACCAAACATCACATGTTCACTTACTAATAATGGTGGTGAAACTTCGGTGTAGGAAAATTTATTTACATGAGTATCAAGCATAAAATTAATTAGTGCTCTTTCTAATTGAGCATAATCATTATTAAGTATTACAAACCTTGATCCTGATAATTTAGCTGAATTTTTAAAATCAATTTGCTTATTTTTTTCACCGATATCTACATGGGATTTAACAGGAAAAGAAAACTTTCTTACTGTGCCGTTTTGTTTAATTAATTTATTAGATTTTTCATCTTTACCAACTGGTACATCGTCATGTGCAATATTTGGTAAACCTGAAACGATATCGTGTACTTTTTTTTGAAGTTCTGCCTGTTTATTTTCTAAATCATTAATTTCTAAAGAAAGTTTTTTTGATAATTCAAAATTTTTTTCTTCTTTTGATTTTGATAAAATTTTCTTTTCTTGTTCTTTCTTTTCTTTTGATTGTATTAATTCTCTATTCTGTTTGTCTAAATCAATTAAAGCATCAAAATCGATATTAACGTTTCTTTCTGATAATTTTTTTTTATAAAAATCTAAATTTTTTCTTATGTCTTTGATATTATGCATCTTCTTTTTTCTCTATAAATTTCACTGTAAATATTGATAATTCATATAACAATAATAATGGCAGAGCTAAACCTATTTGTGTAATAGGATCTGGTGGTGTTAATACAGCGGCCACTGCAAAAATAATTACAATGACATATCTTCTTCTAGTTCTAAGATATTCAGAATTAACCACTCCAATTCTAGCTAATAAACTTAAGATAACGGGTAATTGAAAACTCAATCCAAATGCAATGATTAGTCTCATAATTAAAGACAAATATTCATTTACTTTTGCTTCTAATTGTATGGGTATCATCCCGGCTTGGGCTGTGGTTTCAAAACTTAAAAAAAACTTAATTGCTAACGGCATAATCAAATAATAAACCAAACAACCACCTAAAATAAAAAGTAAAGGTGTAGCGATAAGATAAGGAAGTAACGCTTGCTTTTCATTTCTATATAAACCTGGAGCAATAAATTTCCAAAGTTGCGTTAAAAAAACTGGGCTTGAAATAAAAAAAGCTGCAAAAAAAGCTACTTTCAAATAAGTCAAAAAAGCTTCGTGCAAAGCAGTAAATATTAATCTACGGTCTAAATGATTTTTAATGACAGCATCAGAATAAGGCTGAACTAAAAATCGGTAAATTTGTTCTGAAAAAATATAACAAATAATAAAAGCAATAATTAAAAATAAGAAAGATTTTACAAGTCTTGATCGTAATTCAGTTAAATGACCAACGAAACTCCCTGGATTATCTTTTTGTTCATTGCTCATTTGGATTTTTTTCTTTCTTCAAATCTTTTGATTTTTTTTGATCTTCTTCAATATCGGTAATTTGATTTAAATTTGACTGAACTTCTGAGAAATAACTTTTAACGGTTCTAATCCAAGATCCAATTTTTCTTAATACAATTGGAAATTCTTTTGGTCCAATAACGAGTACCGCAACTACAACTATGATTAATAGTTCAAACCAACCAATTTGTGGCATTAGGATTAATGCGTATTAGAATTATTTTGATTATCTTTATTGTTGTCTTGGTTATCAGGTGTGTCGGACATACCTTTTTTAAAACTTTTAATGCCTTTAGCTACATCTCCCATTAAATCAGAAATTTTGCCTCGTCCAAATAAAAGAACTACCAAAACTACTACAATTGCAATTTGCCAAAAACCAATACTCATACTTAAATTATATACAATATTTTAAATTAAATAAACACGTTTTATTTGTCTGAATTAGGAGTCTCATCAATCGCTTTTTCAATATTTGAGTAAATATCCTCTTTCTGATTTTGCGTTTGCTCCTTGTAAAACTTACCAGTACCAAAAATTGATGAGTCTATTGTCGCTGCATCAATCAAGCCAGCTGAACTAAGTTCATCTACGGTTGGTAAATCTGTCAATTTTTGAATATTAAAATGGTTTAAAAAATTTTCGGTAGTTGCGTATTGTATAGGTTTGCCGATAACATCTTTTCTACCAGCTGGTCTCACCCAATCTAACTCTAATAAAGTTTCAATAGTATTTGTTCCAAAAGCTACCCCTCTAATTTCTTCAATTTCTGAACGAGTCACTGGTTGATGATAAACTATAATCGCTAATGTTTCTAAAGTTGCTTTAGAAAGTTTTTTTTCGGTCGATTTTTGTAAAGACATCAAACTTGTTAAATCTTTTGCTGTTCTAAATGACCACTTATCTTTGATACAAACTAAATTAATTCCTCGAGTTGAATATTCTTCCTGCAAACCTTCTAGAATTTTTTTAATATTACTTGTGCTTTGAACTCTTTTTTCAATTGTTTCGATATCTAAGGGCTCATCAGCAGCAAATAAAATTGCCTCAACTTGTTTTTCCAATTTATTTAATTTTTTTGGAAATTTAATTACATTATCAGAACTTTTATTATCTTTTTTAAATATCATATTTTTTTAATCAAAATTTTATCAAATAATTTTTTTTGTAATAAAGTTGTAATGCCTTGTTTAGTTAATTCCAAACTAGCAGCAAATATTCCAGCCATTCCACTTTTTTTTAATTTTTTATTAAAAGAAAAATTCTTTGGAATAAGTTCTTCAATATCCTTCCAGTCAGTAATGTTATTAAAATTATTGCTTATTTGCTTAATTCCTTCTTCAGTTGTAAACACCGGCAATTTTGGAATATTAATCGTTTGAAAAGCTTTTTGCATTCGAATGGTCGCATAAGTTTTTAATAATTCATACAAACTAACTTTATAAATAGGCGTATTGATAGATTTAATACCGCCTTTCATACCTCTATAAAAAATATTTACTCCTATCCTATCTTTTTTAACTAATTGATCAGATAACAAACGAATAAGTTCTAATTTTTTTAATTGTAATTTTAATTTTTCTGCAACTTCACTAGCTTTAAAATTATCTTCTTCATCTTCAGGCAACAGTAATTTTGACTTAAGATAGGCCAGCCAAGTTGCCATCAAAAGATATTCTGAGGCTAATTCTAAATTTAAATCTTTAGCTTGCTTAATATAATCTAAAAATTGATCTGCTAATTTAGTTATTGAAATTTTAGTAAGGTCAACTTTTTGAGTTTTAGCTAAATCAAGTAAAACTTCTAAAGGCCCAGAATAATTGGGTATTTCAATCGAAATTGAATTATTTACTTGTGATTCCATTAATCAATTTTATCTCAAAAATTTATAAAATTCTGAAGTTTTTTTACTAAGTATAGTGTTCATTATTGGCATTGCGGACAAAAGCTTTCTACTTTCATTGGTTTTACCAGCACAATAAAGAACTAAATCACATCCTGCTTCTAAAGATTTTTTTGCATTTGTTACTAAATCAAATTTTAATGCTTTCATTGAAATGTCGTCAGAAATTAAAATACCTTTAAAACCAATATTATTTCTTATGATTTTTTTTATAATATAAGAGGAATGCGTTGCGTTATTATTCTTATCAATTTTATTGTAAAGAATATGTGCAGTCATAGCAAAATGACTTTTGCAATTTTTAAAACATTTAAAATCTGCTTTATTTAAGTTAGCTAAAGTCTCTTTTACAATAGGTAGTTTAAAGTGACTATCAGCAGAAGCACTGCCATGTCCGGGGATATGTTTTATTACTGTTCCAATTTTATTTTTTTTATAAGTTTGAATGCAAATTTTTCCTAATTCGTTAATTTCTTTAACGCTTTTTGAATAACTTCTTGAGCCTATTACCGCGTGTGTTTTTTGTTTTGTTAAATCTAATACAGGAACATTATTGATGTTAATTCCAAATTTTTTTAATTTTTTAGAAATATTATCTAAATAGGTTTTGTAAAATCTTATGCCTAGAGCCTTATTAAGTTTATAAATTTTCCCAAAAAAACTTTGGCTATACTGACTGTTATCTAAAATGTTTGATAATCTTGAGACTTTACCGCCCTCTTCATCTATTAAAATTGGATAATTTTTATCCTTCATTATTTTTTTTATTGATTTTGTAAGTTTTATTAATTGATCTTCAGAAGTAATATTTCTTTTAAATAAAATAATCCCCCAAGGTTTTTCTTTTCTAATTAATCTGGCTTCTGCTTTAGTAAGCTTAGTTCCTGAAAGACTGATGATGATAGATTTTCTGATCATTTCTTAAACAAATCCCAAAAGTTTCTTTTTATTTTAGAATTATCCTCACTATACCCTGAGTTAAATTCTATTACATTCTTTGTGTCACTTTCTAGGACAGGCAAATTAGTTAGGCTTTTTTCGATGTTGTCTTCAACAACAAGTCTATTAGATTTAATTTTACTAATGTTTTTATCAGATAAATAAGTAGAAATTACAAAATATAGAAATAAAAATATAAATATAACGATTATTACATTTAAAATATTTCTTATCATTACATCTTACTTGGTAAAGATACGCCCAATATTTTCATGCCGTTTGAAATAGTTTGCTCGACAAGCTTAATCATAAAAAAAGTATTTAAATTTTTAATTTTATCATCAAGCAAAAATTTATATTCCTCATTCTCGTTACCTTTGCTCCAATAAGAATGGAATATAGTAGCCAGTTCATAAAGGTAAAAAGGTATTCTATGCGGTTCTAATTTGTTAGCTGCAGTTTCAATTACTTTTGGCCAATCTAAAATTTTTCTGAAAAGTTGGAGTTCTAATGAATTTAAATTAAAATTTTTTAGATCTAATTCAAAACTTCCATTTATGTCTTTGTTAATATTTCTAAATAAAGATGAAATTCTAGCGTAACAATATTGAACATAAAAAACTGGATTGTCTCTTGTTTTTTCTAAAACCTTATCAAAATCAAAATCTAGCTCAACATCATTGCTTCTATTTAACATCATAAATCTTATCGAGTCTTTATCAACTTCATTTAAAAATTCTCTAACAGAAATAAAATCTCCTGCTCGTTTTGACATCTTGTAAGGTTCACCGTTTTTAAAAAGTTTTACTAACTGACAAACTTTACAAACTAATTTAGTATTATTTTCTGAAAGTGCTTTCGTGGCAGCGGTTATACGTTTGATATAACCAGTGTGATCTGCTCCTAATACATTTACTAAGTAATTATAATTTCTATCAACTTTGTCTGAATGGTAAGCAATATCATTTGCAAAATATGTCCAACTGCCATCGTCTTTTTGTAATGCTCTATCCGTATCATCGCCAAATAAAGTTGATTTAAAAACTAATCTTTTAACTTTTTTCCAATTCTTATTTTCTTCTCCTTTTGGCGGATCTAGATAGCCCTCCTCAACATATTTTTTACTGATAAGATAATCTACAGATTTTTTTACTAAATTTTTTTCAACTAATTTAGTTTCGGAAACAAAATTATCATGATGAATTCCTAAAGCCTCTAGATCGTCTTTAATCATTTTCATTGAATGTTTTAAGGACTCTTCTTTTAAAAAATCAAAAATATCTTTAAAATTTTCTAATTTTATATCAGGTTTATCGTCTAAAATTTTCTTAGCTATATCAATAATGTAATCACCAGGATAAAGATTTTCTTTTTTTTCAAATTTTTCCTTAAATTTTATTTCTCTTAATCTATAAAAAACTGACTCAGTAAAATTTACAATCTGATTACCATAATCATTTATGTAATATTCTTTTGTTACTTTGTTGCCATTAAAGATTAAAAGATTTGATAAAACATCGCCAAATACAGCTCCCCTTGAATGCCCGATATGCATAGGACCAGTTGGATTGGCTGATACAAATTCAATGTTATAAGTTTCTTTTTTTTTATTATTAGAACCGTATTGAGATTTAGTTTCTAAAATATCTTTCATAATTCTTTGGTAGGTCGAATTAGAAAATTTGAAATTAATAAAACCTGGGCCTGCTATTTCGATCGACCCAAAATCTTTCATATTATTTTTAATTAATTCTACAAATATTGTTGCAAATTTATTTGGTGCTTGTTTAGATTTTTTTCCTAGAACCAAGGCAATATTAGTTGACAAATCAAAGTCAAATTCTTGAGGCGGTATTTCAATTACTACACCATCTAAACTTATTGATTTATCTAAATTTAATTTATCTAAGTTAAGACTAACTAAATCGTTAAATTTTTTAAGATAATGGTCAAATATATTCATTTTAAAGAATTATATAAATTAATAGCATATCTATCAGTCATACCAGCAATATAATCACTGATTGATCTTTCCATATGATTAGAATTTTGCATATTTTTATTAATAAATTTTTTAGGTTTTTTTCTTATTTTATCAAATAAAAATTTAATAATTTTCTTTCCTTTGTTTGTGTTCTTATAAACATCTTTACTAAAATACATTTTTTCTTTTAAAAAAGATTTAATATTTAAATCAAATAAATTCATGGTGTCTGAAAAATAAACAATTTTTTCATCACATTTTAAAACATCAGAAATAGATTTAATTTTTCTATGTTTGATATTCTTTTCTGTGTTTAAAATTATATCTTTAACCATTGCATTGATAATTTCTCGAACAATTTGTCTAATTACCAAATCAACACCCTTTTGTTTAATATACTTTTTATGGTTGTGAATAATATCTGATAGAACAGGTATTTTTTGAAGATCTTCTATTTTGTACAAATTAGCACGAAGACCGTCCTCTAAGTCATGACTGTTATAAGCTATATCATCTGAAATTGCAGCAATTTGAGCTTCGAGAGATGAATTTAAATTAAATTTAATTTTTCCTTTTAAAAATTTATCTCCTAAATATTTTTTAATTTCAGAAGTGTCTCTAATAGGTCCGTTGTGTTTAACTAACCCGTCTATGGTCTCATAAGTTAAATTGAGACCTTTAAAATGATAATATTTATTTTCTAGTAATGTAACGATACGTAATGTCTGTAGATTATGATCAAAGCCACCATAATCACTCATACACTCATTTAGAGAGTCTTCTCCTGCATGACCAAAAGGTGTGTGGCCAAGATCATGAGCAAGACTTAAAGTTTCACACAAATCTTCATTCAAATTAAAATGTTTAGCAAGTGTTCTTGCTATTTGAGCTACTTCTAAAGAATGAGTCATCCTAGTTCTAAAATGATCTCCAGCTGTATTAACAAAAACCTGTGTTTTATGCTTTAATCTTCTAAATGCTGTTGAATGAATAACTCTATCCCTATCCCTTTGATAGGGAGACCTTAACATACTTGATGACTCATTATAAAATCTTCCCTTAGATTGAATTGAAATTGCTAATTTTGAATATTTTTGATTTAATTTTTTTTGCATAAGGAAGTCTAAAATGTATAATACATTATTTGCTCAATATGACTAATAAAATTGAATTCACAGATCAGGCACTTAAACAAATAGAAAAAATTTTATTAGAAAATAATAAAAAAAATTACTTTCGTATATCGGTTCATGGTGGGGGTTGTTCTGGATTTAAATATGATTTTTCATTTGATGATCAGATAAATGAAGATGATATTAAATTTAATAAAACATTAATTGACAATGAGTCTTTAAAGCTAATTAATGGATCTATTGTCGACTATAAAGAAGAGTTAATTGGTAGTTCTTTTATTATAAAAAATCCTAAAGCATCATCTTCCTGTGGTTGTGGTTTATCATTTTCAATCTAGATGAAGCTTGTTTCCTGGAATGTAAATTCAGTAAGAGCGAGAATAACTAATGTATTGGAATATTTAAACTCTGAAAAACCTGATGTTTTATTTTTACAAGAAATAAAAACTGAAAATATAAACTTTCCAACAGATGAATTTAAAAAAATAGGATATGAATCTCATGTATTTGGGCAGAAAAGTTATAATGGAGTTGCTTTTTTAACTAAAATTAAAATACAAAATATTCAAACAAATTTATTTAAGGATGAATTAAAACAATCCAGAATAATTACAGGAGATATTGAATTAAAAAATAAAAAAATAAACTTAATAAATATTTATGTGCCAAATGGTAATCCTGTAAATACAGAAAAATATACCTATAAAAATAATTGGCTAACAAAATTCTTAAAATCTATTAAAAAAAACTTAACCTTAAATAAAAATATAATTATCGCAGGTGATTTTAATATTATTCCTGAGGAAATAGATGTTCATAATCATGAGAAATACTTAAATGATGCACTGTTTAAAATTGAAATTAGAAAGTTCTACAGGGAATTATTAAATTATGGTTTTAAAGATGCTTATCGTTTCTTAAACAAAGACAAACAAGAATATACTTTTTGGGATTATATGGCAGGCTCTTTTCAAAAAAATAATGGAATGAGAATAGATCATTTTTTATTAACTGATAATTTAATTGAAAATATAAAAACTATTAAAATAAATAAAAAACCTAGATCAAAACCAAAACCTTCTGACCATACTCCAATAGAGTTAGAAATTAATTAACTCGACCGTAAATATCTTGGTATCTAACTATATCAGTTTCTTTTAATATATTTCCTAATTGTGCTTCTACAATTTTAACTGGTTCTTTATATAAATTTTCAATTCTATGGATGGTACCTTTTGGAACAAAAATAGTTTCGTTTATTTTTTTAAAAAATGTTTTCTTGTTTAATGTAATTTTAGGTTTTCCATTAGTTACAGTCCATAATTCAGATCTATGATGATGCTTCTGTAAACTGATTGAAGATTTTTTATTAATGGTTAATTCTTTTATTAAGAAATTTTTTCCCTTAAAATAATTTTTATAATTTCCCCAGGGTCTAAAAAAAGTATTTCTTAATATAAAATTTTTATTCGTTTTATCTTTTATAACTTTAAATATTTCTAACCAACTACCAAGGTCTGACCATTTAGTATTTAATTCAATAGAGTTTATTTCATTTGCTTTTTCTAAAATTGCATAATCAAAAGAAATAGGAGTAATTTTTTTAAATACTGTTTTATTTAAAGTAAAAATTTTTTTACTTTGATCAATTTTTTTTAATGACTGAAGACAATGATTAAATAGTTTTTTTTGTAATAATTTTGAATTATTAATAATGGAGTCTTTTCGAGCAAAAACGATACCTGAATTCCACAAACCTCCTTTTTTTATGATGCTTACCGCCTTATTCTTTTTTGGTTTTTCTATAAATTTTATAACTTTATTAATGTTTTTGTTTTTATTTTTAACAGACAAATAACCATAATCTGATCTTGGACTATTAGGTTTTATTCCAAATAAGAAAATATTTTTAGCAGTTAAATAGCTAACATTCTTTTGTAAAACTTTATTAAATTTATCTTTATCAGGAATATAGTGATCAGAAGGTAAAAAAATAATGGGTTGATTTATTTTTATATCATCAATTAAAGTAGAAGAAATGAATGCTGGAGCGGTATTTTTTTTAACTGGCTCTAAAATAATTTTATAATTTTTAATTTTCTGTTTTTTTAACTCATTAATTATTAAATTTTTATATTCAATGTTTGTGCTAATTATTGGGTAGTCAAATATTGGTGATTTAACTCTTTCAAGGGTTTTTTGAAATAAAGTCCATCCACCAAAATCAATAAATTGTTTAGAGGGATTTTTTTTAAAATTAGGAAATAATCTAGTGCCTGAACCACCGCATAATATTACTGGCTTAACTTTCATCTAAATATCTGCGTAACACTTAATTTCTTTTTTACCACCTGGGTGTGTTGTAGCGCCTTGATATGTTGGTCCAACAGTTTGAGCATATTTCCATAAAGTTCCGCTACCAAAGTTAATCTTTCTCTCTTTCCATTTTTTTCTTCTTTGAGCTAATTCCTTATTAGTTAATCTAACATTAATTGTTCCGTTAACTGCATCAATATCAATGATGTCTCCATTTTTT
Source organism: Candidatus Hypereutrophica brisbanensis (assembly GCA_038147375.2). Lineage (GTDB taxonomy): Bacteria > Pseudomonadota > Alphaproteobacteria > Pelagibacterales > Pelagibacteraceae > Pelagilacustribacter > Pelagilacustribacter brisbanensis. Next base: position 242,485 of record JAYQTL020000004.1, on the reverse strand, counting down.
AATAATGCAATTGGTCCACCAACAAAAGCTTCTGGACCAACGTGGCCTATACAAAAGCCTCTTGTGCCCCCAGAAAATCTTCCATCGGTAATAAGAGCTACCGTTTCTCCTTTTCCTTGTCCGTAAATTGCAGCAGTTGTTGAAAGCATTTCTCTCATTCCAGGCCCTCCCTTTGGACCTTCGTATCTAATTACAATTACATCACCATCTTGATATTTTCTTTTCTGAACAGCATCAAAAGCCTGTTCTTCATTATCAAAGCATCTTGCTTTGCCAGTAAATTTTAAATTTTTTAACCCTGCTATTTTAACAATGGCACCTTCTGGAGCTAAATTTCCTCTTAAGCCAACTACACCTCCTGTTGGAGATAAAGGATTATTGTATCTTCTAATTACATCTTGGTTATCGTTAAATTTAACCGACTTTAAATTTTCTTTCATTGTTTTACCCGTTACGGTCATACAATCCCCATGAATATACCCGCCCTCATACAAAGTTTTTAAAAGAATTGGCACTCCACCCGCTTCGAACATATCTTTAGCAACATATTTTCCACCAGGTTTTAAATCTGCAAGGTAAGGAGTTTTTTTAAAAATTTTTGCAACATCCATAAGATCAAATTTAATTCCACACTCATTTGCTAAAGCTGGCAAATGTAAACCTGCATTAGTTGAGCCTCCAGTAGCTGCAACAACAACTGCTGCATTTTCTAATGACTTTCTAGTTACGATATCTCTTGGTCTAATTTTTTTTTCTAATAAATTCATTACAGCTTTTCCGCTTAAATAAGCATATTTGTCTCTTGCTAAATAAGGAGCTGGTGTCCCTGATGAATAAGGTAAAGCAAGACCAATTGCTTCTGAAACACAAGCCATTGTATTTGCTGTAAACTGTCCTCCGCATGCGCCTGCACTAGGACATGCAACTAATTCTAATTCTGTAAGTTCTTTTTCAGAAATATTTCCAGCTGAATATTGTCCAACACCTTCAAATACATCTACAACAGTTACGTCTTTACCTTTGTATCTACCTGGAAGAATTGATCCACCATAGATGAATACGCTTGGAACATTCAGTCTACACATTGCCATCATTAAACCCGGCAAAGATTTATCGCAACCTGCCACACCAACTAGCGCATCGTAAGAGTGACCTCTAACTGTTAATTCAGTTGAGTCTGCAATTACCTCTCTAGAAATTAAAGAAGATTTCATTCCTTCATGACCCATTGCTATTCCATCAGTAACTGTAATTGTACAAAATTCTCTAGGAGTTCCATGTGCTTCTCTAACTCCTTTTTTAACTGATTGAGCTTGTCTCATCAGTGCCGTATTACATGGAGCTGCTTCGTTCCAAGTTGAAACTACTCCCACAAAAGGTTTTGCAACATCTTTTTGAGTAAGTTTCATTGCATAGTAAAAAGATCTATGAGGAGCTCTATCTGGACCTAAAGTTGTATGACGGCTTGGTAATTTTTTTTTATCAAATTTTTTCATTTAAGTGATGCTCGATACAATACTTTTTAATTTAGTTTGTTCAATCTTTAAATCTTTCAATAAAAGCTTATCAGTTTCAACAATTTCTTTAGGAGCCTTGCTTACGTAGCTTTTATTTTTTAATTTTTGATCTAAAGAAATAATTTTCTTTTCAATTCTTCTTGTTTTTTAGACAATCTTTCTTTTTGTGATTGTAAATCTATATTCGTTTCAAACTTTAATCCAATTTTTTCATTTAATACTATTATTTGAACGTTATTTTTTTGGTTAGTTTGGTTGGTGTTAATTTTGCTTACTCTACCTACTTGTTTAATCACTTCCTCATTATCTGTTATAGATTTTTTAGTATTTTTATTTTCATTTGAAAGCGTTAATTCACAAAACTCTTTTGGAGGTATGTTTAGTTGAACTTTAGTTGATCTAATTGATGAAATAATTTGGATCAAAGCTTCTATTTCAGACGAACTTTTACTAAAAGCACTTATTTTTTTTGGGTTTGGCCATTCTGCGGTAATTAAGTCTGATTTAAAAATTTTGTTAAAATCATTTTTCTTCCAAGTGTGCTCTGTAAAAAAAGGAATAAACGGATGTAAAAGCTTTAATATGTTAGATAAAATATATGCAGCAAAATTACGTGTTTCATCTATAGCACTTTTATTATTTGAATTAAAAATTGGCTTAGTAAATTCGATATACCAGTCACAATAAGTGTGCCATACAAAATTGTAAATTACTCTGCTAGCTTCATCAAATCTGAAATCTTTAATATGTTTATTTACTGATGATACAGTTTTTTCATACTCTTCATAAAGCCATTGATTAATTTTTATTTTAATTTTTTTTGTGTCAATTTTAGTATCAATTGAACAATTATTTAATTTAAGAAAATTGTTTGCGCTCCAAACTTTAGTTATAAAATTTCTATAACCAACGATTCTATCTTTTGATAATTTTACATCTCTACCTGGAGATGCCATTGCAATTAAAGTGAACCTTAATGGGTCTGCACCAAATTCATTTATTAAATCAAGAGGATCTATAACATTTCCTTTCGACTTAGACATTTTTTGTCCTTTTTCATCTCTAACAAGCGCATGCACATAAACTTTTTCAAAAGGAGTTTGCTTTAAAAAATGATTTCCCATCATAAGCATTCTTGCAACCCAAAAGAATATGATATCAAAACCTGTTACTAATACTGAAGTTGGATAGAATTTTTTTAAAGTCTCTGTTTTTTCAGGCCAGCCTAAAGTTGCAAACGGCCATAACGCTGATGAAAACCAAGTATCTAAAACATCTGTTTCTTGAAAAAGATTAAATTTTTTATCTTTAAAATGTTTCTTGGCTAATAGTTCAGCTGCTTTTTTATCTTCGGCAACAAAAAATTTTTTCTTATCTTCAGTATACCAAACTGGAATTCTATGACCCCACCAAATCTGTCTTGAAATACACCATGGCTCTATATTGTTCATCCATTGATAATAAGTTTTAGTCCAATTTTCAGGAAAAAAAGTTGTCTTTTTCTTTTTAACAACTTCAATAGATTTTTTTGCTAATTTTTTTGCATCTACAAACCACTGTTCAGTTAGTAATGGTTCAATAATAGAATTCGATCTATCGCCATAAGGAACTTTGTTTTTTATGCTTTCGATTTTATCTAAAAAGTTTTTTTCTTTTAGTTCTTGAACTAATTTTTTTCTTGCCTCTAATCTATCTAATCCAACATAACTTTTAATACCGTTTTCGTTAATTGTTCCATCTTTTTCTAATATGTTTATAATTTCTAATTTATTTCGCTTACCAACCATATAATCGTTAAAGTCGTGCGCAGGGGTAATTTTTACTGCTCCTGTTCCCTGTTCTGGGTCAGCATATATATCTTCGATAACTTTAATTTTTCTATTAACAATCGGTATAACTACAAATTTACCAACTATACTTTTGTATCTTTTGTCTTTTGGGTTAACTGCAATAGCAGTATCTCCCATCATTGTTTCAGGTCTTGTAGTTGCAATAGTTATAAAATCATTAGTTTTATCAATTGGGTATTTTATATAATAAAGCTGAGATTGAACTTCTTGTTGAATTACCTCTAAGTCAGATATTGCTGTTTGTAATTTAGTGTCCCAATTAACTAACTTTTTGTCTTTATAAATTAACTCATCATTATAAAGAGAGACAAATACTTTGATTACTGCTTTTGAAAGGTCTTCGTCCATTGTAAATCTAGAACGTGACCAATCACAAGAGCAGCCTAATTTCTTTAATTGATCAAGTATTAGTCCGCCTGACTCCGCCTTCCACTCCCATACTTTCTCAATAAATTTATCTCTTCCAATATCATTTTTATTAATGCCTTCCTTGGCTAGGTTTTTTTCAACAACCGCTTGCGTAGCTATACCAGCGTGATCTGTTCCTGGTTGCCACAAAGTTTCATAACCGTTCATTCTGTAAAATCTAACAAGAACATCTTGCAAGCTATTATTTAATGCATGCCCCATATGTAATCTTCCTGTTACATTTGGCGGTGGTATAACAACTGAGAATTTTTTATTAGATTTTTGTTTTATTGGTTTAAATAAGTCATTACTTTCCCAAAAATCATATATTTTTTTTTCTTGAACAGAATGATCGTATTTCTCAAATTCCATATAAATTTTTAGGTAAGTTTTATAATGTTTTTATACCAAACCAATTCAATTGTTGAAATTATAGATTTTCCTTTAATCGAGCAATTAAATGATTTAAATAGGCACTATCATACTTGGCCACGTGGCGGAATGGTTACGCAGAGGATTGCAAATCCTTGTATCCCAGTTCGATTCTGGGCGTGGCCTCCAAAAAATTGGTTGTTTTATTTTTTTAAAAAAAGTATGTTGCCTTTTATTCCTCGGTAGCTCAGTTGGTAGAGCAGTTGACTGTTAATCAATTGGTCGCAGGTTCGAGTCCTGCCCGAGGAGCCAGCTAATTAACCAGTCTTATCCAAACTTTGTGTATTTTTAAGAACTTGAAGAATTTTCTCTTTTTCAGAATTTGAAAGAGAAGCAAAAGTCTTTGTTAAAAATGCATAGTTTAAATCATCTGTAGTGTCACTCGCAGTGCTCATATCTTTATAATCTTTATATTCTTCATAAAAATATGTTATTGGGACTTTTAAAAACTGAGATAATTGCATTAATCTACTTGAACTGACACCATTTGTACCTTTTTCGTATTTTTGAATTTGTTGAAATGTTACGTTAATTGCTTGAGCGACTTTTGTTTGTGTTAAACCTAGAGATAATCTTCGCATTCTAAGTTTTTTTCCTAAATGAATATTAAAATTTTCTTCCATGAGAACTCCCTATTAATTTATAAATTAACAGTAAATTTAAAAAATTAGCAACCTATAAAACGCAGTAAAAAAAAATATTTTTGAGACAAAAAAACCTATAAATTCCTTAAAAAAAGATTGACAGGTAGACCAAAATATTCATCCAAATAAAATTATTTGTAACTTTTAAGTCTATATTCCCAGTATCCCGTCTGATCAAAAGAAGCTTTTAACCAAATATTTGTCTCTTCCTCGTACCAAATATCTGTATTTAAACGTTTATTTTCAGGTAAAGTTTCATCGCTAGACTTAAAATTAAAATGCAAAGCATTATAAGTTTTATCAAACAATGTTATTTCTTCTTTTCCAATAAAAGTTACTGTTTGTTCGATAATTCTTCCTGAAATTCCGCTTAATTGTGCTTTAGCTTGAATAATTTCATGGTTCCACCATGTTCCAACGGGATATTCTTTAGGAGATTCCAGCTGATTTTCAGTTCCACTAACTACTAAAACATCTTTTTCTTCATTGTAATCTATATAAGTCTTTTTTATTTTCTTATTTTGATCTGTATAAGCATAATATTTAATTAATTGATCCGATTTGTACTCTTCTGTGCTTTCAACGTAATATTTATAAAGATCAATACCTAGTTTATTTATTTTAAATTCAATAACACTTGAAACTTTTAAATTTTCTCCATTTCTTTCAAATTTATAGTTATGAAAACCAATAGGCTCATTGTTTCTATAGAGTTCGTACTCTAAAAAATTAATATTTTTATAATGCTCATTGTGAGAAATTGCTGAAGGAATTAAAGATAAAAACAATATAATTGAAAGAAGGTTTTTTTTCATATATTTAAGAATATGGATAATAACAGTGTATTAAAACAAATTGGAAATACACCATTAATCAAATTAAAACAAGCTTCTGAAATTACGCAGTGTAATATTTATGCAAAAGCAGAATATTTTAACCCGGGTGAGTCTGTAAAAGATCGAGCTGCCTTATTTATTGTAGAAGACGCTTTAAAAAATAAAAAAATACAAAAAGGTGGAACTATCGTTGAAGGAACTGCTGGTAACACTGGCATAGGCTTAGCAGTTGTGGCTAAAGCTTATGGATTAAATCTAAAAATTGTTATTCCTAAAACGCAATCAATCGAAAAAAAACAAACTTTAAAAGATTTAGGAGCAGAATTAATTGAAGTTGATGCTGTTCCTTATTCAAATCCAAAAAATTATGTAAAACAATCAGAACAAATTGCAAAAGATTTAGCTAAAACAAATTCAAACGGTGTTTATTGGGCAAATCAATTTGATAATACAATAAATGCTGAAGCACACATAAAAACTACCTCTCAAGAAATATGGAATCAAACAGCAGGAAAAGTTCACGGATTTGTTTGTGCGGTTGGCACAGGAGGTACTTTAGCTGGTACATCTGTTGGATTAAAAGAAAAAAATAAAAATATTAAAATAGCTTTATCTGATCCGATGGGTTCAGCTTTATTTTCTCACATTAAATTTAATAAACTAGAATCTTCAGGAAATTCTATAACTGAAGGAATTGGAACTGCTAGAATAACTAAAAATTTTGCAAAAGCTCTTGTTGATCAAGCTTATCAAATTGATGATGTTGAGGCTTTAAATATTATTTTTAAAATTCAAGAAGATCAAAAAATAAGTCTTGGTGGCTCTTCAGGAATTAATATTGCAGGCGCAATAAGATTAGCTAAAGAACTTGGGCCAGGACATAATATTATAACTATCCTGTGTGACTCAGGAAAACGCTACGCAAGTAAACTTTATAATAAAGAGTTTTTAAAAAGTAAGAATTTACCAATTCCTAGTTGGTTATAAAATCTGACTTAAGAATAGTTTTGTCCTGTCTGACTTAGGATTATCAAAGAATTCTTTTGTTTTAGCTTTTTCTACAATTCGGCCTTCATCCATAAAAATCATATTATCTGCAACTTCTTTAGCAAATCCCATCTCATGGGTTACAACCATCATGGTCATTCCACCTTTAGCAAGGTCAACCATTACGTCTAATACTTCTTTAATCATTTCTGGGTCTAAAGCAGAAGTAGGTTCGTCAAATAACATGATCTTAGGTTCCATACATAAAGCTCTTGCAATAGCAGCTCTTTGTTGTTGTCCGCCTGACAGCTGACCTGGAAACTTCAATGCTTGATCGTCAATTTGAACTCTTTTTAAATTTTGCATAGCTAACTCTTCAGCTTGTTTTTTTGGTAATTTTTTTACCCAAATTGGAGCTAGTGAACAATTGTCTAAAATCGATAAATGAGGAAACAAATTAAATTGTTGGAATACCATTCCAACTTCAGCTCTAATCTTTTCAATATTTTTTGTATCATCGGATAACTCATTTCCATCAACAACAATTGACCCCTCTTGGTGTTCCTCTAATCTATTTACGCAACGTATTAATGTTGATTTTCCTGAGCCAGATGGGCCACAAATAACAATTTTTTCTTTTTGGTTAACTGAAAGGCTAATGTCTTTTAATACTTGAAATTCACCAAACCATTTATTGACATTTTTAAGTTCTATTATTTTATTGCTCATTTTACCTTTCAGTACTTAACCTTTTTTCTAATTTTTGGCTATATCTACTCATTGAAAAACAGAAGATAAAGTAAACTATTGCCGCAAAAATGTAACCTTCTGTAGCTAAACCAAGCCATTTAGGATTTGTTTTGGCTAACTCTATCATACCCAGAAATTCTAACAACCCTACTATGAAAATAAGGGGCGTGTCTTTAAATAAAGCAATAAACGTGTTTGCAATTCCAGGAATTACTAATTTTAGAGCTTGCGGCAGGATAATAAACACGTGCATTTTCCAATAACCCATACCCAAAGATTTTGCTGCTTCGTATTGCCCTTTTGGCAATGATTGAAGGCCTCCTCTAACAACTTCAGCCATATAAGCTGCTTCAAATAGAATAATGCCTATAACGCATCTAAGTAATTTTTCCATTATGACATCTTCTGGTAAAAAAATTGGAAACATATTTGAAGCCATAAATAGAACAGTTATCAAAGGAACACCTCTCCAAAGCTCAATAAATCCAATTGAAAAATATTTAATAACTGGAAGTTCTGATCTTCTACCCATCGCTAAAAGTACTCCGAGAGGAAAGCAAAAGATAATCGCAAAAATAGAAACGATAAGAGTTAATGCTAACCCACCCCACTCATCAGAGGCTACAGGCTCTAGTCCTGCAATGTCACCAGAAATTAACTCAATAGCTATAAACGGAAATACAAAAAGTAAGAATAAAATAATATATTTTTTTATTTTTTGATTAACAAAAAAAGCAGAAATAATTGTAAATATTAATAATAAAAAAGCAGTATTTAATCTCCAAATTTCTTCATTAGGATATAATCCATAAATAAATCTTTCTAACCAAACATTAATAAAAACCCAACAAGCGCCATTACCTGTGCAGTCCTCTTTAGCTTCACCTACAAAAGTAGCCTCAAAGAAAAACCAATTTAAAAGTATAGGTGTAAACTTTAAAATTCCTAAAATTACTAAAATAGTTAAAATAGAATTAAACCAATCATTATTTATGCTTTTGTTAATTTTATTTATGAATGCATAGTTAGTATGATCAAATCGAATATAAAAAAGACCAATAAATCCAATAATAAGAGGTAAAAAAATACTTATGCTTCCCTTAAGATCTAATAAATCAAGATCAAAGACAGATAATAAAGCAACATCTAAAAAACTTAACAAAGTTAAAGCCAAACCAAAAAATATTAAAGTATTTTGATTTAGATTCTTAGGTTTTATTATTTTTTCAATCTGTTTCATTTTATTTTTCTACTAATGCAATTTTTTTATTGTACCAATTCATAAATATTGAAATTAAAATACTTAAAGTTAAATAAGTTCCCATCGTTATTGTAATAATTTCAATGGCACGTCCTGTTTGATTTAATGCTGTACCTGCAAAAACTAAAACTAAGTCTGGATAGGCAATTGCTGCTGCTAAAGACGAATTTTTAGTTAAGTTTAAATATTGATTTGTAGTTGGAGGAATAATAATTCTTAATGCTTGAGGTAATACAATCAATCTTAAAGTTTGACCTGGAGTTAGACCTAAAGATGCTGAAGCTTCTTTTTGACCTTTATTAACACCCAATATCCCTGCTCTAACGTTTTCTGCTATAAAAGTAGAAGTATAAAGCGACAAAGCAAATAATAAAGACAATAACTCTGGAATAATAGTTACTCCGCCTCTAAAATTAAAAACGGTTTCTGTAAGATTATATAATTCAGGATATTCAAATTCTAAATTTACAATTCCAAAAATAAATCCACTTGCTAAAAAAACTGCTAAAATTCCAAAAGAAATCAAAAACTTAGGGTATTGCTTACCAAAATTTTCCTGTTGCTTTCTCGCATAGATATTGAAAAATACGATTGCAATAATAGCTACAACAAATGAACTAATAAAATAATTAAAATTAGTCCATAAAAATTTTGGAACATAAACTCCTTTAATAGTAACAAATATAGCTTCACCAAAACTAATTGCATTTTCAGGTAATGGTAAAGTTCTCAATACAGCAAAGTACCAAAAAAATAATTGTAGAATTAGCGGTATATTTCTAAAAACTTCAATATAAACTTCAGCTAACCTTGAGATTAAAAAATTTTTTGAAAGTCTTGAAATACCCATCAATAACCCTAAAATTGTAGCGAGTATTATTCCAAGAACTGAAACTAAAATAGTATTTAGTAAACCAACAAGATAGGCTCTAAAATAAGGACTACTTCCATCGTAGTCAATTAAGCTAAACTGAATATCAAAAGACGCTGCTTTGGAAAGAAAGTCATAACCAAATTCCATTCCAAAATACTCCATGTTTATGATGGCATTAGAATAGAAATAGAAAATTATGAAAATAATTATTGCTAAAGTAATAATCTGAGGCAACAACTTTTTTAACGTATTAAATTTCATAAAATCGACTTTACGAGAAAATAAAAAAAAGGGCTAGGATAAAATTCCTAGCCCTTTTAAGTCTTTTAATTGTCTATATTATCTTGCAGGAGCTACGTATAATAAACCACCGTTAGTCCATAAAGCGTTAGGACCTCTTGATGGTAATATACCTGTGTCTGCTATATTTCTTTTATAGCTTTCACCGTAGTTTCCAACTTGCTTAATAATATTTAAGCTCCAGTCATTATCAACACCTAATAATTTACCAAGCTCACCCTCAGTACCCACTAATCTTTTAATTTGTGGATTGTCAGAAGTTTTCAAGCTATCAGCATTTGCAGAAGTGATGCCATATTCTTCAGCTTCAATCATAGCAAATAATGACCATCTAACAATATCTTCCCAAACTTGGTCACCGTGTCTTACAGCAGGCCCAAGAGGTTCTTTAGAAATTGTTTCAGGTAATACAATGTGTTCGTCTGGGTTTTTCATTTTAGTTCTTTGAGCAGCTAGACCAGATTTATCAGTTGTGTAAGTATCACAACGACCTGCATCATATGCTTGAACTACTTCGTCAGCTTTTTCAAACGCAACTGGTTCATATTTGATACCTCTTGAATTAAAGAAGTCTCTCATATTCAACTCAGTAGTTGTTCCAGTATTTGTACAAACTGAAATACCGTTTTTAAAACCTTTTGTAGAAGTTATTCCTGAACTTTTTCTTACCATGAAACCTTGTCCATCGTAAAAGTTAACGCCAACGAAAGTTAAATTTAAGTCAGCATCTCTTGATAAAGTCCAAGTTGTGTTTCTAGATAACACATCTACTTCACCAGATGATAAAGCTGTAAATCTTTCTTTAGCTGTTAAAGGAAAGAATTTAACTTTACCTGAATCTCCTAGCACAGCCGCAGCAACAGCTCGACAAACATCTACGTCTACACCTGTCCAATTTCCAGCAGCGTCAGCGTTAGAGAAACCTGGAAGTCCTTGAGAAACTCCGCATTTCACAAAGCCTTGTTTAATTGTTTTACTTAAAGTTCTTGATTTCTTTTCAGCAAAAGCTTCAGATTGCAATCCCATTAATAAAGCGATTGATGCTAAAAAAATTGAGAACTTTTTTAATGATTTAATCATATTCAATTATCCTCTTTGTTAATTGTTTTATTTTGGTCGACCAAAATAGTGCCCCAAACTAACTTCAATTAAAGTGGGTTGCAAGGCCAATACAGAAATTATTTCTATATATGGTCAACTATTGATTGTATAAACTATATATAGTTATTTTCTAACTAATTTCAAATTTTGGTGATGTTAATTCAAAAAGTCTACTAACTGTTCTTTTGAAAACTGACAATAATTTTTGTGAAGAAGAATAATTTTCTAAATTAAAATTAGAACTAACCATCATTGGTAATTTTTTTTCATAAAAAATATCAATCATAGTTACAAACCGGTGTTGTTTGTCAGCGTTATCGTCATTAAAAATTGGAATATTGTCAATTAAGATAAATCTACAAGCATCAGCAATCGCAATATAATCTTCAGCACCAATATTTACCGCACATAAGTCATTAAAACTAAATCTTGCAATCCCTTCATAATAATTTTCAATTTTAAAATCTCTCCCCTTTACATTTAATATCTTTAAAGATTTTTTTTTATCTTTGGTAAGTCTTCTAAATATTTGATTAACATTAAAAGTATTTTGTTCATTAATTGGATAAAAATATCTTTCTAATTTTGATAAAGCTAATTTTCTATAATCTTGCTCAATGACAAGTTCATGCTGAATACAACGATCTTTAATAATCTTTATAAACGGAATAAATTGATCTCTTTGAAGACCATCTTTATATAAATCATCAATTTTAGTATTTGAGCTTAAAATAATTCTAATATTTTGATCAAAAATAGTTTCAAATAATTTACCAAGGATCATGGCATCTACAATATTAGTTACTTGGAATTCATCTAAATAAATTAAATCAAATTGTCTTTTTAATTGTTTTGCAAATGCTTCTATGGAATTGTCTTTAGATTTATTTTGATGCCTATTATCATGAAAATTAATCATGAATTCATTAAAATGCATCCTGTTTTTTTTTATATTTAATTGATCAAAATAAAAATCTAACAGCATGGTTTTACCTACACCTACATCACCAAATAAATAAAAGCCTAATTTTTTTTTATCTTTCTTAAAAATTTTAGAGATAATATTTTTATTTACTCCATCACCTGAGTAGAAATCTTGCAATAAATCTAATGTTTCTAATTGCTTAGAGTTTTGTTGGAAATGATTATCTTTGCAGTATGTTAAAAACTTCTTTTTCAATTTAATTATCGAACTGTTCAATTATTAGTCTGGAAAACATTAAGCTTTTTTATATAAAAATTGTTTAATTTAATCTACGATTTATTGAAGATAAGCTTATAAATTGTTAATAGGAATTTAAAACTAATCATGTCTCTTGAATTTGATACAATTATTGTAGGTGCTGGCAGCGCGGGTTGTTTGCTTGCAAATAGACTTTCGGCAAACCCTAATCATAAAGTTTTACTAATTGAAGCTGGAGGAAAAGATGATTGGATTTGGATTAAAATACCTGTTGGTTATTTATATACCATAGCAAATCCAAGAACAGATTGGTGTTTTAAAACAGAACCTGATCCAGGGTTAAATGGAAGATCTATTCATTATGCACGTGGCAGAGTTTTAGGAGGATGCTCCTCTATCAACGCAATGATTTATATGCGTGGTCAAGAAAGTGACTATAAAATCTGGAGCGATAAAACTGATGATAGCTCTTGGGGTTGGCATAATGCACTTCATACTTATAAATCGATTGAAAATTATTTTGCAGGCGAAAATGAATGGCACGGAAATCAAGGAGAGATAAGAGTTGAAAAACCAAGAGTGAATTGGCCTATCCTTGATGCTTGGCGAGATGCTGCAGCTGATAATGGCATTCCATCTATTGAAGAATTTAACAGAGGTGACAATGAAGGCTGTGCTTACTTTCATATGAACCAAAAAAAAGGTGTTAGATGGTCTATGTCTGACTCTTTTTTAAAACCAATCTTGCATAGAAAAAATTTAACAGTCATGACTAAAACTCAGGTGTTAAAAGTCTTAACTAAACAGATATCTACCGAGACAAAAAATAACTCAAAATACAATGAAAGAGCTTGGGCAAATTCAAAACTAGAAACCTATGGCTTAGAATTATTACAAAATGGAAAAAAAATTACTGTTACTGCTAAAGATGAAATTATTCTTTCATCTGGTGCAGTAAGTACACCTCACCTACTTCAAGTTTCAGGTATTGGTAACGCTAATCATTTAAATAGCATTGGAGTTAAACCTGTTCATGAACTCCCTGGCGTTGGAGAAAATTTACAAGATCATTTGCAAATTAGAACTGTTTATAAAGTATCAAACTGTAAAACTGTAAACACTTTATATAAAAATATATTTACGCGTCTCATGATGGGTGTTGAATACGCATTATTTAGAACAGGACCTTTAACCATGCCACCATCTACACTTGGTGCTTTTACTAAAAGTGATCCATCACAAAAAAGTGCTAACTTAGAGTGGCACGTACAACCTTTATCTCTGCCAAAATTTGGAGATCCTTTGCATCCTTTTAATGCAATTACTCCAAGTGTTTGTAATTTAAGACCCTCTTCAAGAGGCTATATTAGAGCAAAAAGTTCTGATCCACTCGAGTATCCAAAAATCATGTGTAATTATTTATCTACTAAAGAAGACCTAGATATTGCTGCAACAGGTTTAAAAAAAACAAGAGATATAATGAATAGTAAAGTGATGGCACCTTATACACCTGAAGAATTATTACCAGGACCTAAAGTTAGCACAGACGAAGAGTTAAAAAACGCTGCAAGAGATTTAGGAACAACTATTTTTCACCCTGTTGGTACTTGTCAAATGGGTAAAGTTAATACCGATGGGTCAGCTGATAACCCAATGACAGTATTAGATTCTGATTGCAGATTAAGAGGGATAAGTAGATTAAGAGTGGTAGATGCTTCTGTGATGCCAACGATTACTTCAGGAAATACGAATGCACCAGTAATGTTTATTGCCGAGAACGTTTCAAAGAAAATTTTAAGAAAAAATTAATTAAGTGGCGCGCCCTGAAGGATTCGAACCTACGACCCTCGGTTTAGAAAACCGATGCTCTATCCAACTGAGCTAAGGGCGCTGAATTTAGCGGATAATATAACATTTTTTTTTAAAGAAAATATTATTTTTCTTAATTTATTATCCCCAAAAGGCTTTAGAAATTAAGACCTAACAATTATGAGTTTTGAAGGTTTGTTTGGTTACTTTGCTAGCAAATGTAATTTCAAATCTATTCTTTATATTAAATTCTTCTTTAGCCAATTTACAAATTTCTCTTCCTTTAGCACTGTAATTTACAGTCGCCTCTTCTTGTAAAAAAACAACCCACATTGAGTTTGGGTTATCCCAACCCGCATCAATTACATTTGCCTCATTTCTTAAAGATTTAGCTAAATCTAAATTATTTGCTTCAACAAAACTAAAGATAAAAAATATAAAAAATAAATAAAACTTCTTCATGCTAAATTAAAACATAAAACTTTATTGATTAAAACTTAAGAATTAAGCTAAGTGTTCTAAACCTTCAATTAGCTCATGACCACCTTCATAAGCAAAGTAAATTGAAAGCATAACTAATAAAACGCTTGAAACTCTGAAAAAAGCACTGATTGGAATAATTTTAACTATTTTATTTAAACCAAAGTAAACAAAAACTAATGCTGCTAAACCTACGCCAGCTCCTATTATAACTGGTGTTGTGTTGTATAAAGCAGATCCAATTAATGCTGAATAGAACAATACAACTTCAAAACCTTCTCTTAAAATAGCTAAAAAAACTGTAAAAGATAAAACAAATGAATTTCCAGTAGAAATGGCTTTATCTATTTTGCCTTCAACGTGTTGCTTAGCGTTATGACAAAAGAATGCAACATAAGCTAACATTCCTGAAGCTAACAACATCGTAGCACCTTCAAATAATTCTTGGTGCGCCTTAGTTAAAACTGCAATTTCTTTAAATCCTGCTGCTATAAATAAAGAAGCAACTACACCTGCTCCCATTCCCCAAAATACAGCTGGTCTTTTATGTCTAGCTTTCATTCTATCTAGATACATAAATATTAAAGTAGCGATTAGGATTGCTTCAAATCCTTCTCTTACTAATATGAATAATGAACTTGCAAATGGTGTTAATTCCATGGACCCCTTATATTGAGAATAGTTCTCAATGTCAAGTAGCTCAAGTGAGACAAATAAGCAATTATTTGATCTCGAACCAGATAAAAATAGCTAAAAGAACGATAATTATTAAATACTTAAAGCTTTTCTTAAAGACCTGTTTTTTTGTAATTTTAACTTTTGTTTTGAATAAGAATGAACATTGCCTTTAATTTCTTTCGTCATTCTTCTGAGTCGCTTCGAATATTTTGAATGTTAGGGTTTTCAGAAAGAGTTTGCTTATTTTTAGGTTGAATGCCTGTAATTACAGATGATTTAGACAGGATATTATTAAGATTATTAATAGCAACTGACAATTCTTGTCTAATACTTTCGTAATTATTAACTTGTTCTTTAACGTTTTCTAATCTTACTTTTAAATCATTATTACTAATAATTAGTTTTTCATAATTTTCCTTATAAAACTCAAAATCTCTAATAGAATTTTTATTTAAATCTAATAACTGCTTATTTTTCTCATCAACTGAAAGGATTTGATTTTTAAGTCCTATAATTTCAGCTTTTAAATTTGATATTTCATTATTTGTAATATTTTTCTCATTATTTAGTAATTCATTAACTTTTTGTAATTCTAAAAATCTGTGGTCAGTTTCTATATTTATTTGTTTTGGCTGCTTTAAATGCTGCTCAGCTTCTAAAATCATTCTATCCACATCAGGTGGAATATCTGTATTAGAAATTGGTAAACTAATCTTTTTTTCTTCTTCAGGAACTATTTTAAGATCTAAAGGTTCTTTTAAA
The DNA here is from genome assembly GCA_038147375.2 of Candidatus Hypereutrophica brisbanensis. Classification (GTDB taxonomy): domain Bacteria; phylum Pseudomonadota; class Alphaproteobacteria; order Pelagibacterales; family Pelagibacteraceae; genus Pelagilacustribacter; species Pelagilacustribacter brisbanensis. The sequence continues at coordinate 226,613 of JAYQTL020000004.1, read as the reverse complement.
TCTTTTTGATTTTTTCTTTTTTTATTATTTAAATCCTGAACAGCACCTAAAATTGAACTTATATTGAATTTTTCTTCCATTTTTTTTAATAAAGCACTTAAGTTAGACTAAATCAATTAATTTGAGGCTGTTAATTTCTTTTCCCAATTAATAGAGCTTACAACCATAGCTTTTAAGCTATTAAATTTAGGTTTCCATTTAATAAATTGATGAAGTTTTTTATTATCAGCAATGATTTTACCAAGATCCCCTTTTCGCTTTGGAAAGTTTATTATTTTAAGATCTTTTTTAGAATGCTTTTTAAATTCTTTCGCAACTTCTAAAACTGAAGTTCCTTTATTGTAGCCACAATTTAAAATCTTTGATTGGTTTACTTTATTTATTTTTTCTAAAACTTTTAAATGAATTTCTGCGATATCTGAAACATGAATAAAATCTCTAATACAAGAACCATCATGAGTATTATAATTAGAACCATAAACCTTTAATAAAGGTTTCTTTTTAAGTGTTTCTGTTGCAAAATTTTTAAATAAATGATCGTTCTTATTAATTAATCCTATTTTATTTGAAGGACTTGCTCCAACAATATTAAAATATCTTAAAATTCCATAATTAATTTTTAATTTTTTACAATAATTTTGAATTAATTGTTCTGCCTTAAGTTTAGTTTTTCCATAAACACTTTTAGGTCTTATGGGTGAAGTTTCTTTAACTCTATATAAACCATCTTTATAAACAGCTGCTGTAGATGAAAATATAAAATTTTTTACATTAGTATTTTTTAATGCCTCTAAAACACTTTTTGTTCCTAAAACATTATTATTAAAATATTTTTTTGGATATTTTTGTCCTTCACCTATCACTAAATTAGCAGCTAAATGAATGACCGCATCAATTTTGTATTTATTTAATATCTGATTAATTTTTTTTGTATTTTTTATATCTGCTTTAAAAAACTTTGCTTTCTTATTAATTAATCTTTTAAATCCAGTAGATAAGTTATCTAAAATAATAACTCTTTTTTTGTTTTTTATTAATATTTCAGCAACATGAGAACCTATATAACCGGCGCCTCCTGTAATAAGAATATTTTTGCTCATTTACTAATAAATGAATTTATTTAGTTTTATCAATTAACTCTTCTATTATTTTTCTTGTATTAAATTTTTGTTTCCAATTTGGATAATGTTTTTTAAATTTTGATAAATCAGAAATATACCAAATGTGATCTCCTACTCTATTTTGTTTAACATTAATTCTTTTAATTTTTATCTTTGCAATTTCTTCTACTAGATCTAAAGCTTCAATGACTGAACAGTTTGAATATCTGCCTCCTCCTATATTGTAGACTTCACCGTATCTAGGTTTTTTATAAACTTCCCAAAAACAATTTACTAAATCATTACTATGAATATTGTCCCTCACTTGTTTACCTTTGTAACCAATCATCATATATTTTTTTTGGTGAAGTGAAGCTTTAACTAAATAAGATAAAAAACCATGAAGTTTTGCACCGCTATGATTTGGTCCAGTGATACATCCGCCTCTAAAACTTGCTGTTTTTAATCCAACGTTCTTTCCATATTCTTGTGCAATTAAATCAGCATAAGCTTTTGAAACTCCAAAAAAACTATGTGTACAATCATCTAAAGAAAAATCTTCTTTGATGCCTTTGTAATTTTTGTCAGTTTTTTTTAGTTCCCATCTTTTTTTTGTTTCAATAATTTTAAGTTTATTAGGGTTGTCTCCATAAACTTTATTGGTAGACATATTAATAAATACAGCATCAAAACAATACTTTTTAGTTAATTCGAGCATATTTAATGTACCAGTTGCATTTACATTAAAATCTAAAATAGGAAAATTTTTTCCATAATCATGTGAAGGCTGAGCTGCACAATGAATAATAATTTTTATATTTTTTCGATATTTTTTAAAAATTCTCTCTAAATTTGAATAACTTCTAATATCAGTATTAAAGTGTGTATATTTTTTTAAGTTTTTTTTTAACTCTTTTTTAACCCATAGAGTTGAGCCATCTTTGCCAAAAAAAAATTCTCTTAAATTATTATCGATACCTACAACATCAAAACCTTTTTTTGCAAAAAAATAAGCGGACTCTGATCCTACTAAGCCATTTGATCCTGTTATTAAAGCAATTGCCATAAATGATTAATTTTTCATACTAATAGAGTTAATTTTACTAACTATCAACGAAAGATTATTTCGTATACTTTTTTGAGTATTAAGTTTTAATAAACTTTTCTCTTTCTTAAAAAAAAGATCATATTTTTTAATCTGTTTATCCAACTCATCATTAGATAATTCTTGTTTTCGTTTATTCAAAACATGTTTGGGGGCATTTAAATAAATCCATAAATCTGGTTTTGGGAATAATTTAAGAATATTACTCATGGCATTTTTAGATAGATTAAAATTATATCTAACATTATCAATTAAAATATCGTGAGCATACCGATCAAATAATACTAATTCTTTTTTTTGATATGATAGGAATATAAAATACACTCGATAAATAAATAACCAAATTAAAATTCTAAAAAAATTAATAAATTTATAATTTGATCTATTAATTTGGTGAGGATTTTTAATTACTGTTCTTTTGTCTAGTAAGAATAAATATGGTCTTAAATGTAAATATCGAATTTTACTAAATTTAGTTTTTAGTTTTTTTTTTAAAGCATTTATAATTGTAGATTTGCCTGAGCCATCAACTCCCATAAAACTAATAACGATAGATTGATTATGATTTTTCATAAATTATTTATATTTAAATTGAATTATAGGAATATATTTAATAAAAAAAATATTAAATGAAACCTAAAATCTTTACTGGAAAAAGTTATAAATATAAAATTGGGTTTATTGGTGGCGGTATAGACTCACTTATTGGCGCTACCCACTTCAGATCGATTGCACTTCATACAAAATTAGAACTGGTAAGTGGAATGTTTAGCATTAATAAAGAAATTAATTATAAAAGCGCCAAAGTTTATAATGTTCCAAAAAATAGAGTTTATACTGATATTGATACTTTTTTAAAAAATGAGAAAAAATTAGATGCAATCGTTTTAATCACTCCTATTCCTGGAAGACTAAAAACACTTACTAAAATATTTAAATCAAAAATACCTTTAATTGCTGAGAAGCCACTTGTTGCTAATCTAAAAGAAATTAAATCTATTAAATCATTAATCAAAAAAGATAACTTTTTATCAGTTATTTATAATTACACTGGTTATCCAATGGTAAGAGAAATGAAAGATCTAATTAATCGAAAAGATTTTTTTGGAAAACTTAAAAGTGTTTTAATTGAAATGCCTTCAGGTGTTTTTCATCAAAAACAAGTTTCAAAGCGAAGAGCTAATTGGAATATTAAAGATGGCATCATTCCAAATGTAGCTCTTAATTTAGGATCACATGTATTTAATCTACTTTATTTTTTAACTGGCCAAACTACTGATAAGCTTATTGCTCAGTCTAGTAAAAGTTTTAAATACAAAAATACAATTGATGATCTAATGTGTATTGGAAATTTAAAGAACAATGCAAATTTTAATATTTGGTTTAGTAAAGCTGCTTTGGGTCATGACAATGGTATGAAGATTAGAGTTTATGGTGAAAATGCAAGTTTAGAGTGGACACAAACAAAACCAGAATATTTAACAATTAATACAAATAAAAAACAAACTTTTAAAATGGATAGAGGTAGTTCATTTGCAAAAACTTCAAAACAAAAACGATACAACTATTTCATTCCAGGTCACCCTACTGGCTATCTAGAGGCTTTTGCTAACCACTACTATGATATTTTTGAAAATTTAGAATGTTTTAAGAAAAAAACAAAATTTAAAAATAATTATACTTTTGGTTACGATCATGCATCACAAATTATAGCTTCATTAGATGCATTAAATAGATCTACAAAAACAAAAAAGTGGGAAAAAGTTAAATACTAATCTTCTTTATTAATTGATATAATAGCTGGCCTAATTGAACGTGAAACAATTGGTCTAGATAATTTAAGTTCCCTAAATACTATATAAAGTCCTGCTCCTATAATTAATAAATTTCCAATATAGTTATTTATTGTTGGAATATCTCCAAAGTAAAAATATCCAATGATAGCTCCAGTAAAAATCTGAACATATTGCGTAGGAGCAAAAAGAGAAGAAGGTAATTTACTTGCTGCTATAAAGGTTAAAAGAATTCCAAGGCCTCTAATGATTCCTGATATCATGTTTAAGAAAAGATCAAATTTAGTTTCTGATTTGAAATAAACAGTTAATAATAATCCTGTAGCTAAAATTAAAAATAATTTTCCATAAACCATAAAGGAGAAAATACTTTCTTGTCTTCCATATTTTTTTACTATTAACCAACCGCTTGCAGCCAAAAAAGGAGCTAGCATAGCTAATAGAGCATACTTGTTATAACTTTCTCCAAAAGGATTTATTGAGATCACTACTCCAATAAATCCAATAAGAATTGCTGTATACCTTCTCCAACCTACTCTCTCTTTAAGAAAAATATTAGCTCCAATAGTTAAAATTAAAGGTGTTATGAAAATAATACTATACAAACTTACTAGTGATAAATAATGCGAGCTTACAAAGAAGATAGTCATGGAGAGAAAATTAAAAGAAGCTCTAGCTATTTGAACTTTATAATCAACATTTTTTAATTTAACCCAGCTTTTTTTGTAAGTCGTGTAAAGACCAATAGGTATTAGAGCAAACCATGAATTAATGAAAATAATTTGTGATACATGATAAGTACCAATTAACTTTTTAGCGATAGCATCCATCACAACAAATATTGAATAAGCCGTAAGTGCTAATACAAAATAAAAAAGAAGACTTCCTTTGGTCTTAACAGTCTTCATTACTAAATAAGATTAATTAAATCTCTAGATGTGCCTTTAAATGTAGGAATGGTGTATTTAAATGTGTGTTTTTTTGGAACACATTTTTCAATTTTGTTATACCAAGTAGCTAACCACTCTTTATAAGTTTTAACTTTAATATTTTTTTTATTTTTACTTCTTACATAAAAACTTGGCAGTAAATCACGTCCTGAGGGTTGACCTGCTTTATGAAATCTTAGATCCATACTAATTCTAAAATTATTTGAATTATTTGGTAAAGAACAATGAACAGTATGTTTACCAAGTAAAACAATATCACCAATATTTGCTTCAAGTGCTGTTGTTTTCATTTCATCTAGTAACTCGCTATTTTTAATTTGAGCTTGTCCTTTGTGTCCTGCTTCATGATTAAACAAACCTTTTTTATGCAAACCTGGAACAGATAACATGCAGCCATTTTTAGTTGTTGTATTTGTGAATGGTATCCAACAAGTAATTAAATCAGTATGTTTTTGTCCTGCTACTGAAAGTACACCTGCGTCTTGGTGCCAAGGTGTTCTACCACTTAAACCATCGTGAACTGTATTTTTTTTCAAATGTTTTTCAGGTTGTTTAATTCTAGAGTTTTGTACTGGATTAGCTAAAATCTCTGGGCCTAAAATTTTTTCAATCACATTTAAAATTTTTTCATTTTTAATTAAATTCCAGATGGATTGAGAAGTAAAATAATTACAGTCTTTTTGAATATTGTCTCTTGGAGGTCTTATATTAAAATATTGATCAAAATCATGAATGTTTAATTTTGATAAGTGAGTATATTTTTTCCAAAAATCAAACTTATAAACTTTAGCTTTGTTTTTTTGAGACACAAATTTATCAATGAGCTCATTCATGATAAATTCCATATCATTAAGAACAGGTTTTAAATCAAAATTAAAATCTAAAACATTTCTAACAACTAGAAATCCTTGTTTATCAAACTGTTGCTTTAGTGCTGAAGGCATTCCGAGAAATTAATCCTTTTTTTATTAAAATTCAATAATCTTAACTAGTATAAGTCGCCTCTTTAACCCTAATAATTTTATAAAGCATATCGTTTAAAGGTGTAGGTACCCCGTGCTGTTTACCAATTTTAGACACAGAACCATTAATAAAATCTATCTCCGTCTTTCTTTTATATTGTATGTCAAAAGCCATAGAAGATTTATTGGTTTGGTTTGAGTCTGCTATTCTATTAAACATTTCTAAACATTCGTCCTCTGATACATCAACACCATCAGCCATGGCTACACTTCTAGTTTCTAAGATGATTTGTTTTCCTAATTCTCTTGCTAATTTAGCTTGTTTGTTAGTTACATAAAGTTCTGTGTGATGCATATCAAAAATGGCTGATAAAGGCCCAACTGCTGTAAGAGCAAATAACTTCATCCATTTTTTCTTCTTAACATTGTCTGATGCAATGGTTTCTAGACCATGAGCGGTAAAAGTTTCTGCAATCATTTTAACCCTTTCACTTGCTCCACCATCATATTCACCAATCCACGATGGTAAACTTGCATGATTTTTTATATGCCCTGGTCCTAAAATATTTGAAGCTTGTGTTGTTGTGCCACCTAATACTTTTTCTTTACCAACTATTTTTTGCATTATAGCTTCGTGGCCAATTCCATTTTGAAAAGACATAAGAACAGTTTTATCTCCAACTATATTTTTAGCATTAGTCAAAGCTTGCTCTAATGCAGTTGCTTTACACATTACAATAACAGCATCAACTGGCTTTATTGTTTTAGGATCTGTTGTGGCTTTAATTTTAATAAACCTATCACCGCCAAAACCATCCATCTTCAAACCATTTTTATTGATAGCATCAACGTGTTCTTTCCAAACATCAATTAATGTAACTTGCAAACCTTTTTCAGCAAGTAAACCACCAAACAAGCATCCCATGGCTCCTGCCCCTAGAACTGCAACATTAAGATTTTTATTAATCATTTTAGAAAATTATAATATTTATTGTCTTTAGCAATTAACAAATTAAGATATTAACTATAAAAAAATGAAGATAGATATCGAAAAAGCAAATTTTAAAAAAATTAGCTTAGAAGAAATAGCTAAAGCCTTGCAAGCTGGATTAAGTCAAAACTATAAAAAAGTTGATGTAAAAATAGTAGATTGTCCAAATTTAAAAAATTGGGGATGTCCTGCTGAGGGTTTGTCAGGAAATCAAAAAATTATTGATGTAGGCGGTGAGCCTTATATGCATGATAAACGCTATATCGGTGCAGAATTTGATTATGAAGAAATTGCAAAATTAATTGGCTCAGAAAAATCATATGCCTTAGGTGCGGGCTCTGGAGCTATGTCTTGTTTGGAAGGGCATTGTGGAGAACTAATTATAGACGATAATTTAATTACTAAAGATAACAAATCAATCATAGCTAAAGTTGGTAAAAATAAAGAATGTATTACTGAAAAGTATAATGGTCGAAAACATGGTGGCTTAGGTAATATTTTTTATAGCGATGGAAAAACAGAGAAAGTTTTAAAAATAACAATTAATGGAAGATCTGGAAAACAAGGATCTTTACCTCAAGCTATTCGTGCAGCTTTAATTAATCAATTAAATTTAAAGAATAATAATCATATTGCATTAGGAGGTATCTTTAGAGTTATTAAAGGACAAATTCGTGCACATGTTCAGCCAGACTATGAAGATATTAAACATGAATATTATGATCCTAAACTTATGAAATGCACAAAAGATTTTTTACAATTTTACGAACCCGTTGGACCAAATTTACAATGCTATTCTGTTTTATGGACAGGAGATCCAACAGAGGGAAAACTTAATTTAAGAGAGTCAGGAGAGCATACTCATTTCTATGATTTTAAAAATAAAAGTTGCTCAGGTCACTATCATTTTGATGTGACGCCAGATGAAATAGAATACGAAGGTTATTTCAATACTGCTGATACAGTTTATAGAGTAAATAATATTTACAAAGAGCTTTTGAACAAAGTACAATAACTTTAATGAAAAACGTTTATACTTGGGCTGCAAAGCCTGCAAGAAGAACTGTAACAGTTGGAGATTTAAGAGCTCAAAAAGGAAAAAAAATATTTACACAAGTAACCGCTAATTCAGAGCAAGAAGCAAGAGCTGCTGAAGAAGCTGGCTTTGATATGATTGCGGGCAGTGCTTCAAAAACAGCTGAAGTTAGAAAAGGATCTAAAAATTTATTTTTTACGGCAGCACTAGAACTGCATAATTATCCAACAGCTGATGATGTAATGCGAGGAGCCTTTAAAGCTTTAGGTGAAGGTGCGGATGCAGTTATCACACCCCGAAGTTTAGATATTGTAACAATGCTTGCAAAAGAAGATGTGCCAGTTATGGGACACCTTGGTTTGGTTCCAAGAAAATCAACTTGGATTGGAGGTTTAAGAGCTGTTGGAAAAAATGTTGATGAAGCAGTTGAACTTTATAAAAAATTTAAACGATTAGAAGATGCTGGAGCTTTTGCGGTTGAGTCTGAAGTTATTCCAGAAAATATAATGACTGAGATATCTAAAAGAACAAAACTTATTACTGTTTCATTAGGTTCAGGCAAAGGAGCAGATGTGATGTTTTTATTTATGGATGATATCTGTGGGGAGAATGAAACGCTGCCAAGACACGGTAAAGCTTTCGTTAATCTTAGAAAGATGAGAGAAAACATAGAAATCGAAAGAGTAAAAGCATTGAAAGCTTTTGTAAAAGAAAGTAAAGATGGCTTGTTTCCTGACAAAGAACACAGCGTAAGTGTAGATCAAAAAACATTAAAAGGATTTTTAGATAAAATAAAATGAAAAAATATAAAATTGCTTCAATTGCTGGAGATGGAATTGGATTAGAAGTTGTCCCACCTTCTTTAAAAATTTTAAAAGAAATCGCTAAAAAACATAAATTTGAAATTCAATTTGATGAATTTGATTTTTCATCATGTGATTATTATGAAAAACATGGAAAAATGATGCCAGATAATTGGAAAGATCAAATCGGTAAACATGATGCGATCTTTTTTGGAGCCGTTGGAATGCCAGACCGTGTGCCTGATCATATTTCTTTGTGGGGATCTATTATTACTTTTAGAAGAGAATTTGATCAGTATGTAAATCTTAGACCTGTTAAATTAATGCCAGGTGTTCCCTGCCCGTTAGTTGGAAAAAAACCAGGAGATATAGATTTTTTAGTTGTTAGAGAAAATACTGAGGGAGAATATTCTTCAGTTGGTGGACGAATGTTTAAAGACACTGAAAGAGAGATTGTCATTCAAGAAACAATTATGACTCGAACAGGTGTTGATCGTATTCAAAAATTTGCTTTTGAATTAGCAAAAAATAGAAAAAGAAAAAAAGTAACAAATGCTACAAAATCAAATGGTATCGCAATTACGATGCCTTTCTGGGATGAGTGTTTTGAGAGAATGAAAAAGAATTATCCAGGAATTACAACAGACCAATTCCATATTGATATTTTAACTGCGCGATTTGTATTATCGCCTGAAATCTTTGATGTGGTAGTTGCCTCAAATTTATTTGGAGATATTTTATCTGACTTAGGTCCTGCTTGTACTGGAACAATTGGTATTGCTCCATCTGCAAATATTAATCCTGAAAATAAATTTCCATCTTTATTTGAACCTGTTCATGGTTCAGCGCCTGATATTGCAGGGAAAGGTATTGCTAATCCTGTTGGTCAAATTTGGTCTGGAGCTATGATGTTAGATTATTTAGGTGAAAAAAAAGCAGCTGAAAACATTGTTCAAGCGATCGAAAAAACTCTAGAAAAAACTGAAAACAGAACAAAAGATCTTAAAGGCACAGCAAATACTGTTCAATGTGCTGAGGCTATATTAAATAATATTTAAATTATTTTTGCTTTAACAGAGCCTAATTTATCAATTCTACCTTGATAAAATCCTTTTCCTAAAATTGGGGTCACCCCTACTGTTGAACCAGTGAAAACATAAAAATCTTTATTAAGTTTAACTTTATCTTTTTGTAATTTACTTAAAACAAATCTAAGAGAATTAAGTGGGCTTATATAAACTGTATTAGAGTGACCATTTACTGATTGTTTAATTTTTTTATTAGCAATGTTTGAGGTTAAATTTGCAAAATTAATTTTTTTATACTTTGTCTTTTTTCCAATAACAAATTTAACATTAGCACCAAAATCACTGCAAAGATCACCTAAATATTTAATTCCTTTTTTTCTTTGCCTGTAACCTACGACTTCAATTGCAGGCATCATATGTGAAATAAATTGATGTATGTTTTTAAAACTAATTTTTTTCTTTAATTCAAAGAATTTTTTCTTCACTAAATAAGCTACTTCTAATTCTATGCCTAAAGTATATTTGTTTACTTTAACTGACCTTCCGCTTTTTAGAACGTTTTGCTGAAATATTGATGCGTAGAAAGGTTCTTTTTCTCCAAGTTTTTTTAAAACAGGTATTCCTGTCCCTGCTGCTTTAAAGCCAACCACGGGTTTTGAAATTTTACTTTCACAAAGCCTTCTTAGCTTTTGTGCCTCTTTCATGCTTTTAGCGTACTTTAATGGAACTGGAGAAATAATTTTGTTTTGTAAAAATGCATTTACAAGTTTGTTAGAAAGTTTGTTTAAAGAATTCATATTTTTGGACATTATATATTTACTTGACTAAAAGATACGTTATGTTATAACATAACAATGATTGATAACAATACCCTTGTATTAAATAGTCTTAAAACAAACCCAAATGGTTTGACCGCATATCAAATATTAAATTTTTTACAAAAAACTAAGCCAATTAAACCAATGACGATTTATAGATCTTTGGAAAGTTTAACAAAGAAAGGTTTAATTCATAAAACTAACAAAAATAAAACTTTTCATCTTTGTGAAGCAAAACATAATTGTAATATTTCTGAAGCCCATGAACATAACTCTGTTTTTGCTGTTTGTGATAAATGTGGTTCAACAGAAGAACTAAAAACTGATTTATTTTCTACAACAATCAAAAAAATTAAATCTAAAAAAAAATTTGACTTAAAAAAATTTAAACTAGAAATAATTACAATTTGTAAGGACTGTGATTAATGGAACATTTAATTGAAAATATAAGCTGGTTACAAGATAAAGCGTACCTAAGAGGGTTTGTCTTTGGACTTGTTCATACAATGATACCTTTGATTGGTTTTTATACAGGCTGGAGTATTAATAGATTATTAAAAATAGCCAGCAATGGTTATGTTGCTGGTATATTTGGTGTAATAGTTGCTCATGTCATCGCAGATTTTATTGCAGCAACTTTGGATCCTCATTTAAAAACAGCAACAATCGGTATTGTATTAGGAGGATTAATACCTTTGTCATTAGTACCAATATTTGAGAAATATGTAGTTAAAAGCAAGCACCATATAGCTGTTGGTGACCACGAAGATTTAAAAAAAGATCTAGAAGAACATCATCATTAAATTTTTATTAAAAGATTACACTTATTAAAAAAAGTGTTATTATAAATTATTCTCACATATGGAAAAAAAAGCTAAAATCATTGCCACTCTAGGTCCAGCCATTCATAACGAAAATAAGCTTAAATCAATTGTAAAATCTGGTGTAGATGCTTTTAGAGTTAACTTTAGCCATAATACAGCTGGAATTGAAAAAATTGTTAAAAGAATTAGAAAAATCGAAAAAATATTAAATAAACCCCTTTCTGTGATTGCAGACTTACAAGGTGTCAAACTAAGAGTAGGCAAAATAACTAATGATGAAGTTAAAATAAAATTTAACCAAAAGTTTACTTTTGACACTAATAAGAAACCTGGGGATGAAAGTAGAGTTTGTTTTCCTTATCCTGGAATTTTAAAAAAATTAAAACCTGGAAATAAAATATTAATTGATGATGGAAAATTTACTTTTAGAGTAATCAAAAAAATTAAAAATGGTGTTGTAACAACCTGCCAAGATAATAATTGTAAAATTAGAAGTAACAAAAGTATTCATCTTCAAAATTTCTATATGCCATTTGATAATCTTACACAAAAAGATAAAAATGACATCAAAACTGCAAAAAAACTTGGTTGTAACTGGATTGCTTTATCCTATATCCAAAATGCAAAATTAATTAATCAAGCAAGAAAATTAATTAACAAAGATATGGGTATCATATCTAAAATTGAAAACAAAACTGCTCTAAAAAATATTAATGAGATTGTAAATGCAACTGATGCAATCATGATAGCTCGAGGTGATCTTGCTATCGATATTGGTCACAGCGATGTACCTCAAGTTCAATTAGATTTAATTAAAAAATGCTCTCAACTTTCAAAGCCAGTTATTGTGGCTACACAAATGTTAGAAAGCATGATTGAAAACGTTACTCCAACAAGAGCTGAGATAAATGATATTGCGACAGCTATTTTCCAAGGCGCAGACGTAGTTATGCTTTCTGCAGAAACAGCGATTGGTAAATATCCAATAGAAACCGTTCAAACAATGAATAAAACGATTTTATCAACTGAGAAATATAAAAAAGAACACATTCAAGATTTTAAAAACAAAGTTGATCTTGGAAAAGATCCAAGAAAATCAATCGTTCTTTCAGTAAAAGACTTAGCTTACAACCCAATGGTTAAAGCAATTATTGCTTTTTCAAATTCAGGTAGCACTGCAAAATTAGTTTCTACAATGAGACCTTCTGTTAAAATTTTAACCATTTCTCCAAATATCAATACTTGTAGACAAACAAGCCTTCTTTGGGGAGTTCATTCAATTAATAGTCACGATGCTCATGGTTGGAAAGACATGATGAATATATCTAAAAAAATTATTAGTAAAGACAGAACTATTAAAAAGAATGATTATGTAATCATCACAGCTGGTCTTCCTTTTGGTCATGCCAAAATGACTAATATGATTAGGCTATATAAAGTAGAATAAATTAGATTAATCCAGCAATTTGAATTGCTGTTTCACACATTCGATTAGAAAAGCCCCACTCATTATCGTACCAAGATAACACCCTACTAAATTTATTTTTAATAACTTGTGTTTGCGTAACATCAAAAATTGAGCTGTGTGGATTGTGATTAAAATCTTTAGAAACTAAAGGTTTGTCATTAATACCTAAAATTCCCTTCAATTCATTGCTCTTTGAAGCAGCAATCATTGCATTATTAATATCATCAGCGCTAACTTCTTTAGAAGTAACAACTGTAAAATCAATTAAAGAAACATTTGGTGTAGGTACCCTTATTGCAGTTCCATCTAATTTTCCTTTAAGGCTTGGTAAAACTAAACTCATTGCTTTAGCTGCGCCAGTTGAAGTTGGGATCATAGAGTCTCCTGATGCTCTAGCTCTTCTTAAATCTTTATGTAATGTATCCAATAATTTTTGGTCACCTGTATAACTATGGATAGTTGTCATATAACCATACTCGATACCAAAATTCTTCTCTAGCACCATAGCAACTGGAGCTAAACAATTTGTAGTACAAGATCCGTTTGAAATAATATTATGTTCTTTTTTTAATTCTGAACTGTTAACTCCTTGAACAATTGTAAAATCAACATTTGTTCCTGGCGCAGAAATAATAACTTTTTTAGCACCAGCTTTGATATGTTTTTCACCTGAAGCTTTATCTAAAAATAATCCAGTACATTCTAAAACAACATCGGCTCCAACTTTACCCCAAGGTAAGTTAGCAGGATCTCTTTCTGCAAATACTTTAATATTTTGATTTAAAATTTTAAAACCATCTTTAGATGTTTCAACATCGTAAGGAAGAGTTCCGTGCGTACTATCGTATTTGATAAGGTGAGCGTTTGCTTCGATAGAACCTAAATCATTTATTGCTACAACTTGAATTTTATCTTTGTAATTTTCTAATAAGGCTCTTAGGATTAATCTTCCAATTCTTCCAAAGCCATTAATTCCAATTTTAATCATAATAGTTAAACGTATCTAAACACAAACACTGCATAAATCACCGAAATTACTGTCGCAGTCCACAGTACTATATCGGTTAAACCTAACCAGGCCAAATGAATAAATGCACTTCCAAGTAATGAAATAAAAAGTCTATCTCCTCTTGTTGTATCCAATCCTAAAATTCCTCTTCGAGGACTACCACCAGGAACTTTTTTTTCCCAAATAAGCATCGCTGTAATACACAAAGCAATAAATATAAAGAATGCACCCGTCTGCCATGTCCATGCCATCCAAGAAATAAAATCAAAATTAAAAAAGCCTTTTTCTTGAGGTTGGCCAACTTTATCCCAGCCTGCTGCATGTAAAGATGTAAATATCATACCCTACCCATCGCAAATCCTTTGGCAATATAATTTCTAACAAAGTAAATTACAAATGCTCCAGGAATAATTGTTAAAGTTCCAGCTGCTGCTAATAAACCAAGTTCATAACCTGAGGTACTAGCTGTTCTTGTCATCGTAGCTGCAATTGGTTTAGCTACTGTTGCAGTTAAAGTTTTAGCTAATAAAAGCTCTACCCATGAAAACATAAATGTGAAGAACATAGTTATTCCAATACCAGCTGCAATTGTTGGAATAAATATTTTAAAGAAAAATCTCCAGAATGAATAACCATCTACATAAGCTGTTTCATCTAATTCTTTTGGAACTGAAGACATAAAGCCTTCTAAAATCCATACAGCTAGAGGAATATTAAATAAACAATGTGAAAGTGCTACCGCAATATGCGTATCAAATAAATTGACTGTTGAATAAAATTGAAAGAATGGCAGAGCAAATACTGCTGGTGGAGCCATACGGTTAGTTAATAACCAAAAGAATAAATGTTTATCACCTAAAAATTTATATCTTGAAAATGCATAAGCAGCGGGAAGTGCAGCGGCTACCGATACAAAAGTGTTGATTAAAACATATGAGATTGAATTCACATAACCCATGTACCAAGTACTATCTGTAAATATCTTGATATAATTTTCTAAAGTAAATTTTTGAGGCCACAACGAATAAGTATTTATAATTTCAGTCGTTGTTTTAAATGACATATTGATTAACCAATAAATTGGTAACATTAAAAACAATATGTAGATGGTTGGAACTAACCATTTAAATTTCTTCATGATTTAGCCTCGTTTCTCATCATCAAACTATAAAAAACCCAACAGAATAAAAGTACTATGAAAAAATAAATTAAAGACATAGCAGCTGCTGGTCCTAAATCAAATTGACCTAAAGCCATTTTAACTAAGTCAATTGATAAGAAAGCAGTTGAGTTTCCTGGTCCACCACCTGTTAGCACAAAAGGTTCAGTATAAATCATAAAGCTGTCCATAAATCTTAAAAGGATAGCTAAGGTTAATACCTTTTTCATTTTAGGTAGTTCAATATATCTAAAAATATCCCACCTGCTCGCTCCATCAATCTCAGCTGCTTGATAATAAGCTGGTTGAATGGAATTTAAACCTGCATAGGAAAGTAAAACTACTAAGGATGTCCAATGCCACACATCCATTAAAATAGTTGTAAACCAAGCATCACCTGGTTGCTGCGTAAAATTAAAATCAAATCCTAAACCATTTAATGTGTGCCCTAAAAAACCAATATCTGGCAATGCAAAAATATTCCACATAGCTCCAACTACGTTCCAAGGTATTAAAAGAGGCATCGACATTAAAATTAAACATGTTGGGACACCCCATCCTTTTTTAGGCATTGTTAAAGCAATTGCTATTCCAAGAGGAACTTGGATTAATAAAATAGTAAAAGTAAAAATAAATTGTCTTCCAAGCGCATCATGAAATCGATCAGATTGTAGGATTTGCTTAAACCACCTTGTTCCTTCCCAATTAAAAACGTTGCTACCAAATGTTTCTTGGAAAGCATAATTTACTACCGTCATTAAAGGTATGACTGCATTAAATGCTACCAATACAAATACAGGTATTACAAAAAACCAGGCTTTTTGATTTACAATCTTATTCATTATTCAATTATCCAATCATCCCCATAGGCATAGGTATATTTTTGGTTAAACGTTACAAATGCACTTCCGCTTGGTACCTCTTCTCTTGCGTTCGATAATATTTTAATTTTTCCTGCTTCAGTGACTGCATCAACAATTTTATGTCTTCCAATATTACTTACTTTAGAAATTTTTACTGGTATTCCCTCTTTAGTAAAATTAATAAACTCTGGTCTAATTCCCACTTGTGTTTTTTTAAAGTTTGATTTTTTAATACTTGAATTGCTTGATACTCTGTGACCAGAAAAATTAATTTCACCATTAATAATTTTACATGGTAAAACATTCATGCCTGGAGAACCAATAAAGTGACCTACAAAAGTATGTTTAGGTTTTTCAAATAATTCAATAGGCGTTCCAATTTGAACAATTTGTCCCTCACTCATTACAACCACTTGATCTGCAAATGTTAATGCTTCTGTTTGATCGTGTGTAACATAAATCATAGTTCTGTTAATTTTTTGATGAAGTTCTTTTAATTTTGATCTTAAAATCCATTTTAAATGTGGATCTATTACCGTTAATGGTTCATCAAACATAATTACATTTACGTCTGATCTCACTAATCCTCTTCCAAGAGAAATTTTTTGTTTACCATCCGCTGTTAAACCTGATGCTCTATTGTTTAATGTAGATGTTAACTCTAGCATTTCTGCAATTTCTTTAACTCGTTTGTCTGTTTCTTCAGGAGAAAGACCTCTGTTCTTAAGTGGAAATGCTAAATTATCATAAACAGTCATTGTGTCGTAAATAACTGGGAACTGAAAAATTTGAGCAATATCTCTTTGAACTGGGTTTAATTGAGTAACATCTTTATCATTAAATAATATTTGGCCTTTAGTTGGAGTTAGCAGGCCAGATATAATGTTTAATAAAGTTGTTTTTCCACATCCTGATGGTCCAAGAAGCGCATAAGCTCCTCCATCTTTCCAATCAATGTTTACATTGGTAATTACAAAATCAGATTCTTTCTCTGGATTTTTTAAATAACTATGACTTAAATCTTTTAAAGTTATTTTAGCCATTTTTTACCAATCTGTTATTTTGATCAAAAAATAAACATTCATCAACGTTCATATATAATTTCATCTCTTCACCAATATTAATTTGGTGAGATCCACTTGATAAAGAAACCCATTTAGACTTGCCGTGTTGAAAGTGAACTAAACTTTCGGAGCCGCTTAATTCTGAAATTAAAACTTTCCCTTTTATCTCTAAACTATTATTAGATTTTTTTTCAATGCTAATATTGTGAGGTCTAATTCCAATTTTGTAATTACCATCTTTAATATTTAATTTACTTTTCCAGCTTGTTTTAGTTTCTAAAATTGAACAAGTATCACCTGCTTTATTAATTTCTGTAATATTCATCGGTGGATCGCTAAATACCTCTGCAGATGTTAAATTATTTGGGTTATTATAAACATCTAAGGTTTTTCCATACTGAACAACCCTTCCTTCTAGAAGAGTAGCTGTATTTCCTCCAATCATTAAAGCATCAGAAGGTTCTGTTGTAGCGTATACAACAATACATTCTCTATTTTCAAAAAGCTTTGGTAATTCTTCTCTTAATTCCTCTCTTAATTTGAAGTCTAAGTTTGCTAATGGTTCATCTAATAATATTAAATCAGAATCTTTGATAAGTGCTCTTGCTAAAGCAGTTCTTTGTTGTTGGCCTCCTGATAACTCATTGGGTTTTTTATCAAGCATAGGAGATAGTTTTAAAAGTTCAGCTACTTTACCAACTCTTTGTTTAATTTCGTTATTGTCTACTCCTGTAATTTTTAATGGTGATGCAATGTTTTCATATACAGTAAAATTTGGGTAATTAATAAATTGCTGATAAACCATTGAAACATTTCTTTTTTGAACTTTCACATTAGTGACGTTCTCATTATTAAACCAAATTTCTCCAGCTGATGGTTTATCAAGGCCAGCCATAATTTGCATGAGGGTAGTTTTGCCTGCTAAAGTGGAACCTAATAAAACATTGATCGTATTTTTTTCTAATTTTAAATTAGTTGGATAGATATAAGTGTCTATTCCTACTTTCTTCTCAATATTTTTTAATTCCAAACTCATAGTTCAAGTGATCATATAAAAAAGGGGGCAAAGAATTGCCCCCTCTTGATTTAGATTAACCTAAATTAGTTCCAAGCTTTTTCGAATGGAACAGTTTTTCCTTTAGGTTTTTCGTCAACTTTAGCTTTTGGTGATCCAGGTTGATTTAACCAATAAGATGCTTCTCTTGGTTTGTTCAATCTTGGTCCACATCCACCGTATGCGTTGTTAGCTTTGTCAGCTGCTTCCATACGAGACATAACTAAGTCCATCTCTTCTGCAAGACGATCCATAGCTTGTTGTGGTGTAAATGCACCAGAGTTAACGTCACCGATTTGTTGCCACCAGATTTGAGCAAGTTTCGGATAATCCGGAACGTTGATACCTGTTGGTGACCATAATACTCGGTTTTTAGATCTGTAGAATTCTACAAGTCCACCTAGTTCAGGAATTCTCTTAGTGAAAGAGTCGTGGTTAATATCACTATCTCTAATGATTGTTAAACCAACGTGACTTTTCTTAAGAGATACAGTTTTTGAAACTGTGAACTGAGCGTATAACCATGCAGCTTTTCTTCTGTCAACTGGAGTAGACTTGAATAAAGTCCATGATCCAGCATCTTGATAACCAAGCTTCATGCCTTCTTCCCAGTAAGGTCCTTTTGGTGATGGACCCATTCTCCATAATGGCATACCGTTTGCATCTACTACTTTATTGTTAGGATTTTTTCCAACTAATGAAGCTGTAAACGCTGTGTACCAGAATATTTGCTGAGCTACGTTACCTGAAGATAACGAAGGTAAAGACTGATAGAAGTCCATAGCTGCAGCTCCTGGAGGAGCGTATTTTCTTAACCATTCATCCCATTTTGCAATAGCATAAACAGCAGCTGGACCGTTAGCAGCACCACCTCTTGTTACAGAAGCTCCAACTGGGTTACAAGAACCTTTTTCCATTCTAATACCCCATTCGTCTACTGGTACTCCGTTTGGTATTCCAGGACTTCCTGCTCCAGCCATTGATAACCACGCGTCAGTCATTCTCCAACCTAAGTCAGGAGCTCTTTTACCGTAGTCCATGTGACCGTATACTCTAACACCGTCGATTTCTTTTACATCGTTTGTAAAGAACTCAGCGATATCTTCATAAGCAGACCAGTTAACTGGTACACCTAAATCGTATCCATATTTAGCTTTAAATTTATCTTGAATGTCTTTTTTATCAAACCAATCTTTTCTAAACCAATAAAGGTTAGCAAATTGTTGATCTGGTAATTGATACAGTTTTCCATCTGGACCAGTTGTAAAAGATATTCCAATGAAATCTTTAAGATCTAAAGTTGGCAAAGTTACATCTTTACCTTCTCCAGCCATCCAGTCAGATAAATTAACTGCAGATTGCATACGTGCGTGCGTACCAATCAAGTCAGAGTCGTTAATGTATGCATCGTAAATGCTAACGTTAGTTTGCATTTGTGTTTGCACGGCCATTACTACATCACCTTCACCTAGCAATTGATGCTGGACTTTAATTCCAGTTATGTCTTCAAATGCTTTAGTTAAGACTTTTGACTCATATTCATGAGTAGGAATAGTTTCAGATAATACTTTGATAGACATTCCTTTGAATGGCTTCGCAGCATTTTGGAACCATTTTAGTTCTGCAATTCTGTCTTTTTCAGAAAGAGTTGAAAGACTAAATTCTCCTTTTGCATAGTCTGTAACTGCATCAGCAAAAGCTGAAGAGATTACAAGTGAGAAAGCAACAGCACCACTTAGAAAAGTTCTTGTTATTTTTAACATTATATTTCCCTTGTTTAGTTGTTGTTTATTAGTTAACTGCGGGACACTAACCTAAATTGACCAGTGTGTTAAGGGATGTGAAAAAAAAAAAATATTAAGTATTATTTCAACCTACGATTGTTTTGAAAGAGTTCTATTTATTGCTACCTTCCAGTCCTTAAGCAGGTATTTTCTTCTCTGAGGATTCAATTTTGGAAAGAACTTTTTATCTAGATGCCAATTTTTCGAAATATCTTTTAAAGATTTATAAACTCCAACTTTTAGACCAGCCATAAATGCAGCGCCCAATGCAGTAGTTTCTTGAACTTTTGGTCTTAGAACTTTTGTATGAATGATATCTGATAAAAATTGAGAAAACCAATTATTCATGACCATTCCTCCATCAACTTTTACAAGTCTTGGCTTTAATCCGTCATGATGCATGGCGTCAAATAAATCTGAGGTTTGATAAGCAACTGATTCTATGGTTGCTCTTATAATTTCTTTAGGGCCTGTATCCCTAGTAAGCCCACAAAGTACTCCCCTTGCGTTTGCATCCCAATAAGGAGCTCCTAAACCAGTAAAAGCTGGAACTAAATATATTCCATTATTATCTTTTAGAGATTTTATAATTTTTTCAGTTTCAGATGCTTTTTTAAAGAACTTTAATTTATCTCTAAGCCATTGAACTCCTGCACCAGCAATAAAAATCGAGCCCTCTAATGCGTAAGTTGTCTTTCCATTAATTCGGTATGCGATAGTAGTGAGTAATCTATTTTTAGAATAAATAATTTTATTTCCTGTATTTAGTAGTACAAAAGCACCCGTTCCATAAGTGCTTTTAATTGAGCCTGGCTCAAAACAACATTGACCAATTGTTGCTGCTTGTTGATCCCCTACCACACCTGTGATTGGAATAGGTTTTCCTGTCACTGATGAATGTGTGCTTCCAAAATCGTCTGAACAGTCTTTAACAACCGGTAATAAACTTTTATCTATTTTTAAAAGTCTTAAAATATTGTCATCCCATTTATTATTAACAATATTGTAGACCATGGTTCGGCTTGCATTTGTTGCATCAGTTGCATGAACTTTTCCTTTAGTTAATCTCCAAATTAAAAAAGTATCTATGGTTCCAAAAAGTAGTTGTTTTTTTCTTGCTAATTCTTTTGCTTTTGGAACATTGTCTAAAATCCATTTAATTTTAGTTCCTGAAAAATAAGGATCAATCAAAAGACCAGTTTTATTAAAAATCATCGTATCTTTATTTTGACTTCTTAATTTTTTACAAAAATCTTCTGTTCTTCTATCTTGCCAAACAATTGCTTTGTAAACTGCTTTACCTGTTTTTTTATCCCAGAGAATTGTAGTTTCTCTTTGATTTGTGATTCCAATTGTAAGAACTTTCCCTTTTAATGCTCTAGCTTTTTTTATTACATCTAATAAAGTTTTTTTTGTAGTAGACCAAATTTCTTCGGGATCATGCTCTACCCATCCACTTTTTGGAAAATATTGTTTAAATTCTTTTTGTGATGAAAAAATGGGCTGACCTTTAATATTAAAAAGTATGGCTCTGCTCGAAGTAGTTCCTTGATCAATTGAAATAATAAATTTACTCTCATTTTAATTAAAATACTGCCAATCAAATTCTAATTTTTTATCTTCGATAATAGCGTTAATCATACCCAACATTAAAGGTAATTTTTTCTTATCAAAATCTTGGTTTACTTTCTTACCAATCTCAATAGCAAGGTCAGCTCCTTCAACAGTCACTTTCTCCATCTTTGTTTTTTTGGCTTCTGAAAAAGTCATGCCTTCACCAATATAAGATCCCATTTTACTATTTCTTCCCCCACCTGAACTAACGTAAAGATCTCCTAAACCTGCCAAGCCTTTTACGGTTTCTTTTTTTCCTTTAAGGTGTTCAACAAAAATTTCCATTTCTTGAACAGATTGTTTAATTAAAGCTGAAGCAGTATTTAAATAATTTTTTTCTCTTATTTCTTCATTGGCATTTTTACTACAAAGTCCTTTAGCAGCACCTACAGCCATCGAAAATATATTCTTAACAGCAGCACAAACTTCGACTCCATGTAAGTCATCTGAATAAGTTGTGTGGTAATAATTGGTATTAAGCATTCCAGCAATTTTTTTTGCAACTGAAATATCTTTGTTAGCAATCACTACACTGCTATGAACTCTATTAGCTAACCCAGTTGCTAAACAAGGTCCACCAACTGCTGAAATGTTAGTTTCTTTTATTCCTTTTAAAGACAATAATCTTTCGAGTTTATCTATTAATAATTCGTAATTGTTTTCATGAATGCTTAAACCTTTAGTAAGCATCAAAAGATTTGGTAATTTTTTGTCTTTGTAAATACGGTGAAGTTGATCAGCTACCCACTCGATTCCTTTCGAGCTTATACCAAGAACTATTAGGTCAACATTACCACTTAAAATATTGTCAAATTTTTCAAATTTTAAAATATTAATTCCATTTGGAATTTGTGTATTTAAACCAGGATGAATTCTTTTATTTTTTTCCATCTGGTCAATAAAATCATTTTCTAGATGGGTTCCTACAATATTAATGTCATGATTATTATCTAAACAAGGAAAAGCAAAAGCTGTTCCCATTGCACCTGCTCCTATAACTACAATCTTTGACATTTTTAACTCTTGAAGATTAATTTTTTGATTATTATTAAAAAAGATATTAGCTCAATTTTTCCTAAAACCATAAATAAAATCATAAAAAATTTAGAAACTGTTAATAAATTTAAAAATGATATTTCTTCAGTGATGAACAAACTAGAATTAACAGTATTTGTAAGAGTTAAAATTGAAAGTTTAAAAGAATTTTCAAAATTTAAACCTCCAGCAGTTAAGATGCTTGATAAAATTAATATACTTATAAAAAAACTTATAAAAATTAAAAAAGATGTATTTAAATTATCTTTACTAATTTTAAATTCAGTTCTTAAGATACTTTGATCAATAATTATATTTGGCGTAACTAATCTAAAAATTTCAAGCATTGATGATTTTAAAAGTATATAAACTCTGATTAATTTAATACCTGAAGTATTTGAAATAACAGAACCACCTAAAATTGTTAGAAAAATAAATAATAAACTAAAATTACTTTTAGGCTCAAAAAAAGTTAATCCTGAATTTCCTAAACTGCTTGCGACAGAAAACAGTGCATTAAAAAAACTAATATTATTGATTGAAAAAAAAATTACTAAGCCAAAGAAAAATATCCCTAAAAGTATTAAAAAATCTTCATAATGTTTCTTTAATGAGTTGATGTTTGAAAAAAGACTATAAAAAAAATAAATATTTAAAGATGATATAATTAAGCTGAGTAATACAACATTTTTTTGTGTTGTGGTTTTAATAATACTCTGAAGATTATTCGAAGGTAAGAAACCACCTGTTGAGACTAGTGTCATTGATAAATTAAAACCATTAAACAATCGAACGCCAGAAAAAGTAAGTAAAGTAAATATTAAAGCTGTAATAAAAGCATATAGAAAAAAAACTTTAATAACTATGCTTTTAGTATCTTTAAAAAGATTTGTAGCTTTATCAGGATTGTAGACTAAGTGAGTTAACTTATACTCATTTCGAAAATTAGAAAAAATAAGTATTAAAAAAATTAAAAATAATAAACCACCTATCCACTGTGAAGAAGATCTCCAAATAATTAAAGTTGGATCCAATAATTTAACATTATTAAAAGTAGTAAATCCTGTGGTGGTTAAACCAGATACAGACTCAAAAAAAGAGTCAATAAATAATGGTTGATAATAACTTAAATAGTAAGGTATCGAAATTAATAATGAAACAAAAAAATAAATTAAAAAAATTAAAAGTAATTGTTCTATAAAATTTATATTTTTTTCAGCGTTTCGACTTGAGTAATAAAAGAGTAAAGAAAATAAAAAAGAAACTACAAGTGTAATAAAATATGAATTTAAATTTAGATAATGATCAAAATAAGAAGAATAAATTATATTAAAAAAAGCTAAAACTATAATAGGATAACAAGAAAGTCCTAAATAATAAGAGATTCCTTTTAAATTCATTTCTATAAAGAGCTTATTCTAAATATACTCTCTACTTCTTGTATTAATTCTCTTTTAACTAAAAATACAACTAGATCATCTTTTTCAAAGATAAAATCAGTTTTTGGGATTATTACTTTTTTATCTCTTAATACAGCACCAATTCTTAAATGTTCAGGTAAATTAGAATTTTTTATAGATTTATTTAGTAACTCTGATTTTTCAAGAATTTCTGCTTCAATAAACTTCATATTCACCCTCTAATATTGAATAAACTGTTTCAATTGTTCCTCTATGAACATGTTCCATTATTCTTGAAACAGTCGTCATTCTTGGGTCTACAAGATCATCAATATTTAAAGACTTTTGCAACAAACTATAATTAGACTTATTTACGATTGCTATTGTCCTTTTATTAGCTTCATATTTTTCGGCCATTACACAAACCATAATGTTATCTTCATCATCATTAGTTAAAGCTAAAACTGTTTCTGCTTCTTCTATATTTGCTTCTTTAAGAATATCGTTATCTAAAGCATCACCACAGATAACAATTGATGAAGTTAATTCTGAAGCTATTATTTCAGCTCTTTCTTTATTCTTTTCAATAATTTTTACTCTTGCTCCTTCATAATTACTTTCTAGAAGTTTTGCTAAATTAAGACCAATATTACCTCCGCCAACAATAACAATTTTTTTTGCTATTTTTTCTTCATGGCCAAAAGCCTTTAATATTTGATTTAGCTGTTCAGAACTAACAACAACAAAAGCTTTGTCGCCCTCTAATAATTGATCATTTTTTTTTAAAAAAATGAATTTTTCTTTTCTTACTACCCCTAAAATATTAGCTTTAAATTCTGGAAACTTTTCAGTTAAATTTTTTAATGCAGTGTTAACAATAGGACAATTTTTTTGTACGGCGATTTCTAAAACTTTTATTTTATCTCCAGCAAAAGGAACATTATCCAAAGCTCCTGGTGCTTCTAATTTTCTAAATAAAGATTTAGCAACCTCTGCTTCTGGAGAAATAATTACATCTATTGGTAAATTTGATTTATTATATAGCTTACTCCATTTGCCGTCTAAAAATTCCTTTGATCTGATTCTTGCAATCTTTTTTCCAATATTAAATAAACTATGTGCTAGCTGACAAATGATCATGTTATTTTCATCTGTCTTAGTTACAGCAATAATCATATCAGCATTTTGAGCTCCAGCATTTTCAAGCACTGCAGGAAAAGTAGCTTTACCTACAACACCTTTGACGTCTTGAGTTTCATTAATTCTTTTTATTTCATCAGATGACTCGTCAATCACAGTAATTGAGTGACCTTGAGCAGATAATTGCTGACTTATTGAATAGCCGACTTTACCGGCACCACAAATAATAATGTTCATTATTAATTAAGTCCTTTAATTCCTAAAGCTTTTAATTTTCTATGAAGCGCAGATCTCTCCATGCCAATGAAGTCTGCAGTTTTTGAAACATTTCCATTATGCTTTTTAAGCTGATTAATTAAATAGTTTGTTTCAAATTGCTCCCTAGCCTCTTTAAGAGGAAATGACAAAGTATTCACGTTATTATCAGAAATTTGTTGTGGGTTTTCACTAAGTATCTCAGTTAGTAATTTATTTGAGTCTTTTTTGCTTTCATTCAAAGAAAGAATTGTAACTCTTTCAATTAAATTTCTTAGCTCTCTAATATTTCCTGGCCAATCATAACTATAAAGTAAATCATTATTAGAATCTATTTCTGCTTCTTGTACCCCGTTTATTTCAGCTACTTTCTTTTTAAAATAATCAATTAACAAAGGAATATCCTCTGTTCTAGACTGCAGTGAAGGTAAGTTTAAAGGTACAACGTTTAATCTATGATAAAGATCTTCTCTAAATTTTTTATCCTCTACCAATTGCTTTAAATCTTTTGAACTTGATGAAATAATTCTAACATTTACATAAATATCTTTATTTCCATTAACTCTTTTAAATTTTTGGTCAATCAAAGTTCTTAAAATATTAGATTGTATTTCTAATGGAATTTCTGAAACTTCGTCTAAAAGTAAAGTTCCATTATTAGCTTTTTCTAAAACTCCTTGATTAATTGATCCATTTGATAGCTCTTCACCAAAAAGTTGTTTTTCATAATTTTTTTCTCCTAAAAGAGCTGCATTAAAAACAATGAAAGGATTTTGAGCTCTTGAAGAACTTTTGTGAATTTTTCTAGCAACAAGCTCTTTACCAGTACCAGTTTGACCAGTGATTAAAACTCTGCTTTCAGCTGTACCTAATTTTTCGATTGTTTTTTTTATTTTAATAACTTCAGGACTTTTACCTACTAAATCAAATGAATAAAATAATTTATTTTCATAATTAGCTTTTTCATTTTTAACTCTATAAATTTCTTCAGCACGTCTTACGTAATTTAAAAGCTTTTCTGTTGAAAATGGTTTTTCAACAAATTCATATGCTCCAATTCTAATGGCCTCAACAGCAACTTGAACATTCGCATGACCAGATATCATAATGACAGGAATTTCTTTATTTTTATTCATTAAAAGTTTTAATAAATCAATTCCATCCTTATCTCCTTTGTCTAACTTTATATCTACTACTGCAAGATCTGGAAGTTTGGCATTAATTTCATTAACAGCTTGATCATAGTTTGCTGCTGATCTTACAATATAACCTTGTTCACTTAGGATATTGCAAATTAAAAACCTAATATCTGCGTTATCATCAACTACTAATATTTCTGTTTTCATTTTTTATAAAATTGGAAAAGTAACTTTTACTATTGCGCCAGGATTATTATTTTCTATTTTTAATTCTCCTCCATGTTCATTAATTATTTTATTAACTATTGGAAGACCTAATCCTGTTCCTTGTTTTTTTGTAGTGAAATAAGGGGTCATTATGTGAGTAGTATCTTTAATACCAATTCCATTATCGACTATATCAACGTTTATATAATGATTATTCTTACCTATTTCTATATCGATTTTACCCTTAAATTGCTTATCTTTTTCTTGCTTTTCTACAATAGAGTCTTCTGCATTTTTTATTAGATTAATAAAAGCTCTATATATTTGTTCTTCATCACAGCTCATAAATACCTTTGTGTCTGAAGAGTTAATCTTAATATTAGTACTAGTAGATAATTTATAAAAATCTACAGCTCTTTTTATGATTTCACATAGATTTTGTTTTTGCATTACAGGATTTGGCATTCTTGCAAAACTTGAAAATTCGTTTACTAAATTTTCTATGTCTTTAATTTGCCTATTAATAGTAGATAGATAATTAACAAATTCTTCTTGACCATCGGATATTTTTTTTTCAAACTTATCTTTAAGTCTATCAATAGATAGTTGAATTGGTGTTAAAGGATTTTTAATTTCATGAGCTAACTTTCTAGCAACAGTTTCCCAAGCTGAATATCTTTCGGCTACTAACAATTTATTCTGCTGTTCTTTTAACCTGCTAATCATATTATTAAAATTTTCATTTAATTTTATAAATTCCTCGTCTGTTTCTTCTATTTCAGGTACTTTGGTATCTAAATTTCCTTTACTGATATCTTCAGATGCTCCAATTAGATTTATAATTGGTTTTGTAAGTCTATCTGCAAAAGCCATTGAAATAATTATTGAAGCAAATAACAAAAGGCCAACAAGCAATACATAAATAATCGCAAAAGTTATTTTTATACCTGTTTGCTTATTTTCAACTGAATAATAAAAATTAACTGCTTGTTCTGTTTCATTTAAATATTTAATTATTTCAGGATCTATATTTCTAGATATATATAAATAAGTATCAATTAAACTTGTTAACTTAATCATGGCTGAAGTATTGTATTCAGATCCATTTATAATTTGTACTGTTACCCCCTCTAAAGCTTTGTTAAATTCTTCCTCAGTAGGTTTTATAAAATCTTTTGGTTTATCAGAATCATAAAAAATAATATTAGAAGCACTATCAATTAAAAAAATATCATCAACTCGTCTAAGTAATTTTTCAGATCTTGCAATATTTCTAAATCTATTTGGATCAGAATAAAAAAGAGGTGAAGCCCGATTCAAGCCAACACTCATCAAAAAAACATCTGACTCTAAAGTTTTTTTATTTTGCTCAGAGTAACTCTTTGCTACATCATATGAATTTTTAACTGCTTGACTAATTTGATTATTAAAAAAATTTTCTAATCCAAAGTTAAAAATAAATAATGAAAAAATAGCTATCAAAAAAGAAGGTACAAAAGTAAATGAAGCAAAGAAAATGATATACTTCTTGCTTGTTTGAGAACCTGTGTTATGAGCTGCACTTAGAGAGTATATTTTTAAACTTTTATAAAATATTATTATAAAAAAAATAATTAATATTAAAACATCGGCTATTAATAATAATTGCAGATTTATTTTGGAAAAATTTAATAATTTTGGGTTTATAAAAGATAAAAATGTTAGTACACATAGAAAAATACTAACAATAGATAAAATAATTACTGATTTAAAATTTTTTAGCTTTTTAAACATATATTATTAAAAACTGTTTATATTAATATCATATATAGTTGAACAATGAGACTTTCCTTAATTTTACTAGCTGCCGGCGATAGCACTCGTTTTAATAATAAAACTCCAAAACCTTACATGCAAGTTGGTGGAAAAACGTTAATTGATGTCTCAATCGATAAAATAAAAAAAATCAAAAAAATAAGCGATATTGTTTTAGTTTATAACAATAAACATAAAAAATTTTTAAAAAAAATTAACAACAAAAAAATAGTATTAATTAAAGGAGGAAAAGCTAGAAGTGAGTCTACTCTAAATGCTTTAAAATATTTAATTAAAAAGAAACAAACTAGCAAAGTCCTTATTCATGATGCAGCAAGACCAAATTTTTCAGAAAGCCTTCTTAAAAATATTGTCAAAAACTTAAATAGATTTGATGGTGTTGTTCCAATTTTGAAATTACAAGACGCTCTTAAAAAAAAAGAAAAATATAATAATATTGCTAGCGTAGTAAGAGACAAACATTTTATTACCCAAACACCTCAATGTTTTAAAATTAATGAAATATACAAGCTACATAAACTAAATAAAAATCAATATCTTGATGATGATTTTTCATTAATCAAAAATTTTAAAAAAATAAAACTTATCTATGGTGAAAAAAATAATTTTAAAATAACAGACAAACAAGATTTCGATTTATTAAAAAAAATATATAAATCAAATCTTAAGGTTGGAATTGGTTTTGATGTTCATAGATTAACCGAAGGACGAAAACTTTATTTAGGAGGGTTAACAATACCTTCTAAACTAGGAACACTTGGACATTCAGATGGTGATCCTATATTGCATTCTATCATTGATGCTCTGTTAGGTGCCTGTGAACTTGGTGATATTGGTGAAAAATTTTCTGATAAAAGTAAAAGATTTAAAAATATCCGTTCAAATATACTTTTAGAAAAAGTTCTTAATCAGATACGTTTAAAAAATTATGAAATAAATAATATTGATATTAATATAATTACTCAAACACCAAAATTAAAAAAATTTAAAAATAAAATAAAAAATAATATTTCTAAACTTTGTAATATCTCTAATAATCAAATAAATGTTAAAGCAAAAACAACAGAAAAATTAGGAGTGATTGGAAAAGAAAAAGCTATTGCTGCAGAAGTAATATTATCGGTCATCAAATATGAATAAAAAAATATCAATATTATTACTTACTATGTTTGGCATAGGAAATTCTGCATTTTGCGCCAGGAACAGTTGCATCATTCATCACTTGTTTGATTTATATAATTTTATTTTACTTTAAAGTTAATATTTTTTTTCTTCTGATAATCAATTTAGTAATTTTTATTTTATCTATTTATTTAATAGACTCTTTAAAAAATTTTTTTTCTAATATTGATGCAAAAGAAATTGTTATTGATGAATTTATAGGTCAATCAATCCCAATTTTAAGTTTTTATAGTTTTTTAGAAAAAGAAAATATAAATATGTTTATTATTGTTGTCTTTGCATCGTTTATACTATTTAGAATATTTGATATTTTTAAACCCTATCCAATTAATTTAATTGATCAAAAACTTAAAAATGGTTTTGGGGTTATGTTGGATGATATGATAGCTGGTATTTTCTCTTCAATACTTGCTCTAATCATATTTTTTAATATTTAAAATGAATAAAAATTTTAAGATTATAAAAAAATTAATAAAAAAAAATTACTCTATTGCTACAGCAGAGTCTTGTACTGGGGGTTTGGTTGGTGCAACAATAACTGCAGTAAATGGTTCTTCAAAAATTTATAAATTAGGATTAATTACCTATTCTAATTTATCAAAATTAAAACAGCTAAAAGTACCAAGTACAATTATTAAAAAATATGGTGCCGTAAGTGAACAGTGCTGCAAAGCTATGCTAAATGGGTTGTCAAAAATTTCAAAAACAAAAATTAACGTCTCTATCACAGGAATAGCTGGCCCATCAGGAGGAACCAGAAATAAACCGGTGGGGTTAGTTTATATTGGCTTAAAATTTAATAACAAATTTACTATTAATAGATACCTATTTTCTCCTAAAAAAAGAGAAGTTATTAGAAAAAAATCTGTATCTAAAGTTTTTGATCTTATTAATAATTATTTAAATAAATGAAGAGCTCTTTGCTCAAATGCTTCTGCTATTTTATTTAACCCAATATTAAAAGATCTTTTCATTATTAAATTAAGCAGACTGTTTTTTAATTCAAACTCTATACTAAAATCTAACATCGTTTTATTGTTTACTTCTTTAAATTTCCATTCATTTTTTAAATATTTTAATGGACCGTCAATATTTGTGACGCTTATAAGATCTTTTGGCTTTGAGTATAAAACCAAACTAGAATATGTTTCGTTTAAAAATTTTTTACCTACTTTAAGATCTGCTCTAATTTCTACACCTTCTTTTGTTTCATTTTTTTCATGAACTTTACTTTCTAAACACCAGGGAACAAACTCATTGTATTTATCGATATCTAAAACCATATCGATTAAATCTTTTTTTTTACAAGAAATAATTTTATTTATTGAAGCGGACGACATTCTAAAGATTTATCTCTAGCTTCTTTTAAAACTTTAAAATCTTCATCTGCATGATAAGATGATCTTGTTAAAGGGCTAGAAGAAACCAATAAAAAACCTTTTGATAAAGCAATATTTTTTAATTCATTAAACTCATCTGGGTGAACATATCTGTTTAAAGGAAAATGTTTTACAGATGGTTGTAAATACTGACCAATAGTTAAAAAATCAACATTAGCCATTCTTAAATCATCCATCACTTGGATGACTTCATCTTTATCTTCTCCTAATCCCAACATAATGCCTGACTTAGTAAATAAATGAGGATTTTTATTTTTAACCATCTTTAAAAGTTCTAGTGAAGTAAAATATCTAGAACCAGGTCTTACTTTTAAATATAAGCTCGGGACTGTTTCTATATTATGATTAAAAACATCTGGGTTTGCTTCTACAACTTTTTCATAAGCGTTTCCTTTTTTTAAAAAATCAGGTGTTAATACCTCAATTGTTGTATTTGGATTGTTTTTTTTTACCTCTAAAACAACTTCTTTAAAATGATTAGCTCCACCGTCATCTAGATCGTCTCTATCGACCGATGTAATTACAACGTGGTTAAGCTCTAATTCTTTTACAGCTTTTGAAACTTTAAGTGGTTCTAGTTTATCTAATGGAGATGGTTTTCCAGTTTTTACATCACAAAATGCACAGCCTCTTGTACAAGTGTCGCCCATAATCATGAAAGTTGCATGTTTTTTACTCCAACACTCTGTAATATTAGGGCAATTAGCTTCCTGACAGACAGTATGTAAATTATTTTTATTTACTACTTCTTTTGTTTTAAAAAAAATTTGGCTATCAACTATTTTAGACCTAATCCAATCAGGTTTTTTTTTTAATGGACTTATTATATTTTTTTCTTTTTCAGGATGTCTTGGCTTTGTCATTTTTATTTTAACTTAATCAAGATTTCGTCTTTCGTTCCAAATTTAAGTTTAGAACGATATAGTGTGTCTATGTAATCTAGGTCAATTTTTTCTGATAAAAGTTTATTTTTATGCTCAG
This sequence comes from Candidatus Hypereutrophica brisbanensis, assembly GCA_038147375.2. Classification (GTDB taxonomy): domain Bacteria; phylum Pseudomonadota; class Alphaproteobacteria; order Pelagibacterales; family Pelagibacteraceae; genus Pelagilacustribacter; species Pelagilacustribacter brisbanensis. The sequence continues at coordinate 194,634 of JAYQTL020000004.1, read as the reverse complement.
TATAGTCTAATTCGCTTTTTAAAATATTATACTTTTCTGAAAGTTTTTTTTCATAATTTTTTTTTTCTATATAGGAAATCAAACCTCTATCTCCACCTACTAAATTGATTGCTATATAAAATGTTAAAAAAATTTGTAAGAAAAAAAATTTTTTCTTTTTTAAAATATCAAAAACTTTCATGCTTAGACTTTAGCGATTTTAGCAGATTTTCCAAGCTGTTCCTCTATTCTTAATAATCGATTGTATTTAGCTACTCTTTCTGACCTTGCCATAGATCCAGTTTTTATTTGAGTGGATTGTGTACCAACTGCCAAATCAGCAATAAAAGTATCTTCGGTATCTCCAGATCTATGAGATATCACTGTATTAAAGTTATTTTTTTTAGCTAAATTAATTACATCAATAGTTTCTGTAAGAGATCCGATTTGATTTACTTTAATTAATATCGCATTAGCTGATTTTTCTTTAATGCCTTTTTTTAATCTCGACACATTTGTTACAAATAAATCATCTCCAACTATTTGGACCTTATTGCCAATTTCTTTATTAAGTTTTGCCCATGCATTCCAATCATCTTCTGCAAAAGGATCTTCGATTGATTTTATAGGATATTTTAAAACTAAATTCTTATAATACTCAATTCCTTGATCGACAGTAATATATTCAGAAGAATTAAGAGAATAATTTCCATTTTTATCCATCAACTCATTACCAGCTACATCTAAGCAAATACTTATGTCTATTCCTGGTTTAAATTTTGATTTTTCAATTGCATCTACAACAAGATCAAGTGCTTCTTCATTTGAATTTAAAGATGGTGCAAAACCACCCTCATCACCTACATTAGTTAAAAATTTTTTTGACTGAAGAATTTTTTTTAAGTTTTGAATAACTAAAAAACATTTATGCATTGCATCTTTAAAATCTTTTGCAGAGTCAGGTCTGATCATAAATTCTTGTATTTTAAGGTCATTGTCTGCATGGGCGCCACCATTAATTATATTCATTAAAGGTTTGGGTAATAAAAACTTTTTACCTAAAGTTTGGTAAAGTTCTTTTTTTTTTGAAATAGCGTTTGCTTTAGCGGCAGCAAGTGAAACAGCCAAAATAGCATTTGCACCTAATTTATTTTTATTATCAGTGCCGTCTAAATTTAATAAAATTTCATCTATTTTTTTTTGCTTACTGATGTCAATATTTGATAAACTTTTATTTATAATTGTATTAATATTATTAACTGGCTTTAAAACGCTTTTACCTAAAAAATAATCTTTGTTTCCATCTCTTAATTCACATGCTTCAAATGCTCCTGTCGATGCACCAGAAGGAACTATAGCTGATGCTTGAATTCCATTTTTAAGAATTACTTCAGCTTCAACGGTTGGATTTCCTCTGCTATCGAATACTTGCCTGCCGATAACTTTTTTGATTTTACTCATTGATTAATTTTTAATTAATGAGTCAATTGAAACTAATTGTTTAAGTAAACCTTTTATTTCTTTTAAAGGAACCATATTAGGACCATCAGAAGGTGCATTGTCAGGATCCTCATGTGTTTCCATAAAAATTGCTCCAACTCCTACAGCAATAGCTGCTCTTGATAGAAATGGAACAAATTCTCTTTGGCCACCACTTTTTTCTCCCATGCCACCAGGTTGTTGAACAGAATGAGTTGCATCAAAAACTATTGGGTAGCCGTACTTAGCCATGATAGGTAGAGCTCTCATATCAGAGACTAAAGTGTTATAACCAAAACTTGCACCACGTTCAGTAATCAAAATATTTTTATTTCCAGATTCTTCTAATTTTTTAATTACATTTGCCATATCCCAAGGAGCTAAAAATTGTCCTTTCTTTACATTGATTATTTTTCCTGTTTTAGCTGCAGCAATTAATAAATCGGTTTGCCTACATAGAAAAGCTGGGATCTGTAATACGTCTACATGAGGAGCTACAACAGCACATTGTTCAGCAGTGTGAACATCAGTTAATACTGGAATACCAACTTCTTTTTTTATTTTATCAAAAATTGAAAGTGATTTTTCTAAACCTAAACCTCTTTTGCCTTTTAAACTTGTCCTATTGGCTTTATCAAAAGATGTTTTGTAAATTAAATTAATTTTTAAATCAGTTGTTATTTTTTTTAATTCAGTTGAAACCTTCATAGCGTGCTCTTCGCTTTCTAATTGACAAGGACCTGCAATTAAAGTGAAGGGATGATTGTTGGCTATTTCAAAGTTAGCACATTTTACTTTATTATTTATCATTTCTAATTACTGAATTATTTTTTGCTGCTTTAATAAATGATGAGAATAATGGATGCGGAGCAAAAGGTCTAGATTTAAATTCTGGATGAAACTGAACACCAATAAACCAAGGATGGTTTTCTAGTTCTATTGTTTCTGGCAAAGATCCGTCTGGGGACATTCCTGAAAAAATAAGTCCTTTTTTCTCTAATTTTGATTTTAGTGATTTATCTACTTCGTATCTATGTCTGTGTCTTTCACTGATGATGTTAGATTTATATATTTTACCAATAAGCGAATTTTTTTTAAGCTTAGCTTTATAGGCCCCTAGTCTCATGGTTCCTCCTAAATTCGTTTGGCTCCCTTTTTGTAATTTTTTTCCTTTAATCCATTCATGCATTAATCCAACTACGTGCGTTCCTCCGTTACCAAACTCACTTGATGTTGCTTTTTTAATGCCTAGCATGTTTCTTGCTGACTCAATAATCGCCATTTGCATACCAAAGCAAATTCCGAAGAATGGAACTTTATATTTTCTAGCATAAGAAATCGCTTCAATTTTTCCTTCGCTTCCTCTATAACCAAAACCTCCGGGTATCAAAATTGCATTAAATTTACCTAAAACTTTTGATGCATTTTTTTTATTAATTTTTGTGGAATCTACCCATTCAGATACAACTTCAACATCGTTACTAAATCCTCCATGATTTAAAGCTTCATCTAAAGATTTATAAGCGTCTTTTAAATCAACATATTTTCCAACAATGGCTATATTTATCTTATCTTTTTTTGTGTTTATTTTTTTTACAATATTTTTCCAAACATTAAGATTAGATTTATTTTTTTCTTTTAAATCAAAAATATTTAAAATTTTTTTATCAAGTTTTTCTTCGCTATATTTAATAGGTACTTCATATATAGAATTAACATCAACTGATTGAATTACATGCTCTGGTCCTACATTACAGAACAAGGAAATCTTTCTTTTTTCATCCTTTGGTATTGTTTTTTCTGATCTACAAATAATGATATCTGGTTGAATTCCAATACTTCTTAGTTCTTTTACAGAATGTTGAGTTGGTTTAGTTTTTAATTCACCTGATGCACCAATATAAGGAACTAAAGTTAAATGAATAAATAAAGTTTTATTTTTACCTTCTTCGTTTGAAAATTGTCTTATAGCTTCTAAAAAGGGTAAACTTTCAATGTCTCCAACCGTACCTCCTATTTCGCAAATTACAAAATCTTCATTGGTAATTTTATTAGAAATAAATTTTTTAATATGATTAGTTACATGAGGAATAATTTGAACAGTGCTACCGAGATATTCTCCTCTTCTTTCTCTTTCTATAATGTCTTTATAAATTTGACCTGTAGTTATATTGTCTTCTTTAGTTGCAGGCTTATTAGTAAATCTCTCATAGTGACCTAAATCTAAATCTGTTTCAGCGCCATCATCTGTAACGAATACCTCTCCATGCTCAAAAGGATTCATAGTGCCTGGATCTACGTTTAAATATGGATCTAATTTTCTAATACGAACTTTATAACCACGCAGTTGTAATAGTGATGCTAAAGATGCTGAAGTTAAACCTTTGCCAAGTGATGAAACCACGCCGCCAGTAACGAATATATATCGCGCCATGGAAGAATAATATATCTAGTTTTTTTAAAAAAACAAAGACTATTTTTGATTTTCAGGTATCTGTGGAAGATTTTTATTTTGTTCTTTCTCTTTTTCTAAATCAATAACAGATTGAGACTCTTTTATATCTTTGTGTGAAATAGAAACTAAAACTACGCTAGTGATAATAAATAAAGTAGCTAATATTGAAGTAAATTTTGTAAGAAAAGTTCCTGCGGATCTCGAAGTCGTGAAATTATCTTGTGAAACTCCAAGTCCTAAAGCTCCTCCTTCTGAACGCTGTAACAAAATCACTATTACAAGCAAAACTGCTAAAACAATATTGATTGTTATTAGAATACTTTCCATGAAATTTATTTATAGTAATTTTTTATTATATCAATAAAATTTTGATCAGATTTAGAAGCGCCACCAATTAAAAATCCATCAATTTGCTTTATTTGTGAAAATTGTTGAACGTTTTTTGAATCTACAGAGCCACCATATAACACTGCTGGGCAGTCTTTGTTTTGAAATATGTCTTGAAGAACTTTTTTAATATAAACTACTGTTTTTTCTAAATCATCAACTTGAGGAATTAATCCTGTACCAATAGACCAAATAGGTTCATAGGCAATTATAATTTCTTTTGAATCATAACTATTTTGTAAAACCTCTCTTAATTGCTTTTCTAAAAATTCAAAAGTTTTATTGTTTTCTTTATCTTCTTTATTCTCTCCAATGCAAAAAACAATTTTTAATTTATTAGTAAAAGCGTTTTCTACTTTATTTTTTAACATTGGACTTGTATCGCCCTCTGATCGATTATCAGAATGACCTACAATAACATATTTAGCACCAACTGATTTAAGCATATACGCACTAACAGCTCCTGTGTTAGCTCCAAAATTATCTTTGTGATAGCAATTCTGAGCACCTATTTTAATTTTCTCATTTAAAAAAATTTTAGAATAACTTTCAATTAAAGTATGAGGTGGCGTAATGACCACTTCATAAAGTTTGCTAAATTTATCGTCGCTTTTTACAAAATCGTTAATATTTTTTAAAATTGATACAGAGCTTGGCTCTCCAAACATCTTCCAATTACCAATAAAATATCTCATGTTATTTGCCATATTAGGTGTTTTAATTTATAGGTGTCTAATAATTTAACGATCTAATAAATTAAATACATGCTTACATCAATAAAAAAAGTCACAAGCTCTTTTTTAGCTAAAACGCTGATAGTTATAATTATACTTCCTTTTATTTTTTGGGGGATGGGTGATGTATTCAGAACTGGAAATCAAAATGTATTAGTTACTATAGACTCAGATAAAATAAGTGTGCAAAATTTTGTCAATTATCTAGGCCAACTAAATCTAACTGAGAAACAAAGAAAAGAGCTGAACAAATCTGGCTTACTAGATAAAATTCTTTCAGAATATATAGGTAAAAAAATTATATTAATGGAAATAGCTAAAAGAGGCGTAAAGTTATCCAATGCTTCACTAAAAAATATTATTACATCAGATGAAATGTTTCAAAAGGACAATAAATTTTCTAGAACTGAATATGAAAAATTTTTATTAGAAAGTAGAGTTAGCGCCCCTATATTTGAAGAAAACCTTTCAGAACAAGAAAAGAAAAGACAATTACTTACTTTTTTATCTGAAGGTGTGATTCTACCAGATTTTTTAATACAAAAAGAATTCCAAAATGAAAATCAAACAAAGTCGATTGAATATATTGAGTTAGACAGTCTTTATAACAAAACTACATTCTCAGAAGATGAGATAAAAAAAATATATGATGAAAATAAACAATTTTTGGTTAAAGAGTATAAAAATATAAATTATGCTGAGCTATTACCCAATAACCTTGTGGGTCAAACTGAATATAACGAACAATATTTTAAAAAAATTGATCAAATTGAAAATCAAATCCTAGATGGCAAGCAACTAGAAAGTTTTGTTAAAGAATTCAACTTAAACGTAACATCTATCAACGGAACTGATATAAATAAAAAAGATAAGTCAGGAAAAGAAATTCAAAAAATTGATAATAATTTATTTAATAAAATCTTTAATCAAACTGAGGCCAATAAAACAATTTTAATTAATCAGAATAACAAATATTACATAAGCAATATTTCGTTGATCGAAAAAACTACAAGACCATTAGAAGACAAGGAAGTTAGAGACGCAATTGTCTCTCAACTAAAAATTAAAAAGATTGTCGAAAAAAATACTAATATTGTAAAAGAGATGTCAGAAGGAAATTTTAAAAAAGAACAATTTAATAAATTTAGTAAAGATAATAACCTTGAGATTAAAAAATTAACTCTTAAAAACATTAGTGACGAAAGTGTCTTTAATAAAGATATTATAAAAGAAATATTTAAAGTTAAAGATTCTGAACTGCAGCTTATAACTAATAGCTCATTAAGTAAAAATTATATAATTCATTCAATCAACACTGAACTTAAGCCGCTTGATAATACTAATAAAGATTTCAAAGAATATGAAACTAAAGCAAAATTAAAACTAGCTAACACTATTTATAGCATCTACGATACAACGATTAATGATAAATACGAGATTAATATTAATCAAAAAGTCTTAAACCGAATAAAAAACACACTCTAATGAAACTTAGTGTTTCTTTTGGTCTTTTTAAAAATAATCATAAAAATAAAAAAGATCAGCTAATTTACTCTAAAAAGACATGCAAAGATTATAAAAAAGTTGAAAACCTTTTTAATTTTATTTTAGCAGAAAAAAATAGTTTTATTTTTGAGTCCGTGGAAAAAGGTACGATTAGAAGCAGGTACACTATTATTGGACTAAACCCTGATAAAACATGGGATATTAATAATAATACTATCTACGAGTTTTCTAGAAATACAAAAAAAATTATCAAACAAAAACCTCTAAAGTTTATCAATAAACTTATTGATAGCTTCAATTCTAAAATACCAAAAAATATTCCTAAGATGGCAAAAATGTTAGTTGGTTATTTTTCTTATGACATAATTAGATATATCGAAAAAATACCAAATAAATGCATTGATGATCTTAAAATACCTGATGTTAGGCTAATGAGGCCAAGAAATTTAATCATTTATGACAATCAAAAAAAAATATTATTTTTCATTGAAAATATATTTAAAGATCAAAAAATTATTAATCACTTTGAGTATTATGAAAAAATTAGAGAAAACTTTCAAAAATTTGAAGATTACACAGAATTAAACTTACCTATCAATTTCACCTATAAAAAAAATAATAACAAAATAAAAAGTAATATCCCTAAGCAAAGATTTAAAAAAAATGTTATTAAAGCAAAAGAATACATTTCTAAAGGTGATATATTTCAAGTTGTTTTAAGCCAAAGATTCGAGAGAAAAATTAATAAAACTCCTATTGAAATCTACAACCATTTAAGACTTTCAAACCCCTCACCTTTTATGTTTTATTTTAATTTTGATGATTTTAAGATTCTAGGAAGCAGTCCAGAAATTTTAGTAAGATTAAGAAATGATAAAGTAACTATAAGACCAATAGCTGGAACAAGACCTAGAGGAAATTCAGCCCATCAAGATCTAAAATACAAACAAGACTTACTAAAAGATAAGAAAGAATTAGCAGAACATTTAATGCTTTTAGACTTAGGAAGAAACGATGTTGGTAAAGTATCTAAAATTAATTCAGTAAAAGTAACAGAAAGCTTTACAGTGGAGAAATATTCTCATGTAATGCACATTGTTTCTAATGTTGAAGGCCAAATTGATAAAAAAAATACAATGTTTGAAACACTTCTTTCAGGCTTTCCAGCTGGAACTGTTAGTGGAGCACCAAAAATCAGAGCTATGGAAATTATTGACGAATTAGAAAAAAACAAAAGAAAACTTTATGCTGGAGGAGTTGGTTATTTTACGTCAAGTGGTGACTTTGATACCTGTATTGCTTTAAGAACTGCGTTAATTAAAAATAATAAATTTTATGTTCAAGCAGGTGCTGGAATTGTGGCTGACAGCTTGCCTGAAAAAGAATATCAAGAGACAGTCAATAAAGCTAAAGCTCTTTTCAGTGCGGTAGATTAAATGAAAATTTTACTTATAGATAACTATGATAGCTTTACTTACAATTTGTATCATTACATCTCTAAACTCAATTGTAAGGTAGATGTTGTTAGGAATGATAAAATTGACTCTTTTAAAATTTTAAAAAATAAATACAAAAAAATTGTCATATCTCCGGGGCCAGGTAACCCTAATCAAGCTGGAAACTGTTTAAAAATCGTAAAAGACCTTCATAAAAAAATACCTATTTTTGGGGTTTGCCTTGGTCATCAAATTATAGGCCAAGCTTTTGGAGGAAAAATAATTAAAGCAAAAAATCTAATGCACGGAAAAATGAGCAAAATATTTAATAAAAAAAAAGGAATTTTAAAGAATATAAATTCTTCTTTTGTTGCAACTCGATATCATAGCCTTGTTATAGATAAAAAAACGGTGCCTAATTGCCTTGAAGTTGTTGCTGAAACAAAAAACAAAACTATTATGGCCATTATGCATAAACAATATGATCTACATGGTGTACAATTTCACCCTGAGAGCATTAATACAAAAGTAGGGATGCAAATAATTAAGAATTTTATAAACCGATAAATACATGGAAGATTTAATAAAAAAATTAATCAATAAAACAAATTTATCCTTCTTAGAAAGCAAAACACTTTTTGAGAACATAATGGAGGGTAAATATGAAGAAGAAAAAATTGTTCAAATTCTTGAAGCATTGAGTTCTAAGGGTGAAACTAATAATGAATTAGCAGGAGGTATTAATGTACTAAGAGCAAAATCAAAGCATGTTAATGCACCTGATGAAACTATTGATACTTGTGGCACAGGAGGCGATGGACAAAATTCTCTTAACATTTCAACAGCTGCAGCTATTTTACTAGCAAGTTTGAATATTAAAGTAGCTAAACACGGTAATAAAGCAGTCTCATCAAATTGTGGTTCTGCTGACGTGCTGGAAGCACTAAAAATAAAAATAAATTTAGAACCAAATGAATGTGAAACAGCAATTAAAAAAGTAAATTTTGCTTTTATGTTTGCTCCAAATTACCATCAGGCAATGAAACATGTTGCGGGAGCAAGAAAAAAAATTGGAAAAAAAACTATATTTAATTTGATTGGACCTCTTAGTAGCCCTGCAAAAGTAAAAAGACAAGTAGTAGGAGTTTTTGATCAAAAATGGATGAAACCCTTTGCTGAAGCTTTAAATGAAAATAATGTAAAAAATGCATACATAGTTCATAGTGAAGATGGAATGGATGAGATATCTCCTTTTGCAAAAACAAAAATAATTGAATTAGATAATGGGAAGTTTAATGAATTTAAAATTGATCCAAAAGAATTAGGTTTAAATAAAAATAACAAAGAAAATTTAAAAGGTCAAAACGCAGATTATAATAGCTTACAAATAATTAATATTTTTAAAGGTACAGATAATGAATTTTCAGACGCTGTAGCTTTAAATTGTGCTGCAGGTCTTATTGTAGCAAATAAAGAAAAAAATTTTAAGGAAGCATTTAATTTAGCTAAAAAACAGTTGCTATCAGGTAAGACCTACGAACACCTTCTTAAGATTCAAAAAGCTTAATGGATAACGTTCTAAATAAAATAATAAAACAAAAGTCAGAAGATCTTAAAATTATTAAAAAAAAAATATCAATTAATAATTTAGAAAATGAAATAAAAAAAAATTCTTTTTTTTATAATTTTAAAGAAAAGATAATAGAAAGAGAAAAAGCTAACAAAGTTTCTTTAATCACTGAAATCAAACAAGCTAGCCCATCTGCTGGAATTATCGTCAAAAATTTTAACCACTTAAAAATCGCTAAATTATATAAAGAAAACGATGCTGCATGTTTATCAGTTTTAACTGAAGAAAAATTTTTTTTAGGTAATTTAAATTACATCAAAGATATAAAAAAAGAAATTAATATACCTATCTTAGCAAAAGATTTTTTTATTGATCCCTTTCAAATTCTTTATTCAAAAAGTTTTGGATGTGATTGTATACTTATCATTTTAGCTGCTCTCTCAAACAATCAAGCTGATGAAATCTATAAAACTGCAATAGAAAATAACTTAAGTGTAATCGTTGAGGTGCATAATGAAGAAGAAGCAGAGCTGTCTTTAAAATATAAAGATGCATTAATTGGTATAAATAATCGAGATCTAAAAACTTTAAATGTCTCTCTTAAAAACAGTATTAATATGTACAAAAAAATAATTTCTCATAAAGGACCTATTGTTTCTGAAAGCGGAATTAAAACAAAAGAGGATGTACAGTTCATTTATGATCAAACAGGAATTAAAAACTTCCTGATTGGTGAATCACTTTTAGCAAGTGGCAAAACCTCTGAATTAATAAAAGAAATGCATTCAATTAACCTTTAAAATAGCCATCAATTAGAGGTTGATTAAAAAAGAGAACTTTTGTAGAACAAATATGTACGAGGTTTGTTCTTATGCTAACTAAAAAACAAAAAAACTTACTGCTTTTTATCAATAAAAAAATTAGATCGACTGGTGTGTCTCCTTCCTATGAAGAAATGAAAGATTCACTCAACCTTAAGTCGAAATCAGGTATTCATAGATTAATTTCTGCATTAGAAGAAAGAGGCTTTATTAAAAGATTAGCACACAAAGCTAGAGCATTAGAAGTCGTAAAATTACCAGAAAATGCAAGCGCTAACGATATTTTTAATAGTTTCACTCCAAGTGTAATTAAAGGCGGACTAGACAAATCGACTAAAACTTCTACTGAAGTTTCTGTGCTTGGAACTATTGCAGCTGGAACTCCAATTGAAGCGATTCAGCAAGAAGTTGATCGAGTAGCTTTACCTGAGAATTTACAAAACAAAGGAGAACATTACGGTTTAAGAGTTAAAGGTGACTCAATGATTGAAGCTGGCATAAATGATGGTGACACAGTTATTGTTCAAAAAACAAATACAGTTGAAAATGGTCAGATAGCTGTTGTTTTAATTGATGACCAAGAAGCTACTTTAAAAAGAGTAAGAAAAAAAGGTAATACGATAGCACTTGAAGCTGCAAATAAAAATTACGGTACTAAAATCTACGCAGCTAATAGAATAAAAGTTCAAGGTAAATTAGTCTCTTTATATAGAAACTTTCATTAAAATAGTTTAATTAAATTAAATGAGTTTTATTTGTAGGTTTGCGCCCTCTCCTACTGGGCCTTTACATATTGGAGGTGTCCGAACTGCATTATTTAATTGGCTTCTAGCAAAAAAAAATAAAGGTAAATATTTTTTAAGAATAGAAGATACTGATAAAGAAAGATCAAAAGAGGAATTTAAACTTCAAATTATATCTTCATTGTCATGGTTAGGTATAGAACATGATGGTGAACCTTATATACAATCAAAAAATATTAAGAAGCATATTGAAGTTGCTGAAGAATTAATCAAAAAAGATTTTGCTTATTATTGTTATTGTTCAGAAGAAGAATTAGAGGCCCAAAAAACTTTAGCTAAAAAAAAAAATTTGCCTTTTGTATACAATCGAAAATGTAGAGATTTAAAAGAAAATAAAAAAGAACCAGGTGTACTAAGATTTAAAAGTAAAATTTCAGGCTCAACCTTAATAAAAGACTTAGTTCAAGGAGATAGAAATATAGCTAATTCTACTATTGAAGATTTTGTTATTTTAAGAAAAGATAAAACCCCTACCTACCAATTATCTGCAACTGTAGATGACCATGAAATGAAAATTACTCATGTAATTAGAGGTGATGATCATATGATTAATTCCTTCAAACAGAAGCAAATCTATGAAGCCATGGGTTGGGAAGTTCCAAACTTTGCTCACATACCTTTAATTCATAGTGAGGAGGGGAAAAAACTTTCTAAAAGAGATAATGCATCAACTATAAATGATTATGTTAAAATTGGTATTTTACCAGATGCACTTAGAAATTATCTTTTAAGACTGGGCTGGTCATATAAAGATAAAGAAATTTTTACACAGCAAGAAAGCATTGAGCTTTTTAATTTTGAAGGAATAGGTAAATCGCCTTCTAAATTAGACATGAGTAGAATTTTGTCATTAAATGAAACTTATATTAAAACAATAGATGAAAAAGCTTTATTTGCTCAGCTTAAACAATACGTAAATGAATATAAAAAAAAATTTGATCACTCAAAAGATACTATCCTAATAAAAAGCATGACTTTCTTAAAAAATAAGGCAAAAACTCTTGAAGATATTTATAATAATGCTCAATATATCATACTAGATAGTATTAAGATTAATGATGAAGATAAAAAATTAATTGATGAAAAATCAAAAACAATAGTTAAAAATTTTATTTCTGAATTTGAAAAACTTTCTTTAATCAATAAAGAAAATTTAGAAAAAATCATAAATTCATTAATTGAAAAACACAAAACTAATTTTAAAGGGGTTGGACAACCTTTAAGAATAGGATTAGTGGGATCTAGATTTGGCCCTGGAATCTATGATGTAATTTTATCTTTAAGCAAAACAGAAGTAATTAAAAGATTAAATAATATATAATAAATGAAAGAAGTTTCATCTTTCAGAGTTAGAAAAACTTCACTGTACGATAAAAAATCAAACCAACCATTTAAAATTAGCAGATCTAAATTTAGTAATTTTTTAAGTTGCAAAAGATGTTTTTATTTAGACAGAGTGATTGGATTAAAAGAACCCTCTATGCCAGGCTGGGCTCTTAATAGTGCTGTTGATGAACTTTTAAAAAAAGAATTTGATTTTTATAGAAAAGAGCAAAAACCTCATCCTATTATGATTAAAAATAATTTAGACTTTGTTCCCTATTATCATAAAGATTTAGATGTTTGGCGAAACTCTCTAAAAGGTGGAATTTCTTTTTTAGATGAAAAAACAAATTTAATTATTCATGGTGGAATAGATGATATTTGGTTTGATCAAAAACAAAAGAAATTAGTTGTGGTTGATTATAAAGCACAATCCTCAAATTACCCTGTAAGTATAGACTCTTATTTAAATAATGAATGGCACTTAAGTTACAAATTACAAATGGACATATATGTTCATATTTTAAGAAAAATGAATTTTAAAGTTTCTGACTATTCATACTTTTATGTTTGCAATGGTGAAAAATTAAATGACAAGTTTAATAATAAACTAGACTTCAAAGTAACACTTGTTCCTTACAAATCTAATACGTCATGGATTGATGCTAAACTAGAGGAAATGAAAGAAGTGTTAAATTTAGATAACCCACCAAGTATAGAACCTTCATGTGAGAAATGTGCTTACTTAAAAGGTGGAAAAGAATATTTTTAAATTAACTTAATTAAAGCGTCGCTTGCTAAGTCTGAAGAAGATTTTGTAGTTTTAAATTGATTTAAAATTTCTTGAGTTTTTTTAATTTGTTCTTGCATTAACGATGGTGTCTCTAAAAATTTGCTAACTAAATTATAAATATTTTTAGAATTACATTTTGATTGTAATAACTCTGGAATAATCTCTTCCTTAGCAGCTATGTTAATAATATTTGCAAACTTTACTTTAACCAACATTTTTACAATTAAAAAATTTATAAAATTCATTTTATAAATAATTATAGAAGGTATTTTTGCATTACAAATTTCAAGAGAAATAGTTCCTGATTTTGCTACTGCAAAAATTGATCTTTTGAGTATATGATTTTTTAATTTTTCATCACTTAAAACTTCACAATTTTTTAAGCTACTATTTTTAATATATGACTTTATTAAATCATTATGGTTTCTAGTTGTATGAAATACATAAGTAATATCCTTATACTTTTCTTGCATTAACTTTATAAAATTTAATAAAATTGGCATCAAAATATTAATTTCTGAGACTCGACTACCTGCAAAAATTGAAACCAAAGCATTATTTTTTCCAATCATTTGATTAATATCGATTTTATCTTCTATTTTGCTTTCTAGTAAAGGATGACCAACAAATTCACATTTTATATTCTCTTTTTCAAAGTAGGGTTTTTCAAAATTAAATAATAAAAAAATTTGATCAATATAGTTTTTAATTTTTTTAACTCTTCCCTCTCGCCATACCCAAACTTGAGGAGCTACATAATGTACTGTTTTAATTTTAGAATTTAATTTTTTTACTCTTTCAGCAACCCTTAAAGTAAAATCTGGACTATCAACGGTTAAAAGAATATCTGGATTAAATTGGATGACTTTATTTACCGTTTCATTAATTTTTTTGTTTATTTTAAATATATTAAGCAATACTTTTGTAAAACCTAAATAAGTTATCTCGCTTAAGTCATAAATTGTAGGAACGCCTATTGATCTTAAATTTTCACCACCAACACTTAAAAATTCAATATTAGGATCCTTTTTTTTTAAACTTAATATAACTTTTGATGCGAGCTTATCTCCAGAAGGTTCACCAGTAACAATAAAAATTTTTTTCATACTGCCATCACAAACATTTTATTTTTGTTAGCAAATCGAATAATTTGATCTTTATCTAAACAAACATTCTGTTTACTCTTCACAACAATTCCTTTGAGACCTGCTCTACTACATGCCTTTAAAGTTTCAATACCAATTGTTGGTAAATCAATTCTTAAATCTTGTTTTTTTTTAGGAAACTTAACTAAAACACCAATTTTGCTTTTTTTAATTCTTTTAACTTTTTTTATCATTTCCTGAGTGCCTTTATTTCCCTCTACAAATAAATTTTTTCCTTCTCTCGCGATAGCTCCTTGACTAAAACTAAAATTATTTAATTTTTTTAAATTTTTGATAGCTAAATTAATATCAATTTTATCTAATCTTGATGGCTTTACTTTAGTATAAATTTTTTTATTTAAACTGAGTTCAGAAGAATAAGTTAAAGAACTTAGAGTTTTTATTTTTTCTTTTTTAAAAATATTTATTACTTCTTTAAGAATTGCAGCATCTCCTACCTTCGAAGCTCTAATAATTTTAGGTATATAATAAATTCCTTTTAAATCTAATTTTAGTTTTTTAAAATTTGGTTTCTGAACTTTGCCAGCAAATAGAACTTTTCTGCAATTATTTTTTTTTAAAATATCTATAATTTTTCCTATTTGACCGACAGAAATTTTAAAACTATTTTTTTCTTTCTTAAAAAAATTATTTTTTGTTAGATCTAAGATTAAATACTTTTTTTTTAATACTTTTATTTTTTTTAAAACTTCCTTTGGAAAATTAGTTTCTCCAAAAATTAACCCTATCATTCTACTCTTGGTTAATAGGTGTACAAATTGGCCTTTTTTTGTCTTTTGCAATAAAATTAACTACTTCGTTAACTAATTCATTGTCTTTAAACTCACCGTTAATTTTACTTAAATTTTCGTGTAAATTTTTTGAAGCAAATATAGATTTATAAGCTTTGTCTAATTCCATAATTTTTTTATTTTCATAATTTTTTCTTCTTAAACCTATTAAATTTAATCCTTGTAAATAATTTCTATTTCCTATTGATAAACCAAAAGGAATTACATCTTTTAAAACTCCTGTCATACCACCAATCATTGCTAATCTTCCAATTCTTGTAAATTGTTGTACTGCAGAATTACCACCAATTATTACACCATCTTCTAGAGTTACATGTCCTCCTAAAGGTACATTGTTTGCAATAATGACATTGTTCCCAACATTACAATCATGAGCTACATGAGATGAAATCATAAAAAGACAATCGTTACCTATTGTTGTTTTACCTCCACCACCTTCAGTGCCAGGATTTATCGTAACATATTCTCTAATAGTGTTTCTCTCACCAATAACTAAACTGTTAGGCTCATTTTTAAATTTTAAATCTTGTGGAGCAGTTCCTATGCTTGCAAAAGGAAATATTTTTGTTTTTTTACCAATTTTAGTATTTCCTTCAATATGCACATTTGAAATTAACTCAACCTCACTATCTAATTCAACGTTATCACCTATAAAACAAAATGGTCCTATCTTAACATTGTTACCTATTTTTGCTTTTTTAGAAATTACACTAGAGTTATGTATCATTTTTTATCAACAATTGTAGCTGACCATTCAGCATCAGCCATTTTTTTTCCATCAACTTTAGCAACACCTTTATATTTCCAAACTCTACCATGAGATCTTATTGCCTCAATTTCTAAATGTAATTCACAATCTGGTATTACTGGGTTTCTAAATCTAGCTTTATCAATGGTCATTAAAAAAACTAATTTATTTTCATATTCTTTTGGATCAATTCCATAAGCTGTTAATGCTGCAGCAGCTTGACCAAATGCTTCAACTATTAAAACTCCAGGCATAACAGGTTGTCCAGGAAAATGACCTTGAACATAAAAACCATCTTTTTTTACATTCATGATTGCTGTCGCAGATTTTAAATGAACAATATTAATTAGTTTATCTATCAAAAGCATTGGCGCTCTATGAGGAAGTAAACTTTCTATTTTTTTTCTATCAATTGAATTACTCATATATTTTTATTTTTTAAAAATTCTTTTAATGGTACTGCTGGATATCCCATAACTGTTGTATTGTCAGGTATATCTTTTACTACACCACTACCTCCTCCAATTCTAACATTATTACCAATTCTTAAATGACCAGAAATTCCTGCTTGACCACCAATTGATACATTATTGCCTATTATTGTACTACCTGCAAAACCTACCTGACCTGCTATCATACAATTTTCACCTATCTTTACATTATGAGCTACATGAACTTGATTATCTAGATAGGTGTTTTTGCCTATTACTGTATCATCAATTGAACCTCTGTCTATTGTGCAATTAGATGCTAATTCTACATTATCACCAATTATAACTTTTCCAATATGAGGAAATTTAATATTATTTTCTTTTTGAGGAATAAAACCAAAACCTTTTAAACCAATTTTACATCCATTTTGAATTACAACATTATTTCCTAAAATAGAATTTTTAATAGTTACATTTGAACCTATAACGCAGTTCTTACCTATAACAACTTTTTTTTCAATAATAGTATTTGAACCAATTTCTGTATTTTCTCCAATCAAACAATCTTTACCTAATAATACATTTAATCCAAATTTAACATTAGGAAATAGAGTTTTGTTCGAGGGTTTTAAAGACTGATCTTGAAAATCAACATCTGCATCTGGATAAAATTTTTTAGTCACTTTACATAATTCATACAAAACATTTTTAACTACAATAGGATTACATGAACTTGGAAGATAATTTTTTAATTTTTCAGTTGTTAAACAAAATTTAGCTTTTGTTTTTTTAGCTTGCTCTAAATAGACCAAAGAGTCAAAAAAAGTTAAATCTGATTTACTAGCTTGATCTAAAGTTTTAATATCAAATATTTTTATTGATTCTTGAAATTTTTTTTCTAAAAAAATTTCTGAAATAATAAATGGTCCTTTACTTTCAAAGAATTTATTTTCATTCATTAAAATTAATTAATTTTTATAGAACTTAATTTCTGATTAAGAATCTCAATAATTTTATCTGTTATTTCAAGTGTTGTATCACCCAAAATTACACTTTGTTTATCTACAATTAATCTAATTTTATTTTCTTCCATATATGTTTTTAAAATTGGATTTACATTTTTTAATAATTCTTGTTTAGCTAGTGCTCTTGATTTTGCAATTTCATTTAAACTATTTTGTTTATCAGTTTGAAGTTTTGCTACTTTTTTTCTAAGTTCATCTACTTTTTTTTGATAATCTTCATTAGAAAGTGCTTTTTTTTGAGAAATTAATTCATTTTCTTGTTTTTTTATGTTTTCTTCCTCAGTTAAAAAATTTCTTGCTTTCAGACTCAAATTTATTTTTTAATTTTTGTTGTGCATCTGCACCTGCTTTACTTTGATTTAATACTTTAGTGAAATCTATAAAATATGTATTATCTGCTAAAACAAATTGATTGAAAGAAAATAAAAATAAAAAGTATATTAAAAATTTTTTCATATTTAAAATGTTGTGCCTAATCTAAAATTAAAAGACTCTGTTATATCAGTGCTTGCTTTAGATAAATTTTGAGAAAAAATAAAGCTCATAGGACCAACTGGAGACTGCCAACTCGTATTAATCCCAACAGTAGATCTAATTTTATTAGAATCATCAACACTATCAGAATAATCAACATGCCATACATTACCAAAATCTAAAAATACTCCTAACATCTGTTTTTGTACTTTCTGGTAATAAATTTGGTAGATTCATTTCAATATTTGCAGCCGCAGCATAATTTCCTCCTACATAATCTATGCCATCTTTAGGGCCAACTTTTCCTGCTTCAAAACCTCTAAGTCTTGAACTGCCAAGATTTAATCTTTTACTTAATCTTACATCTTTTTTTTCTAACCCATTTATAGCAGATGCATAAAGTTTTACTGCTGCAACAAAATTTGGTGATAAAGATTGATATTTGCTAAAAGAAATAGAATTTTTAATGAAAGGTGAATCAGCATAAATAGGAAATGCCTGACTAAATCCAGCGATATAACCGTCAGTTGGACCATAAACTCTATCTCTTTTATCTGAAGTAATTCCATAATCAAAACTTAAATCTGAAAAAGTTCCCTTTTGTTTCTGTAAACTACTACTTGCTGTGCTTTCAACTTTTAAATCATCATATGAAAAACTCAAATTTGGCGATAAATAAATATCTTTATATTGTTCAAATTTAGTACCTATTCCTGTTGAAATAATATTGTTTTTAAAACCTGAATCAGGTTTGTCATTTTTAGTATTTTGCACATAATAGTTTAGTGCATTGCCTGAATAATTATAATTAGGATTAATAATTGTCACACCACCTGTAAATGTTTCAGAACTAATATCTAGATTGGTTGAAATATTTATACCTTTACCTAACCAATTATTTTCACTTATATTAAATGCAAAACTACCTCCGTTTGTTCCAATTCCAGCTCCAGCACTTATTTCTCCAGTAGGTTTCTCTTCTACTGAAATATCTAGAATTTTTTGATTATTGCTTGAACCATCTAAAGTTTTTACTTTTATATCGCCAAATATATTTCTTGATTTTAATTTTGCTATAGATTGGTCAAGTTTTAATTGATTTACCGGATCACCTTCGTCAAGTAACAATTCTGCTCTAATAACAGACTCTTCTGTTACTGTGTTTCCAAAAATATTAATTCTTTCAACTAACTCTTTTCTTCCTTCATAAATATTAATCTTTATTTCTATGTTTTCATTTTCAATGATTTCGTTTACTGAATGTTCTATAAATTGAAGGTCATTCTTTGATATAAGTAAATCAATCTCATCTAGTAATTTCTTTACTTTAAATGGTGAATAATATTTTCCAATAATATCTTTGTAATTATTTACAATTGGTTCAAATAATTTTTTATCTATAACACTGTCTATGTTAGTGCTTATTTTATTAATTTTATATCTTTTTCCAGCATTAATTGTGTAAACTAAATTACTGCTATTATTATTGGGATCAATCTCTGAACTGCTAGACAATACTTGAACATCATAATAACCAAGGGATTTATAGTAATTAACTAATAATCTTTTATCTAATTCAATATTTGATTGATTAAAATAAGTATTTTTAGATAAAAATTTCCAAAATTTCTTTTCTTCAGATGCTATAATATCTCTTAGCTTATTTTCTCTTATTTTTTTGTCACCAATAAAATCAATTTTATTAATATAAGTTTTTTCACCTTTCTCAATATTGTATAATACATTAACTCTATTTTCAGAAAATTTTTCAATTTTAGCATCTACATTTACAAAGTTATATCCCATTGAAGCATAAATTTTTTTTAATAAATTTACATCTTCATTTAATTGGTTTGGGATGAAGCTTGCTTTTTCTTTTAAAACTAATCTTTCTAAAATTTGTTTTTTAATTTGATTTGATTTTTCTCCATCTAAGGAGATTGAATTAATTATTGAATATTCTTTTAAATCAATTTTTAAAATACCATCTTTTAATTCTAAATTAATATTCTCAAAAAAATTTGTTGAATATAAATTTTTTAAAATTTTATTAAGTTCTTGAGCTGAATAATCAGAACCAATATTTATTTCACCATAAACTTTAATTGTTTCTATGCTTATTCGATTGTTTCCTTCTACTTTAAGTTCTTTAACTACCTCAGCATACACTGAGGATGTAAAAATTAACAAAATTATTAAAATTTTTTTAAACATTTGAATTAATTAATTTAAAAGCTAATTGGCGTCCTATTAAATCTAATTTTCTTACTTTTTCTATACTATTAGCTTTGATTTTTGAAGTTTTTATATACTCAATAGTGTTCAAAAAAAGTTTTAAATATTTAAAAATTTCAATAAATTTGATCTTTTTTTTAAGAAACTGATCAACAATTATTTCATTAGCTGCATTAATTAAAATTGGTGAAGAATTATTGACATTTATTTTTTTTATTATTTCTTCTACAGGAAATTTTGTTTTATCAATTGGAAGAAAAGTTAAACTATTAGAAATTTTTTTATAATTAAAATCAAAATTTTCTAAATTTTTATTCGAATCTTCTATTGCATTAGCTATAGGAATTCTCATATCAGGTTCATGATATAAAAAAATTCTCAAACCATTTTTTAATTCTATTATAGAATGAACCAAAGATTGAGGATGAACAATTATTTTAAATTTATCTAAATTAATTGAAAATAATTTTACTGCTTCAATAACTTCTAAAACTTTATTCATTAGTGTTGCTGAGTCGACAGATATTTTTTTACCCATTTTCCATTTAGGATGTTTTATCGCTTGATTTGGTTGAACTTTTTTAAAACTTTTTTTATCTAAGTTTAAAAATGGTCCTCCTGATGCTGTTATATAAATTTTACTAATTTGATCAGGTAAATAATTTTTTAAAAGAAAATTTATTGAAAAATGTTCAGAGTCTATTGGTATTAATTTTGTATTAAATTTTTTTGCTTTTTTTTTTATTAAATTCCAACCACATATAACTGACTCTTTATTTGCAATCAAAACTTTTTTGGAAATTTCAGTAAAAAAAATTGTTGGTTCTAAACCATTAATACCAGGTATAGCTGAAATAGTTGTGTCAATTTTTTTTAAATATTTTTTAGACTCTTTATAATCATTTAATATTTTAATTTTTTTTTTAAAAATATTTTTTAATTTTATAAAAGTTTCAAATGAATTAACTACAACAACTCTTGGTTTATAAATTCTTATTTGATTTAAAATTTCTCTAAAATTTTTATCTGCAAAAATTAATTCAACTTTAGTATTTTTTAATTTATTAATTACATTTAATGATGATTTGCCAATAGAGCCTGTAGATCCTAATATAGCAAAAGTTTTTTTTTTCATTTTATATGTTAATAAAGATTTTTAAAATTAATAGAAAAATTAAAACAAAAATTAATCCATCAATTCTATCAAGCACTCCTCCATGCCCAGGAAATATTTTACCAGTATCTTTAATATTAAATCTTCTTTTCCAGTATGATACAATTATATCGCCAGTTTGTGCAATTAGTGAAGTTAGCAGAGTCAAAATATAAAAATTTAATTGTAAAAAATTTATTAATATTTCATTTAAAAAATTTTTCTGAATAAAAACCAATATTGGTAATGATAATAAACTAAAAACTAAAGAACCAAAGGCACCTGAATAAGTTTTATTTGGACTAATTTTTGTTAACTTTTTACCACCAAATGTTTTTCCAAATATATAACCACCAATATCTGATAAAAATGTAGTAAACAAAGCCCAACATAAAAAAATTAATTCTTTATTTGAGTCTCCTCTTAAATAATAAAAAGAATAAAATGCAATTAATAATAATATATTTGATATTATTGTAAATTTTAAACTATTTGAATTTTTATAAATTTCATAAAAAGAAAGTAGATAAAATAAAGATAAAAATATTATTAAATAAAATTTAGAATTTATTAATACTAATAATAAAATTGGAAAAATTATAATTGAAGTAATAATTCTTTTTAAAAGTTCAGATTTCATAAATCTAAATTGCACCAAAATTTCTCTTTATTTTACTATATTTTTTTAAAATTGTTTTGAGATCATTTTTATTAAAATCAGGCCAAAGTTTTTCTAAGAAAAAAAGTTCTGTATAAGCTAATTGCCATAACATAAAATTACTTAATCTCTTTTGTCCTCCTGTTCTAATTAAAATATCTGGAAAAGGTAATCTGGTATATAAAAATTTATTAATCGAATTTTCAGTAATATTTAGTTTGTTTAATTTAATTTTTTTTAATGAATCTATTATTTCATTTTTTGAACCATAATTTATAGCTAAATTTACAATTATTTTTTTGTTATTTTTTGTTAACTTAGTAATCTTATTTAAAATTTGCTTAATTTTTGGAGGTAGTTTTTTATTTCTACCAAGAATATTTATTTTAATATTATTTTTAACAATATTTTTTAATTCAATTTAAAATATTGATATATAAGTTTAAAAAGATATTTAATTTCTGTGGCTGGTCTATTCCAATTTTCAGAAGAAAAAACGTAAAAAGTTACTATTGGTATCTTTAATTTGATTGAAGCATCTACAATTTTTTTTACTGTATTAACACCTTCTAGATGTCCAAGATTTCTATTTTTTTTATGTTTTAAACCCCACCTTCCGTTGCCATCCATGATAAAGGCAACGTGATTAAGCTTGTTCATACTTGCAGGATTTCTTTTTCTTTCTCAGCTAATAATTTATCGATATTAGCAATATGATCATCTGTAATTTTTTGAATATTTTTTTCAAAAGTTTTGTTTTCGTCTTCACTTATTTTTTTATCTTTAACAAGTTTTTTTAACTCATCATTAGCTTCTCTTCTTATATTTCTAATAGAAACTTTATTTTTTTCTCCAATATTTTTTAATACCTTAATTAAATCTTTTCTTCTCTCTTCAGTTAAATCTGGAATACGTAGTCTTAAAGTTGAACCATCTATTTGAGGATTAATGCCTAATTCTGATTTCTGAATAGCGGCATCTACTGCTTTTACATTTCCTTGATCCCAGACTTGGACTGTAATCAATCTTGCCTCTGGTACACTAACGCTGGCTAATTGATTTATAGGCATCATCTGTCCATAAACATCTACTTTAATCATATCTAACATCGAAGAATTTGCTCTTCCAGTTCTTAACGTGGATAAATCTTTTTTGAAAGATTGAATGGTTTTATCCATTTTAGCAGCATAATTTTTTTCATTAAAATTTGCGCTCATTTAAAAACTAAACTCCTTCACCAACTTTAAATCTTACAAAGTCTAAAACTTCAATTTTATTTTCTTTAAGTATATCAGATACTTTTTTCTTTGGATCCATAATCCATATTTGATTTAAAAGGGTATTATCAGAAATAAATTTATTTAATTTACCTTTAGCAATTTTATCAATCATATCTGCTGGTTTTCCAGAATTTGCTAACTCAGCTTTAATAATTTCCATTTCTTTATCTACTATAGCTTTGTCCAAACCTTTATCATTTAAAGCTAAAGGTGACATTGCAGAAATGTGCATTGCAACTTTTTTTCCAGTGTTGTTTTCATCATTTGAAGATGTTTTAATTAATGAAATTATTTTACCAATATTATCTTCTAAAGCACCATGAATATAATAAGAGTTTACACCAGAAGATTTATCAAAAAAAGCTGCTCTTCTAATAGTAATTTTTTCTCCAATTTTAGCAATTAAATCAGTCAAGCTTGTTTCAACTGTTAAATTGTTTTTCATTTTTGCTTGGTTAACTTTTGCTAAATCACCTTTATTATTAAAATTAATTTCTGATACTTCTTTACAGAATAAAATAAAGTCTTTGTTTTTAGCTACAAAATCTGTTTCGCTATTAATTTCTATTAAAGCTACTTCACCATTTTTTTCTTTTAGCAGACATAAACCTTCAGCTGCTGTTCTGCTCATTTTATTTGAGGCTTTTGCTATTCCTTTTTTTCGTAAAAGTTCAATGGATTTTTCTATATCTCCACCAGTTTCATCAATTGCAGCTTTACAATCTTTAAAACCAACACCAGTAATTTCTCTTAATTTTTTTACACTTTCAATTAGATCTTTGGACATAAGAATAAAACTTTTCTAGTTTGCTTCTTCTACTTTTTCTTTATTTTCTTTTTTTGATGAAGATTTTTTTGATTTTTTTTCTTTAACATCTTCGGTTTTGTCAGTAATTGTTTCAATATTTTTAGATGCGTTAGTGATAGTTGACTTGATTAAATCACAGTATAGATTAATAGATCTTCTGGCATCATCATTACCTGGTATTGGAAATTCTATATTACTTGGATCTGAATTTGTATCTAGGATTGCAACAATTGGAATATTAAGTTTTCTAGCTTCATTAACTGCTAGTGACTCAATATTTGTATCAATGATAAATATCATTTGAGGTAATTTTTTCATTTCTGCAATTCCACCAAGTGATCTTTGAAGTTTTTCTTTTTCTTTTCCTAATTTTAAAATTTCTTTTTTTGTAAAACCTGTGTCTTCTTTTGATAATCTATCTTCAAGCATCTTCATTCGCTTAATTGAATTTTGAATAGTATTCCAATTAGTTAACATTCCTCCAAGCCATCTATAATTTACATAATATTGACCTGTTTCTTTCGCTAAATTAGTAATCTGCTCTGATGCTTGTTTTTTTGTAGAGACTATTAAGATTTTTCCACCAGATGAAATACATTTATATATTTCTGTTAAAGCGTTTTTAAAAAAAACTACAGTTTGTGTTAAGTCAATAATGTGTATTGAATTTTTTTCTCCAAAAATGAACTTTTTCATTTTTGGGTTCCATCTAAGTGTTTTGTGTCCTAGGTGAACACCAGCGTCTAATAATTGTTTTATATTTACTTCAGGTATATTCATAATTTTTTCCGGTTAATCCACCACAGCAAACCTCTTTCGAGACCGGTAGGGAGTTAACCCTTATAACTGTGTGCGAAATTATGGGGTTTTTAACTACTTCAAATAGTAAAATCAAGTAATTAAAAGTCTATTTTTCTAACAAATTCCTTACTTTTTAGCAGGCCAAAGGAATTGAAATCAAATTGCCTATTTTTATCTAACTTAAATGAATATTTATCCTCTTCATTAGCTACAATAATTTTAATTTCTGTACTTCCAGGTTTATTCAATAAATTTTTGATTTCAGGCAAATTATCAACACTGCCTATTTCAATAGAAACTTGCTCATAAGTTTTATTTACTAAATCGTTAAGATCTACAATCTTTCTAACATTTATTCTTCTTGTATTACTATCGCTATTAGCTTTTTCTTTTTGTAAGGTTAAAATAAAAGAACTAGATTCTTTTAATTTTTCTCTATTTAAAACTAATATTTCTGAAAATAAAAAAAGTTCAAATTCACTTTTATTGTCACTAAATTTTATTATTGCAAAAGGTGTTCCTTTAGCACTTTTCTTTTCTGTTATAGACATTATTGTCCCTGCTACTAGTGCCTCTGACTTAGAATTGTCTTTAAATTCTTGGTATGTTTCAATATGTAGATGTTGAAAAAATTCCTTATATTCATTTAAAGGATGGTCAGACATATAAAAACCTATAGATGAAAATTCATTAAATAATTTTTCTTTTTTGTTCCACTCACCTACTGACTCAAAATCAAATTTATCATTTTCATCATCACTAGCTTCTTCAAACAAACTGGATTGATTACTTAATTTTTCGTCAAAATAATTTTTTATTGTAGTAATAATTTTAGGTATAGACTCGAATATTTTTTTTCTATTAACTTCTAGTTCATCAAAAACTCCAGCTTTTACAAGACCTTCTAATTGAAGTTTATTTACATCTTTTGGATTTGCTCTGCTTATAAAATCTTCAAATGAACTAAATTTTCCATTTTTTTCTCTTTCAGAAACAATATTGGATATAGCTTCAAA
Organism: Candidatus Hypereutrophica brisbanensis; assembly: GCA_038147375.2. Lineage (GTDB taxonomy): Bacteria > Pseudomonadota > Alphaproteobacteria > Pelagibacterales > Pelagibacteraceae > Pelagilacustribacter > Pelagilacustribacter brisbanensis. Next base: position 168,762 of record JAYQTL020000004.1, on the reverse strand, counting down.
GCCTACGTTTTTAATTGCACCCAATCCATAAAATATTTTATTTTTTCCTGCTTTAAAATCTGCAAAACAATTATTTATAGATGGCCGCACTACTTCTACATTAAGTCTTTTAAGTTCCTCAACATACTCTCTTAATTTACTAGTGCTTGTTAGAGAAGTTGACATAGAGGCTGCAATAAAATCTTCTTTGTAGTATGTTTTTAAAAAAGCTGTTTGATAAGCTATCAATGCATATGCAACTGCATGGCTTTTATTAAATCCATAATCTGCAAATGGTTCAATTTTTGTAAAAACGTAATTTGCAACATCTTTTTTTATTCCATTTTTTACTGCACCAGAAATAAATTTTTCTTTTTGTTTTTCTAGTTCTGCTCTCTTTTTTTTACCCATAGCTCTTCTTAGAATATCGGCTTCACCAGCAGTAAATCCTGCTAGTGCTTGAGCTATTTGCATTACTTGTTCTTGGTAAATTATAATTCCATATGTTGGTTTTAAAATCTCTTTAAGTGTTTCATGAATATAGTCTGGTGTCTTTAAACCATTTTTGCAGTCATTATAAATTGGAATATTGCTCATAGGACCTGGTCTATAAAGAGCAACTAGAGCTACAATATCATTAAACTCAGTAGGCTTCATTTGCCGGAGTGTTTCTCTAACACCAGTGCTTTCTAACTGAAATAATCCTGTTGTCTGGCCAGAAGATAATAATTTAAAAACTTCTTGGTCATTTAAATTAATTTTACTAATGTCTAAATTAATATTTTTTAAGCCTAGCATTTTTATTGTTTTGTCAATAACTGTTAAGGCTGTTAATCCAAGTATATCAAACTTTACCAATCCAGCATTTTCAGAAGAATGCATATCAAATTGTGTAGAAGGTAAAATTAAATTTGCAGAATGATCTTTATAAAGAGGAACTTGCTCAGATAAATTTTCTCCTGCTATCACAACTCCTGCAGCATGGGTTGCCATATTTCTATTTAACCCCTCTATCTTTAAAGAAAGTTCAACTAATTTTTCAACTTTTTTGTTGTTTTTGATCTCTTCTTTAAATCTTGGTTCTCTATCAATTGCTTCTTTTAAAGAAAGAGGTCTTGATGGATCAAAAGGGATCATTTTACTTATTCGATCAACATGACCATAAGGTAAACCTAAAACACGACCTACATCTCTTAAAGCCATTCTAGCTTTTAATTTACCAAACGTGATTATATGGGCTACACCATTTTTATATTTTGATTTTAAATATTCAAAAACTAAGTTTCTTTTTTCCTCGCAAAAATCTATATCAAAATCGGGCATTGAAATTCTATCTGGATTTAAAAATCTTTCAAATATCAAATCAAATTCTATTGGATCTATATCGGTGATATCTAAACAATAAGCTACTAGAGACCCTGCTCCTGAGCCTCTACCAGGACCAACTGGTATATTATTATTTTTTGACCATTTTATATAATCTGAAACGATTAAAAAATAACCTGCATAATTCATAGACTTGATAATATTTATTTCATGTATAAGTCTATCTTCGTAAATTTTTGTAACACTCTCTTCTTTTCCAACATTTTTTTTTAGGATAAAATTTTTTAATCTATTTTGAAGTCCAATTTTTGCCTGGGATAATAATTCTTCTTCTACAGAAATATTTCCATCTGTTTTTATTGTTGGCAAAACAGGCTGAGATTTTTTTGGTCTAAAATTAAATCTATTAGAAAAATTAAAATTATTTTCTAGTGCTTCAGGTATATCTTTAAATAATTCTAATAAATCTTCATTTTTTTTAATAAAATGTTGATCGCTAAATCTTAGTCTATTAGCATCATCAATAAAATTTTTTTGCCCAATACAATAAAGTGCATCGTGAGCCTCAAACATGTCTTGGCTAAGATAATATATTTCTTGAGATGCAATTAATGGAATTTGTTTTTTTTCTGACAATTCTAATAAATAACTTTCAAAAATTTCTTCTCCCGCCTCATTATGTCTTTGAATCTCAAGATAAAAATTATTGGGAAAGCTCTCATTTATAATTTTAAGAAGATCTTCAATTTGTTTAATCTTATTTAATTTGAAAAGTTTGCCAATTAATCCTTGGTGATTACCACTAAGGATTATCAAATTTTTATTTAATTTTACTAAATCATCAAAAGAACAATGTGGTTCGCTTTTTTCATCAGAGTTTAGATAGCTAATTGAAGATAACTTAATAAGGTCTTTGTAGGACTCTTGATTTGTTGCAAAAATTGGTAATTTTCCAATTACTCCATCAATAACAAAATTAATTTGTGATCCTATAATTGGCTGGGTCCCTGATTTACTTATTTTTTCAGAGAATTCTAAAGCACCACATAAATTATAACTATCACATATTCCTAAAGAGCTAATTTTATGGTTTTTACAAAACTCAGCTAAATCATCTATTTTATTAGCGCCTTCGCAAATAGAATATTGGGTATGAACTTTAAATTGGTTAAATGTTCTGGCTTGTGACATTAGTCACGTTTTATATCACCATTAAAAATACTCAACTTGTAATCTGCACTGTTAGCAAGATCTCTATTATGAGTTGCAAAAATAATTGTTTTTTTTAATTTTTTTAATTTTAAAAAATATGCAAAAATTTCTTTGGTTGTTTGGTGATCTAAATTTCCAGTTGGTTCATCAGCTAAAATTAACTCGGTTTCTGAGATTAAAGATCTTGCAATTGCAACTCTTTGTTGTTCTCCTCCTGAAAGTTCATCTGGGAAATGATTTAATCTATTTCCTAGGCCAAAATCTGTTAAAATTTTAGTAGCTTCATCGTAGGAATTTTTTTTACTATAATTTTTAATAACTAGTGGAAAAGCAACATTTTCTATAGCGGTAAAATCATTTAACAAATTATTATTTTGAAAAATTAAAGAGATTTTTTCTTTACGAATATCATTTTTTTTGTCATCACTTATTTGATTAATTTTATTGCCTTCAAAGAATATTTCACCTTTGAAGTCATCATCTAAACAAGAAATCATATTTAACAATGATGATTTTCCAGAACCTGATGGACCAACTAAAGCTACAAGATCACCTTTGTTAATCTTAAAATTAACATTCTTAAAAATATTTATTTCATTAGATGCTAATTGATAAGATTTGCTTAAATTTTTTATGTCTAGAAAAGGTTTATTCATATTTTATAGCTCGAATTATATTCATTTTTGATATTTTTAAGGCTGGAATAAGTGATGCTATCGCTGTCATAAATATAGATAGAAAGAATACAGTTATTATTGAAAAAGTATTTATCTCACTTGGCATTTTATCCAAAAAATAAATATCACTTGGAAAAATTTCTACATTAAATAGCAAAGACAAAACATTTCTTATTGGTTCAATGTATAATGAAAAAAGAATTCCAATAAATATTCCAGTAATGAGTTGCTAAAAAACCTATAGTAAAACCTGTTAAAAAAAATGATTTAATTATAGACCGATTAGACAAACCAAGAGTTTTGAGTATAGCTATTTCTTTTGTTTTGTTTTTAATTAATATAGTTAAACCTGAAATAATATTGAATGCAGCTACAATTATTATTAAAGCTAATATTATAAACATAACATTTCTCTCAACTTTTAGAGCGCTAAAAAAAGATTTATTTAAATCGATCCAACTATAAACAAATAAATTTGGATTTTCTTTTTCTATATTATCTTTTAATAAATTTGCTTTTATTGGATTATCAATAAAAATTTCTAAATCTAAATTTTTTTCATTTTTATCGAAAAAAATTAAACTTTCATTTAATTCTAAAAAAATAACATTTTTATCAAATTCATAAAAACCACTATTAAAAATAGCTTTTACTTTAAAAGTCTCTTGTTTAGGTAAATTACCAAATGGCGTGTTGACAAAGGAAGATGAGAATAAATTGATCGTATCACCAACGCTTAAATTAAAATCTAAAGCTAATTCATTACCTAGAATTAACTCACCAGTGCCAAAACTATTTGTATTCCCTTTAATAATTATATTGTTTAAAAAATTTAAGTTTTGCTCGTCATTAATATCAAGTCCTTTTACGTAAACCCCCTTAGTTGAATTATTGTCCATCAAAACAGCTTCACCGCTAAAAGATTTTCTTGTTTGACTAATTTTAATATCTTTTGAAATCTCTTTAATTGACTCTGGATTAGTCAATTCTTGACTGTAAGATTTTATAACTACATGTGGATTAAAACCAAGAATTTTATTAGTTAACTCACTTCTAAAGCCGTTCATTACAGACATAACAATAATTAAAATTGCAACTCCAAGCATAATTCCAATAAATGAAAAACTGGAAATAACTTTTAAAAAACCTTCTTTTTTCTTAGGCCTAAGATTTCTTGCTGCGATTATTTTTTCTGCTAATGAAAACAATTTAATTTTTTATAATTTTAATTATTTCTTCTAAACTTATCATTTTTGCGTCTTTACCAACTTCTTTAAATTCAAATTTATTTTCTTCAGATTTTGAACCAATAATAATTTGATAAGGAATACCTAGTAGATCATGCTTTTTAAATTTGGCAGAAATATTTTCTTCCACATCATCTAAAAGTACATCGAGCTTAATTTTTGTTAATTCGCTATATATTTTGTTAGCTTTTTCTAAGTTATTTAAATTATTTTTGTTAAAGCTAGGTATTATCACAACATCAAATGGCGCTACGGATCTTGGCCATTTCATAACATCATTATTAAATTTTGCTTCTATAATAGCACCTACTAATCTAGAAACTCCAATTCCATAAGACCCCATTTTTACTGAAACTTTTTTTCCATCAGGATGGTCTACTAAACAATTTAATGGTTTTGAATACTTGTCACCAAAATAAAAAATATGACCAACCTCAATTCCTTTAGTCATAATTTGATTATCTTTTTTAACGTTACTCTCAAAATCGTCTTTTTTAAATTTTTCATCTGTGACTGCATAACAAGAAGAAAAATCTTTTCTCATTTTTTCAAGCGATTGGTCATCAAATTTATAACTGCTTGGGTCTATAGCAAAAATGTTTTTGTCTGCATAAACGTTGCTTTCTCCTGTTTCAGCTAAGATAATAAATTCATGTGATAAATCTCCTCCAATGGGTCCTGTGTCTGCTGCCATTGGAATAGCTTCTAACTCTAACCTCTTAAAAGTTTGTAGGTAAGAATAAAACATTTTATTGTAAGATTGTTTTGCTGATTGTTCATCAAGATCAAAAGAATAGGCATCTTTCATATAAAATTCCCTGCATCTCATTATGCCAAACCTTGGACGTATCTCGTCTCTAAATTTCCATTGTATATGGTAAAGCATTTGTGGAAGTGACTTATAGGATTTTACACTTGACCTAAAAATATCAGTTATTAATTCTTCATTAGTAGGACCATAAAGCATTTCTCTACCTTGACGGTCTTTAATTCTCAACATTTCTTCACCGTAATCATTATATCTGCCACTTTCTTTCCAAATATCTGCTGATTGAATAGTTGGCATTAGCATTTCTTGAGCCCCAATTTTGTTTTGTTCTTCCCTCACTACTGCTTCAATTTTTTTCATAACTTTAAAACCTAATGGTAGCCATGAATAAATTCCTGCTGCTGATTGTCTAATCATTCCAGTTCTTAACATTAACTGATGTGATTTAATTTTTGCGTCTGAAGGTAAATCTTTAGTTAAAGGTATAAAAAGTTTTGAGAGTAACATTATTGTAAAAATTCCCTTAAATTAAAATAATTTAAACTTACCAAATAATATATAGCTATAAATATCACAGTAGTTATTAAAGTGGTGATCAAAAATTTTTTACCAATTTTTGGGTTATTTGGTGCGCCTGGATCATTTCCTGTGAGATTTTCCTTAAATTTCAAATTTTCAGATTTAATGCCTATAGGTAAGATAGAGAAAAATACTATCCACCAAATACATGCGTATACAATTATACCTCCTGTAAGTCCCATTAGATTCTAAAAATGTTTATTGTTGTGAAAGGTTTTTTGCCTGTTTTATCTTTAACAATTTTTCTACAATTTTGTTTCAAACTTTCTATTAAATTATTTTCCTGTTTTTTGCTTTGGATAGAAAATGTTCGACAAACACTATCAACTTCGTCTTCTATGTCAAAAACAAATGTTTCTGACAATTCATCAACGGGAATTCCTTTGAAAGATACAATTGGTTTTTTTATTTTTCCATTATTACTCACTAACAATGTAACTTCTAAATAACCATTTGCAGCTAAATTTTTTCTTTCTTTTAAAGAATTGGAGTCTTCGCGTACACCAACTGAACCATCTAAATACATTCTGCCTGATGGGGCTTTATCAATTATTTTTGGAAAAGACTCAGGTGCAATTCTAATGATATCTCCATTTTCTACTTGCAAGGAATTTGGAATATGCATTTGTTTTGCAAATTGAGCTTGCTCCTTCATATGGCGATGCTCACCATGAACAGGTATTACAGATTTAGGTTTTACCCAATTATACATGTCTTTTAAATCTTCTCTATTTGGATGACCTGATACATGAACAAAAGCATTTTCTTCTGTAATAATATCAATTCCATTTTTAACTATTTCGTTATGCATTGCATATAGCTTCTTTTCATTTCCAGGAATAATTTTAGAGGAAAAAATTACTGTATCTCCTTTTTCTAAAAAAACATCAGGATGTGTACCATTTATAATTCTTTTAGTTGCACCCATTGGTTCTCCCTGACTACCCGTGCATAAATATATTATCTTTTCTCTAGGTATTTTTTTTGCATCTCGTGGGTCTAATGGTTCAATAAGATTTTGCAAATATCCACATTGCCTTGCAGCTTTATAAATTCTATGCATGGATCTACCAACTAAAGATATTTGTCTATTTGCTTGTTTTGCACAATAAAAAATTGTTTCCATTCTAGCAACGTTTGAAGCAAAAGTTGTTACCACAATTTTATTTTTTAACCCTGATATAATATTAGTTAAACTTTTTCTTACATCTGCCTCTGAACCTGCTCTTCCTTCATTAAAAACATTTGTTGAGTCGCAAATCATTGCTAAAACATTTTGATTACTCAAACTCTTTAATTTTTTTTCATCAACTCTTTCTCCAATTAAAGGGTCTGGATCACACTTCCAGTCTCCAGTATGCAAAACAATACCCAAAGGGGTTTTTATGCTTAAGCCATTTGGTTCAAGGATAGAATGAGTTAAAGTAATAAATTCTATTTCGAAATTATCTAATTTTATTTTCCCGTTTAGTTGAACAATTTGTAAATAATTTGTTATATCTATTTTTTTTTCTCTAAACTTTTCCTTAACTAAAGCTGCGGTAAAAGGAGTTGCAAAAATTTTACATTTTAGCTCAGGCCAAATAATTGCAACAGAACCAATATGATCTTCATGGGCATGAGTTAATATAATACCCAATAATTCATTTTTTTTTTCAACAAGAAATCCAGGATCTGGGTATATTAAATCAATTCCCGGTATTGCATCGTCTGCAAAAGTGACTCCCATATCTACTGCAATCCATTTTTGATTGTCTTGTTTTCCATAAGCATAAAGATTTAAATTCATGCCTATCTCTCCTGCTCCTCCAAGAGGACAAAATAAAAGTTCTTCTTTGTTCATTTTACTAATTTTTTATGAATGAACATAATACCTTTAATTGTTATATTTTTATCTACTACTGATTTTTTTTCTAAAAATTTATTAAACATATTTGCATAACCGCCTGTTAAGATAATTTTAAAATTTATATTTAATTTATGGCTAATTTTCTTTACGATATTATTAATTAATCCTTGATATCCGAATAAAAACCCTGCATTTAAAGCGTCTTTAGTGTTCTTTCCAAAAACTTTTGTGTCTTTTCTTAAACTAAAAATTGGTAGTGCTGCAGTATTTTTACTTAAATTAATTATAGACAATTTAATTCCAGGAGCAATTACACCTCCTTCATATATACCTGCTTTTTTTACTATATCAAATGTAGTAGCAGTACCAAAATCAATTATAATCACATTAGATCTATGTTGAGATACAGCCCCAATAGCATTGGCAATTCGATCAGATCCTAATTGATTGTAATGATCTATATTAATTTTAATTAATTTATTTAGAGGTAATTTTTTTATTTCATTACAATAAATTTTTTTCTTTTTAAAAAAAATTTCAATTTTTTTATATGCATTTGGAACTACACTAGAGAATAATATCTTGTCTATATTTTTTTTTAAGAAAGGGTTAAAAAAAATAAGAATATTTTTCTTTTTAAATAACTTCTTTGTTTCAATGCTATATTCTTTAATAATTTTATAATTATAATTTACCAAGCATACTTTGGTTAAAGTGTTTCCAATATCTCCTAAAATATAGTTCATATTCTATTTAAATTTTTTAAAAATGAGTAATTTTCATTATCTAATTTAAAAATTAATTTTTCATATTTTGTTTTTAATTCTAAAATAAGTTTTAAATTATTAATTTTTTTTTTAGAATTTTTCGTTAAATTTGTAGATTTAAAATCATTATCACTGACTTTCGTATTTGTATTAACTCCAATTCCAGTAACTAGGTATTCTTTTTCGTTATGATAAACTAATTCTTGTAAAATCCCACTAACTTTCTTTCCATCAATCAATAAATCGTTTGGTTTTTTAAGTTTAATAGGTTTATTTGTATATTTTTTTAATACATTTTTTAAAATGTAAGCATTAATTTTTAAAAAGTTTTGTATTTTAATTTTTGATATTTTAACTTGAAAAAAAAAAGTTACAAAAATATTTCCTTTTTTTGATATCCATTTTTTTCCCATTGTTCCTTTTCCTTTAGTTTGTCGGTCTGAAAAAATTACTCCTGAGGTATATTTTCCACTTTTTATATATTTAATAGCTGTGTTGTTAGTGCTTTGTACACTTTTAAATTTAAATAACTTCAACGTCATTAATTTATTGATAGTACGTCAATAATATTAGTCAGCAAAGATGGATAGATAAAAAATGAAACTAAAATCAAGCAACTGATAAAAAGAGTAAATGAAATACTTAAATTTTTTATATTGTCGAATGGCAATTGTAATTCATCAAAATAAATTACTTTTATGATTCTTAAATAATAAAAAGCCGATACCACTGTACTCAATAAACCTACTATCGCTAGAGCATACATATTTTCTTTGATTACAGCCATAAAAACATAAAATTTAGCAAAAAATCCTGCTAATGGTGGAATTCCAGCTAACGAAAATAAAATTATTAATAAACAAATTGATAGAATGGGATTTTTTTTTGAAATACCTGAAAGATCGCTTATCTTTTCACAATACTTTCCTTCTTTTTTCATTAAAAAAATACATGCAAACATTGCTAAATTCATAATCACATATATTGCGATATAAAGAATGGTGCTTTTGTAACCCTCGATTACACCTGTAGAAACCCCTGCTAAAGCATAACCTATATGACCTATCGAGCTATAAGCAATAAGCCTTTTAATATTTTCTTGCCCTATCGCTGCTACAGCACCTAAAATCATTGATGCTAAAGAAATAAAAATTAATATTGGCTGCCAGTGATCGACTAAACCTTGAAAGGGTATTTGCATAAATCGTATAAAAATTGCAATACCAGCAATTTTTGGAACAACAGCAAAAAAACTTGTTACCGAACTTGGTGAGCCTTCGTAAACATCTGGTGTCCACATATGAAAAGGAACTGCTGAAACTTTAAATGCTAAACCAACTAAAATAAAGACCATTGCTACTACTTGACCAATATTTGTGCCATCTATGTTTTGATTAATTGTTTCAAAGTTTGTTGATCCTGCAAAACCATATAATAAAGAACAACCATAAAGTAATAAGCCTGAAGCAAGTGCACTAAGGACAAAATATTTTAATCCTGCTTCATTGGATCTTAAATTATCTCTATCTAGAGAAGCTAAAATATATAAAGATAAGGATTGTAGTTCTAATCCTAGATAAAAAAGAATTAAATCATTTGAGCTTATCATTACAAACATTCCTAAAATTGAAAGTAAAAGAATAATAGAATATTCAAAATAATTTATATTATTTTCTTTTATATAATTTTGACTAATTGTTAATGTAAAAATACTGCTAACTAAAATTAATATCTTAAAAAAATTAGTTAATGAATTTGAGGTATAGGCATTTGAAAATAAAGTTAAACTATCATTAAAATTATCTCCAATTATTAAGATCAAAAAAATTATAACAGCATAAATTATCTTAGTTACTATGCCGTAACTATTTTTTATAAAAACGCCAATCAATAAAGTCATAAATATTGACATTGACAAAAAGATTTCAGGTAGAAAAAAATTAAAACTTTCCATTTATTTTAAAGTACTTAATATTAAATTAGTTTGATAATTATTAATTAATTGGTCGACTGAAACATGTATAGTATCTAAAATTAAGTTAGGATAAAATCCAAAAATAATAGTTAAAACTGCAAGAATAAATAAAATACTAAATTCTGAATAGTTTAAGTCTTTTAAATCTAATAATTCTTTTTTTTCAAGCTTACCAAATATAACTCTCTTATAAAGCCATAACATATAGCCTGCTCCAAGAATAATTCCAATGCTTGCTAGTATCGCTACTAAATAATTTTTTTGAAACGCCCCTAGTAAAACTAAAATTTCACCAACAAAACCACTAGTGCCAGGTAATCCTAAAGCACCCAGCATGAACACTGCAAATAACATTGAATATTTGGGTAAAATATTTACTACGCCCCCATATGAATTAATTAATCTTGAATGTACTCTGTCATAGAGCACACCAACACACAAAAATAGAGCTGCAGAAATCACACCGTGACTAATCATTTGAAAAATACTCCCTTCAATACCTTGGGTAGTAAAAGTAAAAATTCCTAAAGTTACAAATCCCATATGTGCTACTGAAGAGTAAGCAATTAATTTTTTCATATCTTCCTGCATAAGAGCAACTAATGAAGTGTAAATAATTGCAATAATACTAAGAGTATAAACGAAAGGTATAAAATAATCTGAAGCTACTGGAAACATTCCAACAGAAAATCTTAAAAATCCATATCCAGCCATTTTAAGCAAGATGGCAGCTAATATTACCGAGCCAGCTGTTGGTGCTTCAACGTGAGCATCTGGCAACCAAGTATGAACAGGCCACATGGGCATTTTAACTGCAAATGAGCTAAAGAAAGCCAACCATAACAAATATTGAAATTCTTCCGGAATTTTAATTTGATAAATTTCATTAACATCTGTAGTCCCAGTTATCCAATAAATCGAAATAATTGCTACTAACATTAAAACTGATCCTAACAATGTATATAAAAAGAATTTAAAAGCTGCATAAACTCTTCTTGGCCCACCCCATATTCCAATGATTAAAAACATTGGAATTAAACCTGCTTCAAAAAATAAATAAAAGACTACTAAATCAAGTGAACAAAAAACACCGATCATAAAAGACTCTAAAACTAATATAGCAATTAAGAATTCCTTCAGTCGTTGTTTAATACTATTAATGCATGAAATTATACAAATTGGAGTAATAAAAGCTGTTAAAACAATAAATAAAATTGAAATACCGTCAATTCCAAATTTAAATTTTATAAATCCATTTATCCAACTTGCTTGTTCTATAAATTGAAATTCTGAAGTAGATTTGTCAAAAGAATACCATAAAAAGATAGCTAAAAATAAATTTACGAAACTAGTAAATAAAGAAACATAAATACTATTCTTGCTTTCAGTTTTATCAGAGCTAAAAATGAAAATAAAAAATGCTCCAATTATGGGTAAAAAAGTAATAAGGGATAAAATTGGAAAATTCATTTAAGCAACGATTAAATAAGTTAATAATATTGACAATCCAAGCAGCATGACAAAAGCATAATCGTAAAGAAAACCACTTTGAAATTTAACTGCTTTATTTGAAAAAAACTTTATAATTTTAGAAAAACCATCTGGACCAAATCTATCAATCGTTCCTTGATCTCCTTTTTTCCATAAAACTAATCCAATAAATTTTACAGGTTTAACTATTATGAAGTCGTAGATTTCATCAAAGTACCATTTGTTAAGTAAAAAATTATAAAATGGTTCATTAGTTTTTTTTATACTTTCTATTAAAGTTGAATTTTTAACATACAAATAATAAGCAAGTGGAATTGCAAAAATTACCAGGATTGGTGTTATTACAAGAAGCCAAATGGGTAAATGTAAATGTTCTATTTCTTTTATAAAGAAAATAGAGGTTTTCCAGAATTCTTTATAATTATGACCAATAAAAGTTTCTTTAAAAAAGTAACCAGCAAAAATTGCTCCAATAGACAAAAGAACTAAAGGAACTAACATTACTAAAGGAGATTCATGTGTCTTTTCAATTGGTAGAGTTTTGTTGTTATAGCTTCCATGAAAAGTTTTAAAAAATAGCCTCCAAGAGTAGATAGCTGTTAAAAATGCAGTAAATATACCTATCGTCATTGCATATTGACCGATAGCTGTATTCTTAAAAAATGCGAACTCAATTATTGCATCTTTAGAATAAAAACCTGAAAGGAATGGAAAGCCTGTTAAAGCAAGTGTTCCAATAAGCATTAATAACCATGTATATGGTAATTTTTTCCATACTCCTCCCATCAGTCTAATGTCTTGTTCGTCTTTAAATGCATGGATAACGGAACCAGAACCTAAAAACAGCAATGCTTTGAAAAATGCATGAGTAAATAAATGAAAGATAGCTACATGATATGCCCCAACGCCCGCAGCAAAAAACATATAACCTAATTGACTACAAGTTGAATAGGCAATTATTTTTTTGATATCATTTTGAACTAATGCCACAGAAGCCGCAAAAAGTGCTGTGATCATACCGATGATCGCAACAAAGTTTAGAGCTATTTGTGAATATTCAAATAAAGGTGAACATCTAACAACTAAAAAAACTCCAGCTGTTACCATCGTTGCAGCATGAATTAATGCTGAAACTGGTGTGGGACCTTCCATTGCATCAGGTAACCAAGTATGAAATAAAAACTGTGCTGATTTACCCATAGCTCCAATAAAAAGGGTTAAGCAAATTAAAGTTATTAAATTTACATTAAAGCCTAAAAAATTTATTTCTTTGACTGTTAGCTCTGAAGCTTTAACAAACACTTCATTATAATTGACTGTTCCAAAAAAATAAAAAATTAAAAAAATTCCAATTGCAAAACCAAAATCACCTACTCTGTTTACCAGAAATGCTTTTATAGCTGCATTGTTGGCTGACTCTTTTTTATACCAAAATCCAATTAGTAAATAAGAACATAGACCAACCCCTTCCCAACCAAAAAATAATTGTAAAAAATTATCAGAAACTACCAGCATTAACATTGAAAATGTAAATAAGGATAAATAGGACATAAATCTTGGACGATGAGGGTCGTGACTCATATAGCCTATAGAATAAATATGCACTAAAGAAGAAACTGAAGTTACGACTACTAGCATTACAGAACTTAAAGGATCAATATTTACGGACCAATTAACTTTAAAAGAACCAGATTTTATCCATTCAAATATTATGTAATTACTATATTCATCAAAAATTATACCTCTATAGAAAACAATGGCTGAAAGAACTGCTGAGGCAATTACTAATAATGTTGGAATTATTTCTGAGAACCTATCGCCTAAAGGTTTGCTGTAGTAACCTAATAAAGATCCTAATAATGGTAGTAAAATAATTAAATATGCCATTTACCCTTTCATCTCATTTATGTCTTGAACATTAATAGATCCCTTGCTTCTGTAATATGAAACAATGATAGCTAAACCAATAGCAGCCTCGGCTGCTGCAACCGTTAAAATAAAAAATGTAAATATTTGACCAGTGATGTCATTAGAATAAATTGAAAAAGCAACTAGATTAATATTTACGGCCAAAAGAATTAATTCAATAGACATTAAAATTACAATTATATTTTTTCTATTTAAAAAAATTCCTGCAATTCCTATTAAAAATATTACTCCAGCAAGAGATAAATAATGTCCTAATTCTATATTAATCATCAATTTTTACTCCTGATTTAAATTTAACTTCTGCTAATTCCACAGAGTCTTTTCTCTCTCTTGATATTTGATTAATGTAACTTTGTCTTTTTACGCCCTCTCTTTTTCTATAGGTAAGAACAATAGCTCCAATCATAGCTAGTAATAAAATTACACCTGCCACCTGAAATAAATGAATATAATCTGTATAAATCACGTTTCCCAACAGATGGGTGTTTGTTAACTCGGACTGTATGTTTAAATTTTCAGTTTTAATAAAATCACTTTTATATTGCCAACCACCAATTACGACTAAAACTTCTAATAAGACAACTAAACTAACTATAATTCCTATTGGAACGTGAGTAGATTTATTTGAACTAGAGTCTGTATTTTTCTTCTCTGCAACATTTAACATCATGACAACAAATAAAAATAAGACTGCAACAGCACCTACATAAACTATTAATAATATCATTCCTAAAAATTCTGCACCGATCATGATAAATAAACACCCAACAGTTATAAAAGTCAGAATTAAAAAAAATACTGAATGAACTGTATTTTTAAATGTTATGACCATTAAAGAGGAAATAATTCCTATTATTGAAAAGAAATAAAAAAATATTGAGTGAGTTAACATATTATCTATAAGTTTTATCTAACCTAATATTTTTAGCCAAAACTTCTTCCCACCTATCACCATTATCCAATAGCTTTTGTTTATTGTAATAAAGTTCTTCTCTAGTTTCTGTTGCAAATTCAAAATTTGGTCCTTGTACTATTGCCTCAACAGGACAAGACTCTTGGCACAACCCGCAATAAATACATTTGAGCATATCAATATCATAACGAGTAGTTTTTCTGCTTCCGTCTTCTCTTTCTGCAGACTCAATTGTTATTGCTTGCGCTGGACAAACTGCTTCACACAATTTACATGCAATACATCTTTCTTCACCATTAGGGTATCTTCTTAAAGCGTGTTCACCTCTAAATCTTGGACTTAAAGAACCTTTCTCAAATGGGTAATTTATTGTTTTTTTTGATTTAAACATTTCTTTAAACGCTAAAAATAGACCAGAAATAAAATCAGTTAAAAAAATTGTTTTAAAAAATCTATACATAAATTTTAAATTCCTCTTATTGGTAATTTATCAAAATAAAATAAAAAACTTGCTGTTAAGACTACATAAACTAAAGAAAGCGGAAGAAAAATTTTCCAACCTAATCTCATTAATTGATCATATCTATATCTTGGAACTATTGCTTTAACTAATGCAAATAAAAAGAATAAAAATAAAATTTTTAAAATCATCCAAACGGGTGCTGGTATTAAATTAAATGGGAAAAGATCTATCGGTGATAACCATCCACCCAAAAATAAAATTGCGCCCATGGAACACATAAGCAATATATTTGCATATTCACCAAGCCAAAACATTGCATACATCATTCCTGAATATTCAGTCTGGTATCCAGCTACAAGTTCTGCCTCTGCCTCTGGCAAATCAAATGGAGGTCTATTAGTTTCAGCTAAAGCAGAAATAAAAAATATAACAAACATTGGAAATAATGGAATTACAAACCATAAATCTTTTTGAGCATTAACAATATCTTTTAAGTTTAGAGATCCAACACATAACAAAACGTTAATAATAATTATTCCAATTGAAACTTCGTAGGAAACCATTTGTGCAGCTGATCTAATAGCTCCTAAGAAAGGATATTTAGAATTTGAAGCCCAACCGCCCATAATAATTCCATAAACTCCTAAGGAAGAAACAGCAAAAAGATAAAGAATTCCAACATTAATATCAGCAATAACAAAATCATTGCTAAAAGGTATGACGGCCCATGCTACTAAAGCTAATGTCATTGTTACAACAGGAGCTAAAATAAAAATTATTTTGTTTGAGCTAGCAGGAATAATTATTTCTTTAAAAATATATTTTAAAGCATCTGCTGCTGTTTGTAGTAAACCAAAAGGTCCAACTACATTGGGTCCTCTTCGTTTTTGAACATAACCCCAAACTCTTCTATCTAACCAAACAATTAAAGCAACTGAAACAAGAACTGGAACTAAAACAAAACCAATTTTATATAAGTCTGATAAAAGCAAATTAAAATATTCCATAATTAATTAGTTGTTCCATTTTTTTTATTTTCTAATAACACGTTTCTACAATCGCTCATTGTTTTAGATGATCTTGCTATAGAATTACTAAAATAATAATCAATAGGTTTAATTTCAATTTTTTCATTTGCAAAATACTCTGATGCTTTTTCAATTTTTTTTAATTCTTTATTTGGAAGCTGATCTAAATTTGAAAAATTTGGAATATTTTTAATTGTTGTTTCTCTCAAAGAAATAAAATTATTAAATAAATTTGAATTTTTTAAATTTTTATAAATAAGATCAAAAATTTTCCAATCTTCCATCGCTTCATTAGGAGGGTAAGATGCTTTCCTGCATTCTTGGACTCTCCCCTCTAGGTTAGTAAATAATCCATCTTGCTCAGTGTAAGCAGCTCCAGGTAAAATTATATCTGCTATTTCTGCATTTTTATCTCCATGAGAACCTTGATAAATAATAAATTCATCATTTTTTTTAATATGTAAATTATCTGAGCCAACTAAATACAATAATTTGTATTCTCCTTTTTCTAATTTATCGAAAAAAACATAATTATTATTTTCATTTAAATTATAAAAACCTAAATCAATTGCTCCAACAGTTGAGGCATTTTGAATTAAAACATTCAAAGCATTCCAGCTTTCAGTTATAAAATTGTTTTTAATTAAATATTTTTTTAATTCCTCTAAAACAAATTGCCCATTTTTTAATTCTAAAGCTGACTCACCAATAATAAAGATTGGTTTTTTTGAACTTTTTAATTTTTCATTAAATTTGCTTTTACCTTCGATAATATCTTTAATACTATTAATATCATTGCCAATGTTAAAATAATCATAGGTTAACTCACCTGGGTTACCAATAGAGTAAATAGATGTTTTATTTTTAACAAAAGATTTTCTTATTCTCGCATTAATAATTGTAGCTTCGTGCCGAGGATTGCATCCTATTAATAAAATTAAATCACTTTCTTCAATTCTATTTATTGTAGAATTGAAAAGGTAATTCATTTTTTCATTAGGATTAATATAAAACTTTTTTTCTCTAAATTCGTAATTTTTACTGCCAATTTTCTCTAAAAAACTTTTAAATGAAAATATAGTTTCTAATGAGACCATATCACCAATGTGTCCAGCAATTTTATCTGGGCTTATTGATTTAATTTTTTCAGCAATTAAATCTAATGCCTCATCCCATTCTGCTTTAACTAATTTTCCTTCTTTTTTTATATATGGTTTATCAATACGTTGTTTTAAAAGACCATCGCAAGCATATCTGCTTTTATCAGATATCCACTCTTCATTAATTTCGTTATTTAATCTTGGTAATATTCTCTTTACTTCCCAACCATAAGTATCAACTCTTATATTTGACCCAACAGCATCCATTACATCAATACTTTCAGTTTTTTTTAACTCCCATGGTCTTGCTTCAAATGCGTAAGGTTTTGAAGTTAAGGCTCCTACTGGACATAAATCAATAACGTTTGCAGATAATTCAGATGTCATTGCTTGTTCTAGGTAAGTTGTGATTTGCATATTTTCTCCTCTACCTATTGCTCCAATCTCCGGTACACCTGCTATTTCCTCTGCAAAACGCACACATCTAGTACAGTGAATACATCTTGTCATTTGGGTTTTAATTAATGGACCCATGTATTTATCTTTTACAGCTCGCTTGCCTTCAGAAAATCTTGATCGATCAAATCCATAAAACAAAGATTGATCTTGTAAATCACATTCTCCTCCTTGATCACAAACTGGACAATCCAAAGGATGGTTTGCTAATAAAAATTCCATTACTCCCTTACGAGCTTTTTTTACAAACTCAGTGTTAGTTTTTATATTCATTCCCTCAGCTGCTGGCATAGCACAGGAAGCAATTGGCTTTGGTGATTTTTCCATCTCAACCAAACACATTCTACAATTTCCTGCGATTGAAAGTTTTTCGTGATAACAAAATCTTGGAATTTCAACATCTGCAAGTTCACAAGCTTGCAAAACTGTCATACCTTTTTCAAATTCTATTTCTTTTCCGTTTATAGTTATTTTAGGCATTTTCACTTTCTAAAAGATGTTGGTCTACTAAATAAGGAATATCTTTTCTTTGTTTAAAAACTGGTTCACCAATACATTTTTTTTCTAATTCTTTTCTAAAGTGTCTTAGCAGACCTTGAACTGGCCAAGCCGAACCTTCACCAAAAGCGCATATAGTGTGACCTTCAATTTGTTTAGTGACGCTCTCCAATAATTCTATATCTGCATAAGTTGCTTCTCCTTTTGTGGCTCTATCTAAAATTCTAAACATCCAACCAGATCCTTCCCTACATGGAGTACATTGACCGCAACTTTCATGTTTATAAAATCTAGCTATTCTAGCCATGCACTTAACAATATTTTGATCTTTATTAATTACAACTATGCCTGCGGTACCTAATCCACTTTTATTTGCTATTAATGAATCAAAGTCCATCGTGATAGTGTCACAAATATTTTTTGGCAACAATGGCATTGAAGAGCCACCTGGAATTACTGCTTGAAGATTTTCCCAACCACCAATTACCCCACCAGCATGTTTCTCAATTAATTCTTTTAAACTAATTCCCATTTCCTCTTCAACATTACATGGTGAATTTACATTTCCAGAAATACAAAATATTTTTGTGCCTGTATTTTTAGGTCTACCTAAAGATGCAAACCATTTTCCACCTCTTCTTAAAATTGTTGGTACAACTGCAATTGTTTCTACATTGTTTACAATTGTTGGGCATCCATAAAGACCAACTAACGCTGGAAAAGGAGGTTTTAATCTAGGTTGACCTTTGTTCCCTTCAATACTCTCTAATAATGCGGTTTCCTCACCACAAATATAAGCACCTGCTCCAAAATGAATATGAATATCAAAATCCCATCCAGATCCACATGCATTTTTTCCAAGAAAATTTTTTTTATAAGCTTGATCGATTGCTTCTTGCAATCTCGCACCTTCATTAAAATACTCGCCTCTTATATAAATATAACAAACGTGTGCATTAACAGCATAACCAGCTATTAAACATCCTTCGATTAACTTTTGAGGCTCAAATCTAATAATGTCTCTATCTTTACAAGTACCAGGTTCTGACTCATCTGCATTAATAACTAAATAATGTGGTCTAGACCCAACTTCTTTAGGAGCAAAAGACCATTTAAGACCAGTTGAAAAACCAGCGCCACCTCTTCCTCTTAGCTCAGAAGTTTTAACCTCATTAATAATCCATTCTCTTCCTTTAGATAAAATTTCTTTAGTATTACTCCAATCCTCTCTTTTAACAGCTTGGTCTATTTCCCAACCAAGAGAATTATATAAATTTTTAAATATTTTATCTTCTTCTTTAAGCATTTTTATTCTCGTTTAATTCTTCATTAATTTTTTCTGGCTCACTGCTTGTTCTATTTCTATATGATTTAGGTTTTAAAGGCTTGTCCGCCATTAAAGAATCTAAAATTTCTGTAGTACTTTTTTCATCCAGGTCTTCATAATAATCATCATTAATTTGTATCATGGGAGCATTTACACATGCACCTAAACACTCTACTTCTAACCAAGAGCATAATTTATTTTCTGATAAAGTATTTTCTTCTTTTGAAATTTTATTTTTACAAAGTTCAACGATTTTATCAGCTCCTCTTATAAGGCAAGGAGTAGTTGTACAAACTTGTATAAAGTATTTTCCAACTGGTGCTAAATTGTACATTGTATAAAAAGTGGCCACTTCATAAACTTTGATGTAAGGAACCTCTAGATATTTAGCGATATACTTCATTGCAGCTAATGGTATCCAGTTTTGATTTTGTCTTTGAGCTAAATATAAAAAAGCCATGACAGCACTTTTTTTTCTGTCACTTGGGTATTTTTTTAAAATTGCTTCAGCTGCAGCTATGTTAGCTTTTGTAAATTCAAAAGTATCTGGCTGCTGATCATGAATTTTTTTTACACTCATCGATCTACCTCACCAAAAACTATATCTAAAGAACCTAAAACTGCAGGCACATCAGCTAACATATGACCCTTTATTAAATAATCCATTGCTTGCAAATGCGAAAACCCAGGAGCTCTAATTTTGCATCGGTATGGTTTATTTGAACCATCAGATATTAAATAAACCCCAAATTCACCTTTTGGTGCTTCTACAGCTGCATAAACATTACCAGCAGGAACTCTAAAACCTTCGGTAAACAATTTAAAATGATGAATTAATGCTTCCATCGACTCTTTAATTTCTTTTCTTTTTGGTGGTGAAATTTTTCCATCTAATGATTTTATAGGGCCTCTTGGCATTTTATTAATACACTGCTCAATAATTTTTACACTTTCTCTCATTTCTTCGATACGGCATAAATATCTGTCATAACAATCACCATTTTTTCCAACTGGAATTTTAAAATCTAATTTTTCATAACATTCATAAGGTTGAGATTTTCTTAAATCCCAAGACACACCTGAACCTCTCAACATAACTCCTGAAAAACTATGATCTAAAGCTTCTTGTTTGCTTACAATACCAATTTCAACATTCCTTTGTTTAAAAATTCTATTGTCGGTTAGCAAACCTTCTAAATCATCTATGATTTTAGGAAATGATTTACAAAAAGCAAAAATATCATTAACTAAACTTTGAGGAATATCTTGGTGCACTCCTCCAGTTCTAAAATAATTAGCATGCAGCCTAGACCCTGATGCTCTTTCATAAAAAGTCATCAAAGTTTCTCTTTCTTCAAATCCCCATAAAGATGGAGTTAAAGCTCCCACATCTAAAGCTTGTGTAGTGATATTAAGAATATGACTTAATATCCTACCAATTTCACAAAAAATTACTCTAATGTATTGAGCTCTTTCAGGAACTGAAATATTTAACAATTTTTCAGTTGCTAAAGCAAACGCATGTTCTTGGTTCATTGGTGCTACATAATCAAGCCTGTCAAAATACGGTAAAGCTTGCATATAAGTTTTATGTTCAATTAATTTTTCTGTTCCTCTGTGAAGTAAACCAATATGAGGATCAGCTTTTTCAACTACCTCACCATCTAATTCTAAAATTAATCTTAAAACCCCGTGCGCAGCAGGATGTTGCGGTCCAAAATTTAGAGTTAAAGATTTATTTTTCTTTGTCATTTTTATTTGCTAACTCCTGAATATATTGGGTTCCTTCCCAAGGACTTTCAAAGTCAAAATTTCTATAGTTTTGTTCTAATTTAACTGGCTCATAAATAACTTTTTTTTCTTTTTCGCTATATCTAACTTCATCAAATCCAGTTAACGGGAAATCTTTTCTAAGAGGATAACCTTCAAAATTATAATCTGTTAATATTCTTCTTAAGTCAGGATGATTAGAAAATTCTATTCCATACATATCAAAAACTTCTCTTTCCATCCAATTAGCTGATGGAAATATTTTAACTAATGTTGGAATTTTTTTTCCTAATTCAAAATTAATAACAACTTTAATTCGATGATTAATTTCATGAGACAAAAGCAAATATACTAATTGAAATCTCTTATCTTCTTCTGGGTAATCAACGCCAGCAATTTCAATAAGTTGTCTAAATTTTAAAGAATTATTTGTTTTTAAAAATTGAATTACATTTAATAGTTCATCAGCATTTGTTTCGACAAGCAGCTCATTAAAATCGATAGATGTTTTGCTAATCTTACTAGCAAGTTCAGAGTTTATAATTTTTTCAATTTCTACTAGGTCTATTAATTTCATAAATTTATCTAGTAATAGAACCTTGGTTTCTTATTTTTTTTTGAAGTTGTAAAATTCCATACAGTAATGCTTCTGCTGACGGAGGGCAGCCTGGAATGTATATATCAACTGGAACAATTTTATCGCAACCTCTAACAACAGAGTAAGAGTAATGATAATACCCACCACCATTAGCACAGCTACCCATTGATATAACATATCTGGGCTCTGGCATTTGATCATAAACTTTTCTAAGTGCAGGTGCCATTTTGTTCGTTAATGTTCCTGCAACAATCATAACATCAGATTGCCTAGGAGAAGCTCGTGGGGCCGCACCAAATCTTTCTAAATCATATCGCGGCATTGATGTTTGCATCATTTCAACAGCACAACATGCTAAGCCAAAAGTCATCCAATGTAGTGAGCCTGTTCTAGCCCAGTTAATTAAATTATCAGTAGATGTTGTAATGAAACCCTTTTCACTAAAATCTTTTGCTAACTGTTTAAATTCAGCTGGAATTTGTTTTTCCTTTTCTGAAAAAGAATTAATTTTTATTCCCATTCTAGAGCGCCTTTCTTCCATTCATATACGAACCCAACTGTTAAGACTGCCAAGAATATCATCATAGACCAAAAGCCTAGAGCACCAATACTTCCTAATGAAATTGCCCAAGGAAATAAAAACGCAATTTCCAAATCAAAAATAATAAATAAAATAGCTACTAGATAAAATCTAACGTCAAATTCCATTCTTGAGTCATCAAACGCTTCAAATCCACATTCATAAGCAGATAATTTTTCAGGATCTGGATTGCTAGGGGCAGCTAAATAGTTGGCTATAATAAAACCAAAACTTAAGGCAATAGCTATCAGTAAAAATAATATTATTGAAAAATATTCTGTTAAAAAACTAAAAATCATGATTATTTTTTATAGTCTGCTTATATAAAAATTTCTAGTAATTAGCACCAGTAAGTTAGCCACACATAATTCTAAACTACACTAAAAATAAGCTGGAAATGGCGGGAGTGACGGGACTCGAACCCGCGACCTCCTGCGTGACAGGCAGGCGCTCTAACCAACTGAGCTACACCCCCAAATTTAATCTTTTATGGTGGGCGGTAAAGGACTCGAACCTATGACCCTCTCGGTGTAAACGAGATGCTCTACCAACTGAGCTAACCGCCCATAATAAAAACAGACCGAGATATACATTATAAAAGTCATAATGTAAAAAAATAAAAGCATATTTGCTATTCCCATAAACTTTAATTAAAATGCAAGATATGCTTGTAAATTGTAATTCTTGCCAAAAAAAATTTGTGGTTCCAGACTCAGCAATCACTGAAAAAGGACGGCTTCTACAATGTGGATCTTGTGGAAATAAATGGACACAATATCCAATAAAAGAGCAAGAAGAACAAAAAACAATTAAAGCACCTATCAAAACTTCAAATACAGAAAAAATTGTTAAGAAATCTGTTTCTGTAAAAAAAACTTCGAAAAGCAGAAAAAGAGAAGTTGATTTATATTCAGAAGAATATCTAAAAAAAAAACATGGTTTGGTTATTAAAGATGCAATTTCTACAGATAGCTCTAATTCAAAACGAAAATCAAATACAGGTATAGGTTTTTACGGTAATGTAATTATTTTAATAATCTTCTTAATTACAATCTTTGGTATTTTAGATTTAAATAAATATTTAGTGATAAATAAGTTTCCTTTTTTAGAAACATATATAAATTATCTATATGATAGTTTAGAAATTATAAAAGTAAGTATTTTTAATTTAATTAATTAAAAATTAATTTTCTAAATCTTTAATACTGACAAAATTTTTTCCTAATTTAGTATTATTTTTTTTTATATCTTGAAAAAAATTCCAAGCTAAAACTAAAATAGTTGAATTAGTATCTTTGTGATATTTTTTATCTTTGATGGGAATTAAAACTCCAGGAACAAATTTATTATTTTTTAATTTATTATCTTCAATAATGTAGTCTATTTGTTTTGATATTCCAAAAAAATTAAGAGCAGTTGTTGCTTTAGCGGGAGCGCCGTAACCAACTATTTTTTTATTTTCTTTTTTTAGTTTATTTATATTAATTAAAACGTTTTCTTTTAACTTATTAATTTTTTCACCAAAAGCTTGATAGGTTTTATAATCTTTCAATCCTTCTTTTTCTTCTAATGATAATAAACTTTTAACACTATTATCAATTTTTATTTTTTTTCCTTTTTTTATATAAACTCTGATTGAACCACCATGAGTATCTATTCTCTCAGCTTTAAAAATTGTAGCATCAAATTGATTAAAAAAATTAACTAAAGACGTTAATGACCAATAATTATAATGTTCATGATAAATATTATCAAAAGTCAAATCTTGAAGTGTGTTTAATAAATACTGTACCTCAATAATAATAGTTCCTTTTTTTCCCAATAATTTAAGCATACATTCAGCCATACCTCTTAAATCATCTGAATGAGCAAAAACATTTGATGCAAGAATTAAATCAGCATTTCCTTTAATTTTTTTTAAATTTTTATTTTCTAAAAAACCATTAAATGTTTTTATTTTATTTTTATTTGCTAACTTTGCTAAATTTTTTGCAGGTTCTATTCCTAAAATTTTTTTAAAACCTAAGTCTTTAAAAGGTTTTAGGGCAACTCCATCATTGCTTCCTATGTCAATAATATAAGAAGAATTAGATTTTAATTTTAAATCTTTGATGTATTTGCTTGCTGCATTTATAAAATGATTTCTGAAAGATGCTGATGTTGAAGATGTATAAAGATAATTTGAAAACATCTTCTTTGGATCTATAGCAACTGATAGTTGGCAATTATGACACTTAGGACAATAATTTACTTCAAGGGGATACAAATCATGTTTTTCTTCTTTTTTATTAAGTAAATTATTTGCTAATGGTTGATAACCAAGTGATACAACTCTTTTTAAATTAGTATTACTGCACGACCTACACTCAAATTTATAATATTTTAGAAGCATATCTCTTTCTTTATCGTCTACAAAAACATGTTTAATCGTATGAGTAATTCCATAGTTATCATGCTCTCTTTCGCCTCTAACTAAATTTAAAAATGTTGTGTCTTTTGTAAAAACCATCGTGTGAGCTACATTTGGTTTTATTATTGATAATTGTCCTTCATTAACTACCTGTGTAATTTTAGGAGCGTTTGGGTTTAAAATATCCTGAAATATTTCTATGATTTGGCCCTTGGTAAATAAACATTTTTGCTCTTGCTGTGGATGATAATGATTTGCTCTAATAGTTCCTTTTTTTGAGTCTATTAAGCCAATGAGATTAATTGGTTCTGTTAACTCATGATTACTAATTTTACCTCTAGCATCTATAAACTCATTTCCTCCATCTCTAACGTGCTCCAAATCTTTGATTAAATCTTGTTTAGACCATTTTGAGATCATCTCTTTTATGCTTTGATCTAAATTGTACAAAAACTTAAACCCAGTGTTTAAAATTTTTTTATTAGATAGTGAAAAACCTAAATTTGGAACCTCGTCATTTGTTTCTTTAAGAGTAACTTTGGGGTTATATTTTTTGCAAATTTCAGCAACTTCTTTAACACTTATTGTGTCTTTAGCTAAATTAAACGTTTCAGAGACAATATCATCTTTTTCTTCCATATTTTTAAAACATCGAGCAACATCAATTAAAGGAACTAAACTTTTGATTTGTCGTCCACCTGCAAACATTTTAATAACACCATTTTGCGAAGCAATTTTAGAAAAAAGATTAGGCATAATATCTATTCTCGCAGTATCTGTAGAATAACCATAGACAGATCCTAGTCTTAAAATTACATATTTTTTACCAGATTTTTTTATTTGTTCTTCGTTAAAAGCTTTTGATTTTGCGTAGGATAATACTGGTTGGGTTTTTTCATTTTCTTGAATATTT
Organism: Candidatus Hypereutrophica brisbanensis; assembly: GCA_038147375.2. Lineage (GTDB taxonomy): Bacteria > Pseudomonadota > Alphaproteobacteria > Pelagibacterales > Pelagibacteraceae > Pelagilacustribacter > Pelagilacustribacter brisbanensis. The sequence continues at coordinate 142,906 of JAYQTL020000004.1, read as the reverse complement.
TTTTTAACATCACTTGTGCCTTCAAAAACTACATGTGTTGAAGGAAATATAATTTTACATTTGTCAGGAATAGAATCTAATATATTTTGAGTGCCTTCTTCAGCTACTTCTTTTATTTTAATATCTTTATCTGATGAAGACTCAGTTTGAGTTCTTGGAACATCTGTTATTCCTGCTAGATGATGAACAATATCAGCATCTTTACAAACATCTAAAACTAATTTCTTATCTAAAATATCACCCTGAATAAAATCAATATTCCAATTTCTTAATTGATTAACTCTTTCAGAAATAAATCTGTTATCTATTACTGTAATTTTATCATTCCAGCTATAACCAGAATATATTTTACATAATTCTGTTCCAATATATCCAAGTCCGCCTGTAATAATTATTTTTTTACTCATTAAAAAATATTTACTTAATTCATTTTCTATAATAATTCAAAGATTATGAGAATATATGATTGTTTTATGTATTTTGACGAAGATCTATTGCTAGATATAAGACTTAATTCTCTAAATGAGCATGTTTCTAAATTTATAATTACAGAAGCAACTTATACGCACAACGGAAACCCAAAAAATTAAATTTTAATATAAAAAATTTTAAAAATTTAAAATAAAATTGAATTTATTTAATAGATCAAAAACCTGAAAACATTCAAAAATTAATAGTTCGGACTCTAAAGACAAAAGAAAAAAAACTAATCTTAAATGGTTATGCGAGAGATAACTACCAAAGAAATGAACTTAGCAGAGGAATACAAAACGCTGAACCTAATGATATTATTATTGTTAGTGACTTAGATGAAATACCAAATTTAAAAAATATAAATTTTTTAAATATTAATAATAAGATTATTCAATTTAAGCAAAAAATGTTTTATTATAAATTAAATTTATATTATCCTGATTTTGATTGGTTTGGATCAAAAGCATGCAAAAAAAAACATCTGCTATCTCCCCAATGGCTAAGAAATATTAAATCTAAAAATATAGAAAATTTAGGTTAGATCTTTTTTCAATAAAAAAATATAGTGATATTTATTATTTTATAATGGTGGATGGCATTTTACATAATAAAAACTCCAGAAGAACTAGAATATAAATTATCAAATTTTTGCTCATTTATGAATATTAAATTAAAATTAAATTTAAAAAAATTATTAAAGAAAAAAAGTTATTTATGATCATAATGTAGATCAAAAAGGATACAAATGGTCAGGACAAAGCTATCTTAAAAAAATAAATAATAGTGAACTTCCAGACTACGTTAAATTAAACCAAGAAAAATTTACTGATTGGTTAGATTAATTTTTTATTAATGAGTTACTTCTTTGATTTTGTAGTTAATTGTTGTTCAACTTCAGTCCATTCAACTTTTTTTAATTCTTTAGTTAAAGCATGTTTTAGAACTTCATCAACATTTTTAACTAAAATTATCTCAATATTTTTTTTAATTACTTCAGGAATATCAATTAAATCTTTTTTATTTTCTTCAGGTATTAAAACTTTTTTAATTCCACCTCTGTGTGCTGCCAATAACTTTTCTTTTAGTCCTCCTATCGGCAAGACTAAACCTCTTAAAGTAATCTCGCCAGTCATAGCAATTTCTTTATCAATTGGTATATCTGTAATAGCAGAAACTATTGAAGTAATCATTCCAACACCTGCTGAAGGACCATCTTTAGGTGTAGCTCCTTCTGGCACGTGGATATGAAAATCTTTTTTATCAAAAATTGGAGGAATAATTCCATAATCTAAAGATTTAGATCTAATGTAAGATTTTGCAGCTTTAATTGACTCTTGCATTACATCACCAAGTTTTCCAGTTATTTCCATTTTTCCTTTTCCAGGCATCATAACTGTTTCAATTTTAAGTATTTCTCCACCAACTTCAGTCCAAGCTAAACCTGTGACTACACCGACTCTATTTTGAGTTTCAATTTCTCCATGGTTATATTTTTCAACACCTAAAAAATCTGACAAATCTGAAACTTGCATAGGATTATTTACTTTTTCTTTACCATCAATTTTCTTTACTATTTTACGAGCAATTTTAGAAATTTCTCTTTCTAAATTTCTTACTCCAGACTCTCTTGTGTAATTACTAATAATTTTTCTTATAACGTCTTCATTTAACTTCCATTCTTCATTTTTTAAGCCATTATTTTCGCTTTGTTTTGGAATTAAATATTTTTGTGTAATATTTACTTTTTCATCTTCAGTGTAACCAGGAATTCTAATTACTTCCATTCTGTCTAATAATGGTGGCAAGATATTTAACGTATTAGCAGTTGTCACAAACATTACATCAGATAAATCATAATCAACTTCTAAATAGTGATCGTTAAATTCTTTATTTTGCTCTGGATCTAAAGCTTCTAAAAGTGCTGATGAAGGATCGCCTCTATAGTCATTACCAACTTTATCTATTTCATCTAATAAAAATAATGGATTTTTTGTTCCAGCTTTTTTCATCATCTGGATTATTTTTCCTGGCAAAGAACCAATATAAGTTCTTCTATGACCTCTTATTTCAGCTTCATCTCTAATTCCTCCAAGTGATATTCTAATAAATTTTCTGCCTGTTGCTTTTGCTATTGATTTACCAAGTGAAGTTTTTCCAACTCCAGGAGGGCCAACTAAGCATAAAATAGGTCCTTTTACTTTTTGAATTCTTTTCTGTACTGCTAAGAATTCAATAATTCTCTCTTTTACTTTTTCTAAACCAAAGTGATCTTCATCTAATATTTTTTGTGCATTGTTTAAATCATTATTTACTTTGCTTTTATTGTTCCATGGTAGCTCTATCATCCAGTCTAAATAATTTCTTACTACAGTTGCTTCCGCTGACATTGGGCTCATTGACTTTAATTTTTTTAATTCTGCCATGCATTTTTCTTGAACCAATTTTGGCATTTTCGCTTTTAGAATTGATTTATTAAGTCCAGCTATTTCATCTTTTCCTTCATCAATTTCCCCTAATTCTTTTTGAATAGCTTTTAATTGTTCATTTAAATAATATTCTCTTTGAGTCTTTTCCATCTGGTTTTTGACTCTTCCTCTGATTTTTTTTTCTACAGAAATAACACTAATCTCTTTATCTAAGAGTTCATTTATTTTTTCTAATCTTTTTCTTAAATCTATAATTTCTAAAATTTCTTGTTTTTCAAATATTTGAAGATTTAAATTTGAAGCTATATTGTCTGCAATCTGACTAGGATCTTTTAGTTTTTTAATACTGTTAATTGAGTCTGATAAATCTCTTTTGTTTAGTATTAAAAGTTTTTCAAACTTTTTGACCAAACTTAAAGCATAAAGATCTGACTCTTTTGTTTTATTCGTGTCTTCTAAAACTTCAATACTACAACTTAAAAAATTAAGTTCTTCATTTCTTATTTCGTGAATTTTTACTCTTTTTTCTCCTTCGACTAAAACTTTTACAGTTCCGTCTGGTAATTTTAACAACTGCAAAACTTTACTTAAACAACCAAAACCGTAAATATCTTTGTTTTCAGGATCATCAACTTCTGAATTTTTTTGTGAAACTAAAACGATAGACTTATCCGTCTTCATTACTTCTTGAAGTGCTTTGATAGATTTTTCTCGACCTACAAAAAGAGGCACGACCATTGATGGAAATACTACAATATCTCTTAATGGTAATAATGGTTTTGAATTTATTGCGCCCATGATCAATTTATATGGTACTTAATAACTTAATATCAAGTATGAATTTAAATCTTAAGCTGCTGATGTTGATTGTTTTTTTCCGTAAGTAATTACTGGCTCTGATTCGCCTAAAACTGTTGATTTATCTACAGTTACTTTTAATACATTTTCAAATTCAGGCAATTCAAACATTGTTTTTAATAAAATATTTTCTAAAATTGATCTCAATCCTCTTGCGCCAGTTTTTTTACTAATTGCTTTTTTTGCTATTTCTAAAATTGCATCATCTTTAAACTCTAGTTCTACATTTTCAAATTCAAAAAGTTTTTGATATTGTTTGATAAGAGAATTTTTTGGTTCTTTTAAAATTCTTACTAATGATTTTTCATCTAAATCATCTAAGGTAGCAACAATTGGCATTCTTCCAATAAATTCTGGGATCAACCCATATTTAATCAAATCTTCTGGCTCTAAATTCTTCAAAGTCTCTGAAAGTTTTTTATCATCTTTACTCTCAACTTTAGCACCAAAACCAATAGCGGTACCTTTGCCTCTCATTCCAATAATTTTATCTAAACCTGCAAAAGCTCCACCACAAATAAACAAAATATTTGTTGTGTCTACTTGTAAAAATTCTTGTTGAGGATGTTTTCTTCCACCTTGAGGTGGAACACTTGCAACAGTACCTTCCATAATTTTCAACAACGCTTGCTGAACACCTTCACCTGACACATCTCTTGTTATAGAAGGGTTTTCAGATTTTCTACTAATTTTATCTACTTCGTCTATATAAACAATTCCTCTTTGCGCTTTTTCAACATTATAATCTGCAGCTTGTAGCAATTTTAAAATAATATTTTCTACATCTTCTCCAACGTAACCAGCTTCTGTTAATGTTGTGGCATCTGCCATCGTAAATGGAACATCTAAAATTCTTGCTAAAGTTTGCGCAAGTAAAGTTTTTCCACATCCAGTTGGGCCTACAAGTAAAATATTTGATTTTGACAATTCTACGTCTTTATTATTTTTAGACTCATGATTTAATCTTTTATAATGATTATGAACTGCTACTGACAAAACTTCTTTAGCTAACTTTTGTCCAATAACATAATCATCTAAAACTTTACAAATTTCTTTTGGAGTTGGAACTCCATCTTGATGTTTAACTAAAGAAGATTTATTCTCTTCTTTAATTATATCCATACAAAGCTCAACGCATTCATCGCAGATAAAAACTGTTGGACCTGCGATTAATTTTCTAACTTCATGTTGGCTTTTTCCGCAGAAGGAACAATAAAGAATATTTTTGTTATTTTTTTCACTCATGACGAATCAATGTTTAATTAATAAATTAGTGGATTCTTGTTAGCAAGCAGAAGTTGTGTAAGCGACTAGATCTTGTGTATTATTTTCTTTTTTCTACTACAGAGTCAATTAAGCCGAATTTTTTTGCTTCTTCAGCGGTCATAAAATTATCTCTCTCAAGAGCAGTAGCAATTTCTTCAACACTTTTGCCAGTGTGTTTAGCGTAAATCGTATTTAGTCTTTGTTTTAATAATAAAATTTCTTTTGCGTGTATCTCTATATCTGTGGCTTGACCCTGAAAACCTGCAGAAGGCTGGTGAACCATTATTCTTGAATTCGGTAATGAAAATCTTTTACCTTTTTCTCCTGCTGCTAATAAGAAAGATCCCATTGAAGAAGCTTGTCCAATACATAAAGTAGAGACTGGTGAATTTATATATTGCATTGTGTCATATATCCCAAGACCAGCTGTAACTAGTCCTCCAGGGCTATTAATATAAAAAGAAATCTCTTTCTTTGGATCTTCGGATTCCAAAAAAAGAAGTTGAGCAGTTACCAAAGAAGCAACATTATCATTAACTGGACCTACTAAAAAAACAATACGTTCTTTTAATAATCTTGAATAAATATCATAAGCTCTCTCACCTTTGCTTGTTTGCTCAACAACCATAGGAATAAGGCTATTAAGGTGTTCTTCGATTCGACTCATGAAGGAATTTATATAACTAAAGATTACTTTTTACTAACTTTTTTTGTTTTTGGCTTTGTTTTATTATCTTTTTTTTTAATTTTAGTAGAAGCTTCTGACTCATGTTCGTGAGCATGATCGTGATTGATGTTCGTGGTCATGATCGTGAGTATGGCTTTCAGTATTAATATTAGACTTATTAAATGTAGTGATAATTTTTTCTGCTTCCTCAATTGAAATTTCTTTTTTTTGAATCTTTGCTTTTGATTTAAATAAATTAATTATTTTTTCTTCGTACAGAGCTCCTTTTAGGCTTTGTGCGGCTGATGGATTTTTTTGATAATAATCTACTATCATTTTTTCTTGTCCAGGCATGCCTTTTATTTGCTTTTGTATTTCACCTTTTACGTCATCATCAGAAACTTTAAGATTATTTTTTTCCCCATATTCATTTAAAACTAAACCTAGTTTAATTCTTGACTCGGCTATTTTTAAATTTTTCTTTTTATTTTTTTCAATATCTTCTTTTTTTAAATGATGTGTCATCATATGTACTTCTTGTTCTATTAAATTTTGAGGAAGTTCAAATTTATGAAATTTTTCTATTTGATCTAAAATTTCTTTTTTAGTTATTGAGTCTAATGCTTGAGAGTATTGTGTGGAAACTTGCTTTGAAATTAAATTTTTTAAATCTGTTAAATCTTTTGCTCCCATATTCTTAGCAAAATCATCATCGACTTTGGTATCATTGGGTTTCTGCACATTTATAATTTTGCAAATAAATTCTGCTTTCTTATTTGCAAGATTTTTATCAGGATAATTCTCAGGCATAGAAACATTAATTGTAATGTTCTGATCTTTTTTTACTCCTAAAAGTTTTTCATCAAATCCTTTCAAAAAAAGATCTTGCCCAATAACTAGTCTAGTATTTTTTCCCTCACTTCCCTCAAATTTTTGTTTATCTACAGTTGCGCTATAATCAAAAATTACTAGATCTCCTTTTTCAGATTTTTCATTTTTATCTGAAAAAGTTTTATTATTTTTTGCAATCTCATTGATTTTTTCATCAAGGGTTTTGTCGCTTACTTTAATTGAATATTCTGTTGCTGAATATTTTTCAAAATTCGCTAAATCAATCTGAGGAAGAGAATTAATTTCTAATGTATAATTTAGATCTTTTCCTTCTCCAAATGTTTTTAAATCTATTTTAGGCTGACCAGCTGCTTTTATATTTTGTTTATCAATTGCTTGATTTGAACTTTCTCTAAGAATTTTATCAATAACCTCGCCATATATAGCTTTACCAAATTGACTTTTAATTACAGTTTGAGGCACTTTACCCGGTCTAAAGCCTTTAAGACTAACTTCAGACTGAAGCTCAATAAGTCTTTTATCCATTTCCTCTTGGATAGTTTTTTTATCAATAACTATATTTAAAGTAGTAGTTAAACCTTTTTTATTTTGAACTTCTATCTTCATTTTTACCTTTTGGTGGGCGAGAAGAGACTCGAACTCTTAAACCTTGCGGTACTAGTTCCTAAGACTAGCGCGTATACCAATTCCGCCACTCGCCCTTAATTAAAATTAAGTACCCGCTTATATAATAATTTACTTTTTAGAGAAACTATAAAGTCTAGAGTAAAAAAATAAATAAAGGATTATCAAAAGAAAAAACCAATATCTGCAAAACAAACCATTCTCTTTCAATAAAACTACAGGCAAAATTAAAATAATATAACTAAAATTAACCAGTATTGACGTTAAATAATTAGGTTCTTTAATTTTCTTGCTGTTAATTAACCAATTAAACAATAACATGTGCAAATGTTTTTTATCAGGATTTAAAGGAGATTTTTTACTAATTGCCTTTCTTAAGAATGAAAAAAATACTTCAAAAAATAAATAAAAAAGTATGCAGGCAAAAAAGAAAGGTGAAATTAAAATATTTAATTCATAAGTCTTTATTGTATTTAAAGCTAATAATGACCCTAGCAAATATGAACCACTGTCTCCTAAAAAAATTTGAGATTTAGGAAAATTAAAAAATAAAAAAGACAGGACGATAATAATCTGTCCGCTTAAAATCAGTGCTAAATTTAAATTCTGATTATCTAAATTAATTAGCAAATAAATAACATTAATAACTAAAAAATGAATAGCCAAAAGACCATTAAATCCATCTACTAAATTTGAACCATTGACTATAAACAGAAAACAAAGAATTACAAAAAAAACTTGAAAAATATTATTTTCTAACCAATAATTTAAAAAAGCCAGACCTGTCCTGTTAATCTCTATAGAAAAAAAATTAATAAAAAATATTAAAATTAATAACATAAGCACTAATCTAATATTAGGATTTATTTTAATTTTCAAATCATCAAGAAAACCTAAAGTAAAAAATAAAAATGCTAAAGTTAAATAGTCTGCTAAAAAAATATTTAAAATACTAAAGTATGATAAAATAAATATTCCAAATAATAACATTATTAAAAAGCCACCTAACCTAGCTATTGCTTTTTTATGAAATGCTTGTGGTTTGCTAAAGTCTTTATCAATTAATAATCCAGAAAATAATTTATTTGAAAATTTAACTAAAAAAAAAGCAATTAAAAAACTTAATAAAAAAAATAAAAAATAAAAATTAATATCTAATGATTGAAACATTTCTACTTGTTATATTTTTTTACTATAAATATACCTGTAATAATAATTATAAGAGAAAGTAATACTTTCCAAGTAATTTGCTCTTTTAAAATTAATGCTCCAAATATAACACCAAAAATAGGAATTAAATAAGCAACTTGAGTTTGAAAAACTAAACCATTTTTTGCTAATATTCTAAATCTTAACCACCAAGCAAATCCAGTTGCTACCACACCTAAATAAATTAAAGAAAAAGTTGAATATAAAGTTGGAGTAGACTCAAATGGATTTTCAAAAATAAATGTTACTGGAATTAAAAAAATCAAAGACCATAATAATGTAGAAGACGTTACATTTAAATTTCCAGCATTTTTTAAATTTTTCAAAATTAAAAGTCCTGCAACACAATAAAATGTTGAGCCCAATAAAATAATTAATACAAATAAAATATTGCTTTCATTAATTACTAATTTATCAAAAAATAATAATAATATTCCTAAAAATCCAATTAGTATTCCTAAAGATTTTTTAAAGGTCATTTTTTCATCATCAGTAAAGAAGTGAGCTAAGATTGAACCAGACATTGGTGTAGTGCTCATGAGTATTGCAGCCAAATAGCTATCAACTCTTTTAGTTCCAATTGCGATAAGAGAAAAAGGAATTGCAATATTGCACAAACCTACAATTGCATATGTTTTCCATTGATTACCAAATGCTAAAATTTTGGCTTTATAAATTTTTGAAACAATAACCATAAAGACTGTAGCAAAAAAAACTCTAATGGTAGCTAAAGCAAATGGTTCGTAACTATGAGTAGCAATTTTAATATTAAAAAAAGAAGAACCCCAAATCGCCCCTAATAAAATTAACAACAAAATATCTATTGTGTTTGCTTGTTTCATTTCAATCCTAGATTGTAGGTATGAATTAAGTGCATATCAGTTATTGTCTAATAATATAATATTGAACTACTAGCTTCTGATATGTTTAATACAATTTTTTAAAAAACTTACAAAGGAAATATTAATGAGCGCTAAAGACGTTTTAAAATTAATGAAAGATAAAGAAGTTGAGTTTGTAGACTTCAGATTTACAGATCCAAGAGGAAAGCTACAACATTTAACAATGGATGCAACTATTGTTGATGATGAAATGCTTGAAGAAGGAGTATTTTTTGATGGTTCATCTATTGCTGGCTGGAAAGCAATTAATGAATCTGACATGATTTTAAAGCCAGATTTAGCAAGACCTATTATTGATCCTTTTAATTCACACAACACAGTTAATATTTTTTGTGACATTTTAGATGCAGTTAAAAAAGAGCCTTATGAAAGAGATCCTAGAGGAACTGCAAAACTAGCTGAAGCATATTTAAAAAAATCTGGAATTGGTGATAAAGCTTATTTTGGTCCAGAGCCAGAATTTTTTACATTTGATGATGTTAGATTTGAAAATAAGATGAATACAAGTAGTTTTACAATTGATAGCTCAGAAGGACCATACAATACAGGAAAAAAATATGAGAATGGAAATATGGGACATCGACCTGGAATTAAAGGAGGTTACTTCCCTGTTCCGCCGGTAGATAGTGCTCAAGACATGAGAGCTGAAATGTTAAAAGCATTAAAAGATATGGGTGTAAAAGTTGAGAAACATCACCATGAAGTTGCTCCAAGTCAACACGAGCTAGGTATGTACTTTGGAACATTAACTGATCAAGCTGACAACGTTCAACTTTACAAATATGCAGTTCAAATGGTTTCTCACTCATTTGGAAAAACTTCTACTTTTATGGCAAAACCAATTAAAGGAGATAATGGTTCTGGGATGCACGTGCACCAGTCAATTTGGAAAGGTAGCACTCCTGTGTTTATGGGTGATAAATATGCTGGTTTATCGCAACAAGCACTTTATTATATTGGTGGAATTTTAAAGCACGCTAAAGCAATTAATGCTTTTACAAATTCTACAACGAATAGTTATAAAAGATTAATCCCAGGATTCGAAGCTCCAGTAATGTTAGCTTACTCAGCAAGAAATAGATCTGCTTCATGCAGAATACCTATAATAATGAATAAAAAAGCAGCAAGATGTGAAATTAGATTTCCAGACGCTGCTGGAAACCCATATTTAGGATTTGCTGCGATGCTTATGGCAGGATTGGACGGTATTAAAAATAAAATTGATCCAGGCAAATCTATGGATCAAGATCTTTATCATTTGTCAGAGAGTGAATTGAAAAAAATTCCTCAAGTATGTGGTTCTTTAAGAGAAGCAATGGAAAATCTTGATAAGGACCGAGCTTTCTTGACGCAAGGTAAAGTTTTCACGGATGACCAAATTGATGCATATATTTCATTAAAATTTGAAGAAATATATAAACTAGAACACACGCCTCATCCGATTGAATACGAAATGTATTACAGTAATTAATTAAAATAAGCCCACCTCTTAAAAAAAAGGTGGGCTTTAAAATTTAAATCTTAAAAGACTCTCCACATCCGCACCGTTCAGTTTCATTAGGATTTTTAAACACAAACTGTGAAGAAAATTTCTCTTTTTTATAATCCATTTCAGTACCTAAAAGATACATTATTGCACTTGGATCTATTAAAACTTTTACTCCTTTATCTTCTATAATTTCTTCATTAGGTCTAGTCTCTTTTGCATATTCCATAACATAAGACATCCCCGCACAACCACCAGACTGAACACCAATTCTAACTCCTATTGCTTTGTTTTCAGCTTTTGACATGATCTCTTTAATTCTATTTGCAGCATTATCGCTGAGCTTTATGATTTGTGTCATAAATTTAATTCTAATTTTGCAGCTTCTGACATCATATCTTTAGTCCAAGGTGGATTCCAGACTAACTTTAGATCTACATCAGATATACCCTCTATTTTTAATACATTATCTTTCACATTTTTAGGTAAACTTTCTGCAACTGGACAATTTGGACTCGTAAGTGTCATCTCAATCACTGCTTTGTCATCTTTAATTTCAATTTTATATATTAAACCTAACTCATATATATTGACTGGAATTTCTGGATCGTAAATTTTTTTAATTTCTTCAATTACTTTTTCTTTAAGTTCCATATTCATTTTTTATTGTTTAAAGCTGACAAATAAGTATGCCAAGCCATTGTTGCACATTTAACTCTCATTGGAAATTCTTGAACACCAGATAAAGAGCTTAAAGTTGTGATTTGATCTTCATCTAAACTGTTTATTAATAATTTTTTTTTATTTTTAATCATTTCTAAAAAGTTTTCAGATATATTTTTTGTTAAATTTAAATCTTTATTTTTTAAAGTCTCAGTTAAAATTGAAGCTGATGCTAATGAAATTGCACAACCCTCACCTTCAAAACTTATATCTTTAACTATATTTTCTTTGTCTAGATTTAGATAAATATGAACTTTATCACCACAAAGTGGATTATGAGCTTCTGCTTCATGATTAAAACCTAAACACTTACCTTTATTTTTAGGATTTTTTCCATGGTCTAAAATTATTTCTTGATAAAGTTCTTTTAATTCCATTTAAATTTTAAACACCTTTTTACATTTTTCAATTGCGTTACATAAAATATCTATATCTTCGATATTATTATAAACTCCAATTGATGCCCTTGCTGTTGCTGATAACCCTAATTTGTCATGCAATATTTGACAGCAATGATGTCCTGCACGAATAGCAACCCCTTCGTCATCTAAAATTGTTGCAATATCATGTGGATGAATTCCTTTAATGGTAAAGCATAAAACTGAGCCTCTCTCTTTAGAATTTCCAATTATATTTAATGAATTATTTTTTTTTAGCTTATCTAATCCATATTCTAATATTTTATTTTCATGTTCAGTGATTTTATCCATGCCTATTTTCTCAATAAAATTTAGTGACTCAAAAAAACCAACTACTTCTGCTGTTTGTAAAGTTCCTGCTTCAAATTTTGCTGGTGAATTTGCAAAAGAAATTTTATCTTTTTTAACTTCATTAATCATTCCACCTCCTCCTTGATATGGAGGCAAAATATCTAACCATTTTTTTTTTGCGTATAATATTCCTAATCCATTAGGACCATACATTTTGTGACAAGAGATAGCATAAAAATCACAACCAAGCTCTTGCATATCAATTTTTAGATGGGGAGCTCCCTGAGTTCCATCAATTAACACAGGTATTTTTTTCTCATTAGCGAGATCAATAATTTTTTTAATAGGCAAGATTGATCCTGTAACGTTTGAAATATGGGTTACTGCAATAATTTTAGTTTTACTTGTAATATTTTTTTTTATTTCATCAATTTCAATTTCACCATCCTGGTTAACGCTTGCAAACTTTATTACAGCTTTTTTTTCTTCTCTAATAAAATGCCACGGAACATAGTTTGAATGATGTTCTAATTCGGTAATTAAAATCTCATCTCCCTCATTAATGAATTTTTTACCATAACTGCTTGCTACTAAATTTATTGCTTCGGTAGCTCCTTTTGTGAAAATAATCTCTTCTCTATGTTTTGCGTTTAAATATTGTTTAACTTTGTCCCTAGTTTCTTCAAATCTATTTGTTGCTTTAACAGCCAGAGTATGAACACTCCTTCCAATATTTGAAAACTCTGTTTCATAAAATTTAGAAATTTTATCAATAACTACTTTTGGTTTTTGAGATGAATTAGCGCTATCAAGATAAACTAGGGGCTTTCCGTTAATTTTTTGTTTAAAAATAGGAAATTCAGATTTTATTTTATCAATTTTGATCATTTAAATTCATTTCAAGAAAGTTTTTAATCTCTCCATTTGTAATTGGTTCAAAAACCTCATTTAAAAAACCGCTAATAATTATTTTTTTTGCTTCTTTCTCAGAAATTCCTCTTGTCATTAAGTAGTGTATCGAGTTTTCGTCTATATTTCCTGAAGAAGATCCATGAGAGCATTTTACATCATCGGCATATATTTCTAACTCTGGCTTTGCATCAAACTCGGCCTGGGGATCTAAAATGATTGCTTTGCTTAGTTGATAAGCGTCAGTTTTTTGTGCTGAATCGCTAACCAATATTTTACCTTGGTAAATTCCTTTGCTTTCATTATTTAAAACTTTTTTTACTTTTTGATAACTTCTGCAATTTAAAGCTTCATGATGAATGAAAGATCTTAATTCTTGATGCTGATCTTGTTTTAAATTGGAGGCTGAATAAATTTCAAAATTTGAATTTTGCCCTGATAAAAACGATTCAATTTCAATTTTAGAAAAAATTGAAGAAATATTTAATATAAAATTTTGACAGTTTGCATCTTTTTGTAAAAAATTTTTTAAATTTTTATAAATATAAGCTTTATTTTGTTTTGATTGAAGAACATATTTTTTTAAAACTGAGTTTTGTTCAAGATCAGTTACTTCATTTTCATTTTTTACAAAAGAATCTTCAACATTAATATTAGTAAATTCAATTAGTTCTAAATTAGAATTTTTATTTAATTTTACAAAATTTCTAGTATTAAAAATATTATTTTTTGAGTTGCTGGCAATATAACTATAAATAATTAAAGGTTTTTTTACTTTATAATTTTCTGCAACCTCTAAATAATATCCATTAGTAAATAAAGCCTCATTTAAGACATTAAGAGAATTTTTAATTTCAAATTTTTCTTTATATTCATTTTGATAATTTTTAATCAAAATTTTATCTTTTTCTTCAAAATCTAAATTTATTTTATTTATTTTCCCATTTACTAATATGATGTAGTTGTGTTTAAATTGTTTAACTAAACTAATTTTTTTCTCTATTTCTTTATTTTCTTCTATTTTATTACTTAATTCAGAAAATTGAGCTGAAATAATTTGATTAAAATCAGTAAATTTCCAATCTTCTAATTTCTTATTAGGAAAACCACTAACAAGAAAATTATCTAAACTTTGTTGACGATGTTTTCTTTCAATTTCTGAAAGATTAGGGATATTATTTATACTTAAATTTAAATTCATAATTAAAAATTTTTATAGCCTGTTTTTTCTAATTGAATTCCTAAATCTGCATCACCAGTTTTAACAATCTTTCCTTTAGACAGAACATGAATATAATCTGGTTTAATGTATTCAAGTAATCTTTGATAGTGGGTGATAATTAAAAATGCATTCGTTTTATTTTTATATGAATTAACTCCCTCAGCTACTATTTTTAAAGCGTCAATATCTAAACCTGAATCTGTTTCATCTAAAATAGACAATTTTGGCTGAAGCAATTTCATTTGTAAAATTTCATTTTTTTTCTTCTCACCTCCTGAAAAACCTACATTTAATTGACGTGATAAAAATTTTTCTTCGATGCCAAGTTCAATTGATTTTTCTTTTACTAATTTTAAATAACTTAAGGTGTCTAATTCTTTTTCCCCTTTTGATTTTCTTATAGAATTTAATGCAGTTCTTAAAAAAACATTTGTATTGACCCCTGGAATTTCTACAGGGTATTGAAAGGCAAGAAAAATTCCCTTCTGGGCTCTTTCCTCTACTGGTAGCTGATCTAACTTAAAACCATCAAATAAAATTTCACCTTCAATGTCATAACCTTTTTTTCCAGAAAGCACATTCGCTAAAGTGCTTTTCCCAGATCCATTAGGACCCATTATTGCATGAACTTCTCCAGCTTTTATTTCGAGGTTTAAACCTTTGAGAATTTGTTTTTTTTCTACGCTAGCTTTTAAATTTTTTATCTTTAACATTTAACCTACACTTCCCTCTAAGCTGATTGAGACTAATTTTTGTGCTTCTACTGCAAATTCCATAGGTAGTTGCTGTAAAACTTCTTTACAGAAACCATTAACAATCAAGCTTACTGCTTCCTCTTGGTCTAGACCTCTTTGATTGCAATAAAATAATTGTTCTTCGCTGATTTTTGTAGTTGTAGCTTCGTGTTCTATTACTGAAGAGGAATTTTTATTCTTTATATATGGAATAGTGTGTGCTCCGCATTTGTTTCCCATTAGCAAGGAGTCACATTGGGTATAATTTCTGGAATTAAGTGCTTTTTGACTAATATCAACTAGACCTCTGTATGTATTATCTGCTTTACCAGCTGAAATTCCTTTTGAAATAATTTTACTTTTAGTATTTTTGCCTAAATGTATCATTTTAGTTCCTGTATCTGCTTTTTGATGATTGTTAGTAATTGCGATTGAATAAAACTCTCCTGAAGAATTATCTCCTTGCAAAATACAACTTGGATATTTCCATGTTATAGCTGAGCCTGTTTCAACTTGTGTCCAAGAAATTTTAGAATTGTTTCCCTTGCATATACCTCTTTTAGTAACAAAATTATAAATACCTCCTAACCCATCTTTATCTCCTGGATACCAATTTTGAACTGTGGAATATTTTATTTCTGCATCGTCAAGTGCAATTAATTCTACATTAGCAGCATGCAGTTGATTCTCTTTTCGCATTGGAGCAGTACATCCTTCTAAATAGCTTACATAACTTCCTTTGTCAGCGATAATCAAAGTTCTTTCGAATTGTCCTGTTTCAGAAGCATTGATTCTAAAATAAGTAGATAATTCCATTGGACATCTTGTGTTAGGTGGAATGTAAACAAAAGATCCATCTGTGAAAACAGCTGAATTTAAAGTTGCAAAATAATGATCGCTTAAAGGTATAACTGAGCCTAAATATTTTTTTACTAAGTCAGGATGATTTTGAATTGCTTCTGAAATAGAACAAAAAATAATTCCTTTTTTTGTTAGTTCTTCCTTAAAAGTTGTTGCAACAGAAACAGAGTCAAATACAGCATCAACTGCAATACCATTTAATCGCTTTTGCTCCACCAAAGGAATACCAAGTTTTGAATAAGTTTCTAAAATCTTAGGATCAATATCAGCAAGACTTTTTGGTTTTTTTGATGCACTTTTTGGAGCAGAATAATAATATAAATCTTGATAATCTATTTTTGGATATTTTGGTTTTTGCCAATCTGGTTCTTTTAAACTCTTAAGTCTATTATAAGCTTTTAATCTCCATTCTAACATCCATTTTGGTTCATTTTTTATTTCAGAGATAAATTTAATCGTGTTTTCGTTTAAACCTTTTGGTGATCTTATATTTTCAATATCAGTTGTAAAACCATATTTATATTCTTCGTTTAAACTTATATTTTTATCACTCATATTAAAAATTATTTTCTTGATTAACGATTAAATCTTCTAGGCTCTTATTTTCAAAAAAAATATTAATATGTTCCTCTAGATCTGCCCACAAACTATGTGTGATACATTTTACAAACTTTCCACTACAACTTTTTTTTGAGTCTTTTTTACAATTTAATGTTTTTACTTCTTCATCAACAGCAAATATAATATTGGATAATTTGATATCTTTAGGTTTTTTTTCTAAAATATAACCTCCATGGGGACCACGTACACTTTTAACTAAATTTTTATTTTTTAATTTAAAAAATAATTGTTCTAGGTAAGATAAAGAAATGTTCTGTCTTAATGCTATTTCATTAAGACTTACAGGTTTAAGGTCTTTATTAGCAGCAAGATCAGCCATAGCCATTACTGCGTATCTGCCTTTGGTGGTCAATTTCATAATAAACTCTATATAATTAAAGCTATTTAGATTATTCCTAGTAATTTAGTCAAGATTATAAAAAATTAATAAAGATAATATAATTGATGGTATAAAGCGTTTTTTTATCAATTAAATATATTCAAATGAAACCAAAGAGCACCGAAATTTTTATACCTGGTCCAGCTGGAAGACTTGAAGGAAAATATTACAAAAATCCAAAATTTGGCTCACCAGTAGCCATAGTACTTCAACCTCATCCACAATATGGAGGAACAATGAATAATAAAGTTGTTCAAACTGCTTATAACATTTTTTTAGAAAATGGTTTTTCTGTTATACGAATAAATTTTAGAGGTGTAGGGAAAAGCGATGGAGTATTTGATAATGGACAAGGCGAATTATCTGACGCTGCAGCAGCTTTAGATTGGATTGAAAGAGAAAATTTAGATTATAGTCAATGTTGGGTTTGTGGATTCTCATTTGGAGCATTAATTTGTATGCAGTTAATTATGAGAAGACCCGAGGTAAATAATTTTATTGCTATATCACCGCAACCTAATGTTTATGATTTTTCTTTTTTAGCACCCTGTCCAACTTCTGGACAAGTCGTATACAGCGATGGTGATGAGCTTGTTACAAAAGAAAGCATTGATGAATTAGATAAAAGAATAAAAAGTCAAAAAGGTATTGAAGTAATTTTTACTAAAATTAAAAATGCTAATCATTTTTTCAAAAATAAAGAGCAAGAGTTAGCTAAAGAAATTGAAAAATATATAAAAGAAAAAACAGCGCTTATTTAGCTAAAACTAAATCTCCACCAACTAAAGGTTCTGCTACACCTGTTGTTTCAGGAAAAGTAATTGGTATTTTTTTTAATGTCCTCACAGCTAGATATGCAAATGCTTGGGACTCGATAAAATCTCCATCTATATTTTTATATTTATCTATTTTTTGAATTTCTATTTTTTTAACTAATTTTTCAAGCCGTTCAAAAATAAATTTATTTTTTCTACCTCCCCCACATAGAATTATTTTCTTCGGAAGAGGATCTAAAAAATTTAATGAACGTATTATAGACTGTACAGTAAATTCTGAAAAAGTAGCAACTGCATCCTCTAATTTTAATGTTCTTATAGCACTAATATTAAAATCATTTACATCTAAAGATTTTGGAGGACTATTAGAAAAAAAAGGATCATCTAAATAAGTTTCTAATATATTTTTATCTACCGTCCCTTTAAAGGCTAAGTCTCCGTTATTATCAAATTGAATTTCATTTTTAGTTTTTATTTGAATAATACTATCAATTAAAAAATTACCAGGCCCTGTGTCAAAACTTAAAATTTTTTGATTATTTAGGTAGGTTATATTAGCAATACCTCCAATATTTATAAAAGCTACGGGAAAATCAAAATCTAAATAATTTTTTAATAACTGGTGAAATACAGGAGTTAATGGAGCACCCTGACCTCCATTTGATATATCCTTTTTTCTAAAATTATATACAACGTTTTGATTTAATAATTGAGATAGTAATTTACCGTCTCCGATTTGAATTGATTTCTTGTCTTTAAAACTATGAAAAATTGTTTGCCCATGAAAACCGACTAATTCAATTTTTTTATTTTCTGATCCTAATTTTTTTCTAAGTAATTCAACTGTTTTAGCGTGGATTAAAGTAAGTTCTCTTTCTAAAGTGTCTATATCTAGTCTATACTTTTTAATATCAGAGAACTGATTTATTTTTTCTTTAAGTTCTTTTAATCTAAATCTAAATTTTTTTTCATAAGGGTGGTAATAATTATCTATAAATTCAACTTTTTTAACTCCATCAGTTTTTATAATTGATGCATCAACGCCATCACAGGATGTGCCGCTCATTAAACCTATAGCTGTTATCATTTATATATAATCGTTTAATTTAATAAGATTATTGTGTAAAAGTTATTTTAAATCAAATTAGCTATGAATCAAAATTTTATTGATGAAATCAAATCTAGAGGTTTTTTCCATCAATGCACAGATATAGAGAATTTATCTAAGTTAATAAACAACAAGCCTGTAAAGGCATACATTGGATTTGATTGCACCGCTCCAAGTTTGCATGTGGGAAGTCTATTGCAAATAATGTGTTTAAGACTATTGCAGAAATATGGACACCAACCTATTGTTCTCTTAGGAGGGGGCACGACACTAATTGGAGACCCTTCAGGTAAAGATACCACAAGAAAAATTCTGGAAGAAAAAACTATTACTGAAAATATTAATAAAATTAAAAAAGTTTTTGAAAAATTATTAGATTTTAAAAATAAAAAGACTTCTCCGATTTTTGTAAACAATGCAGAATGGCTCAAAAAACTTAACTACATTGAATTTTTAAGAGAAATTGGCAAACACTTTACAATCAATAAAATGCTTAGCTTTGACAGTGTTAAGCTCAGACTTGAGAGGGAACAATCACTTAGTTACATGGAATTTAATTACATGATTCTTCAAGCTTTTGATTTTTATAAACTTAATGAAACAAAAGATTGTGTTCTTCAAATTGGTGGTTCTGACCAATGGGGTAATATTGTAAATGGAGTTGAATTAATCAGAAAAATCAATTCAAAAGAATCTTATGGATTAACAACACCTTTAATAACTCTTTCTACGGGAGCAAAAATGGGAAAAACTGAAAAAGGAGCAGTTTGGTTAAATGAAGAATTATTTTCTTCTTACGAATACTGGCAATTTTGGAGAAACACTAATGATGCAGATGTTGAAAAGTTTTTAAAATTTTTTACAGAGATAGATTTGAACAAATTAAATGAAATAATAGAAAAAGAAAAAAATATTAATAATCTTAAAATATTATTAGCTAATGAAGCTACTAAAATTTTACATGGTGAACAAAAAGCATCAGAGGCAGAAAAAACAGCAAAAGAAACATTTGATGGTAGTGGTGTTGGTAAAAATTTACCAGAAATTAAAATTAATAAGAAATTAATTGATCAAGGCATTTCTATTTTAGATCTAATTTCAAATAATAAAATTTTTTCATCAAAAAGCGAGGCAAGACGTGCCATGCAAGAAAAAGGCATTAAGATTAATGATAAACTAGAAACAGATGAAAAAAGAATTATTAAATTTAATGATTTTATTAATTCTGAATATCTAAAAATATCTCATGGTAAAAAACGTCACTATTTAATTAAATTTAGTTAGTTTTTTTTAATTTTTCTAAAGCTCGAGTTATAAATCTTGGTGTTAATGTTTTAACTGGATTTACTGTTGTTTTTACTTGGCCTGGTAGACCCTTCATTTTAAAGCTGACGCCAAAGACACCCTCACCAATTTTATCGCCTACTAAAATATTTCCAACAACCGGAATTTTTGAAACCAAACTATTTAATGTTTTTGCAGGTACTAATGTTCCACTAAAACTTACTAGACCTGATTTTTTTTCAGAATACCCGTCCATAATTAGAGAAATACTAGAACCTAGAGCTAATACCTCTTTAATGTTAACAATATTTTTATCTTCTTCTAAATTAATTTCTAAAGTATCAAAACTTATACCCTCTCCTGTCAACACATCTGCAATACCACCAAGATCAGCCAAAGTTAATAAAGTTGCAAAAGCAGGTGCTTTTACAAGTTTAAAATTTTCTATAGTAAGTTTTGAAACACTCCCATTATCATCAATTATAGAATTTAAAAATAATTTACCATCACTCAATCCTTCAAAAAATTTATACTCTGTAAGAATAGCTTTTGGAATATCAGAGTAAATCTCTAATATTTTTTTATTATTAGGATCTTTTTTTAAGCTAATATCTAAATACTTATTATTGTCTGCAAATTCACTTTTTGAAGAAATTTTTACAAATTTTCCTTTTTCAATGCTACCAATTAATCTAAAATTTTTTATAGGATATTCAGATTTTGTAAGTAATCTTTCAAAATCAATAACAATATCTTTATTGAACTTTTCAAAAAAATTATTTTTTTTATCTGATTTTATTATTTTTAATAAATTGCTTGAGTCATAAATTTTACCTTTGACTGTTATTTTGTCTTTAAATTCTATATTAAAGTCATTATTCTCTATGTCTCCAAGATAAGTATTAACGCTCAAATCTGAAATTTGTTCAATTTTATTATTTTTAAACAACAAATTATTAATTATTATTGAATTATTTTTTTCTTTAAAAATTATTTCTTTAAAATTAATTGTGTCATTACTTATTGTAAATTCACTTTTTAAATTTCCAGGGGAGTTTTTATTTGAAGTAAAATTTAAAAATTCTAAATTAAAATCTTCAGCTAAATCAAGATCAATAATAAATTTTTGACTATTTTTTCTATATAAATTTTCAATTTTTACTTTTTTAAATATATTTTCATCTGTAGCATAACTTCCTTCTAATTTTAAAACACTTTCTTTTTTGTCACTTAATGCAAAATCTACTTTAGTTTTACTAAATAAAAAATTTTCAAATTTTTTTGTAAAAGGAAATAAATCTAACTTTTTTGATAATGTAATTTTTGCTTCATCGATATTGCCATTTGCTTTATATTGATAATCCTGAACTTTATAACTTTCATCAAAATTAATTTTAAAATCGTGAAATAGTTTTCCATTAAAAAAAATATTATTTTCTTTTAAGAAATTAATGTTTTCTTTATCAATTATAGAAACAATATCTTTATTATTTAAATTAAAATTTGAGTCAAATTTTCCAGATAAATTAATCCC
The DNA here is from genome assembly GCA_038147375.2 of Candidatus Hypereutrophica brisbanensis. Classification (GTDB taxonomy): domain Bacteria; phylum Pseudomonadota; class Alphaproteobacteria; order Pelagibacterales; family Pelagibacteraceae; genus Pelagilacustribacter; species Pelagilacustribacter brisbanensis. The sequence continues at coordinate 121,281 of JAYQTL020000004.1, read as the reverse complement.
ATTGCTTAAATTTACATCAATTAAACCATTTGTAATCTTAATATTTTTATAATTTGCGTTAATAGAATTTAATAAAATTAAATTTTTATCAGCAATGAAATTTAAACTAATATCATTAACTAAATATTGATTGGTTAATTTAATATCTAAATTTTCTAGATTACCGTTTAATTTAAAATCTTTAATATTAAACTTGTCGTCTAAACTTACTGTAGTAGTTAATTTCTTTAATAATCCTTTATTTAAATTATTCAGTAAATAAGTCTTAAAATTAGAGGGTTTTGCTCTAACAGCTAAGGATTGAATTTTTTTTAAATCTAATTCTTCTACAGTTAAAGCAACTTGATCAACTTCAATGTTAGCAAATAAAATAGGGATTATTTTTGTATAAATATTAATTTCTTTTATTGGTAAATTTATATTTTGATAATTTATTTGAGGATTTTTAGTTAATAGATAAATTTGTAACTTTTCTAAATCAAATTTAATTTTTATTTCATTTAATTCAATTTCTAAATTCGGTTCTTTTTTTTTTAACTCAGAAACAATAATGCTATTAAACTTAGTTGTTGTTAAACCATATTTTGATAAATAAAAAATTGCAGCACTAAAAAATATAAAAGTTATAGTTAAAAAAACGTAAAATATTTTTTTCATTAATTTTTTAAATTACCTTCAATAAATAAATCAAGATTTCCGTTTAATACGTCCTCTGGATTTGTGTTTTCTATTTTTGATCTTAAATCTTTAACTAACTGATAGGGCTGCAAGACATAAGAACGTATTTGATGGCCCCAACCAATATCAGTTTTCGAGGTCATTTTTTTTTGCTCTTCTTCTTCGCGTTTTTGCAATTCATGTTCATAAAGTCTTGCTTTTAGCATTTTATAACATGTCTCTTTATTTTTGTGCTGTGATCTTTGATTCTGGCATTGAACAACAATTTTAGTTGGTAAGTGTGTTATTCTAACAGCGCTATCAGTTACATTAACATGCTGACCGCCTGCTCCGCTCGACCTATATGTATCGATTCGTAAATCTTTTTCTTCAACTTTAATATCTATATCTTCCTCTACAGCAGGATAAACCCAAACACTTGCAAAACTTGTATGCCTTCTTGCTCCACTATCAAATGGTGAAATTCTTACAAGTCTATGTACACCGGACTCTTTTTTCATTAAGCCATAAACATATTCACCAGATACTTTTAAAGTTGAAGATTTTATACCTGCCTCTTCACCTTTGTGCTCACTAATAATTTCACTTTGAAATGATTTTTTATCAAACCATTTTAAATACATTCTTCTAAGCATATCAGCCCAATCTTGGCTTTCAGTTCCTCCTGCGCCAGCATGTATTTCCAAATAAATATCAAGTGCATCGTTTTCACCTGATAAGAAGCAACTCACTTCTATTTGTTTAAGTTTATTTTGTATTGATACTATTTTTTCTAAACAATCTTTAATCGTATCACTATCGTCTTCTTCTTTAGCTAATTTAAATATGTCCTTAAGATTTTCTAATTCACTTTCATTATTTTTTAAAGAATCAATAATGAAGTCATAATGTTTTTTTTCTTTTAAAGTTTTTTTTACTTTATTGTTGTCTTTCCAAAAAGTTTCTTTGGATATTTCTTTATTTAAATTTTCTAGCTTTTCTTTGATTTTATTACGATCAAAGATACCCCCTGATACTTGATAAGCTTTTTTCAGCTAGTATTATTTGTGAATCAAAATCTTCCATTAGTAAAATTGTCTAAACTTTATAAGACTATCATAATTTAGGTCTCTATTAAAATTATTGTTTCTAATTCTGTCTATATCACTAGACTTAAACGCTTCTACTATTGAGTCTTTGTTATCAAAATTTTCCTTTTGACCTGTATCATAATTTATTGAAGCAAAAAATATTTCCTCAGGTGCACTAAATGAACCAAAATCTTCTTTATACAACGCTTGCTTTATAAAACTTTTAAAGATTGGCAAGGCTGCTTTGGCTCCTGTTTCGTATTTTCCAAGAGTTTGTGGTTCGTCAAAACCAACATAAACTCCAATAACTAAATTTGAGGTAAGTCCAATAAACCATGCATCGTAATTATCATTAGTAGTTCCTGTTTTGCCCGCTAATGGTACATTTAAATCTCTAAGATTTTTACCAGTTCCTCTTTGTACAGTTCCTTCAAGCATTGAAAGTATCTGGTATGCAGTTTCTTTGCTAATAACTTGATCGAACTTATCCTTGATTGACGGAACAATAGTTTCTTCTGCTGAATACTTATCGCAGCCTATACATTCTCTAATATCAGAATTGAAAATTGTCTTCCCTCTCCTATCTTGAATTCGATCAATTAGAATTGGATTTATTTTTTTTCCACCATTTAAAAAAGTTCCATATGCATTAGTAATTTGTAGCAAAGAAGTTTCTGCTGACCCTAAGGAAACAGATAATAATTCAGGTACATCATTATAAATATCAAGCTTATTTGACAAATCGATAATCTTTTTTAGCCCTAATTCTTGAGCAACTCTAACTGTCATTAAATTTCTTGAATATTCAATTCCTTTTCTTAACGTACTTGGACCGTAAAATTTTTTTCCATAATTTTCAGGTTTCCAGTTCTTTAATCCAACACCTTGATTGGCAGTAAAAGGAGCATCTAAAACTATAGAGTTTGGCATAAAGCTATTTTCTAATGCTGCAGCATAAACAAAAGGTTTAAAAGCTGAACCCGGCTGACGTTTTGCTTGAGTAGCTCTATTAAATTCACTTGTTTCAAAACTAAAACCTCCAACCATAGCTTTTACTTTGCCATTGAAAGGATCAAGAACTACAATTGCTCCGTTTACTTTTGGGTATTGTTTTAATTGCCAAGAACCATTTTTATTTTTTTTAACGTAAATAATATCTTTTTCTTTAAATGAATCGTTTATGGTTTTTCTAATCGCCCACTTTAAATTGTCTGAAGAAATCAATCCTTTTTCATTTTCGTCTAAAAGTGAAAAAGATAAACCATTGATATCAACTTTATTTATTTCAGCAAATTTCCAATTTAAACTTCGATCTACTTTTAAATTTTTTATTTTTTCTTCCCAATTTAAATCTTTTTCTTTATTAAGAATTGCTCCTCTCCAACCATGCCTTCTATCATAAGACTCTAGACCAGCTCTTAGGGAGTCTAGAGCATAAAGTTGGTAGTTTACATCAAGAGAGGATTTAATTGTAAAACCTTCTGCATACAATTTATCAAAACCATAATTATCTTTAATATTTCTTCTTATCTCTTCTGTAAAATAATTTGACTCTTCTAAAAGATTAATTTTTCTTTTTTTTAAATTTATATCTGCTTTTTTTAAATTAATTAGTTCTGTTTCATTAATAAATTTATTTTCATTTAAATTTTGCAAAACCAAATTTCTTCTAAATTTTGCTTCGTCGTAATATCTAAAAGGATTATACCTACTAGGTGCTTTTGGCAGTGCGGCCAGCATTGCTGCTTCGGAATAATCTAATTCTTTAACTGATTTATCAAAATATTCTAAACTAGCAGCTGCAATACCATAAGTACCTTCGCCTAAATATATTTGATTCAAATACAATTCTAGGATTCTTTCTTTGCTATAAGCCTTTTCAATTCTAAAAGCTAAAATTGCTTCTTTAATTTTTCTTTTTAAAGAAACTTCATTAGTTAATAAAAAATTTTTTGCAACCTGCTGCGTAATGGTTGATGCTCCTTCTAATCTTTTGTTTGTTACTATATTTTTAATATTATTAACTACAGCTCGAATTACTCCTTTTGGGTCTATTCCTGGATGACTAAAAAAATTTTGATCTTCCGCTGATAAAAAGGAATTGATTATAGTTTTAGGTATTGACTCATAAGGTATAAATAAACGTTTTTCTAAAGCATATTCAGCAATTAAAGTTCCATCGTTTGCATAGACTCTACTAGAAATTGGTGGCTCATAATTTTCAAGCTTTTTATAATCTGGTAAACCTGATGAAAAATACCATAAAGCTGAAAAGGCTAGAAAAAAAGCTAATATAGTTAAGCTAAGAACTAATTTGATTACAATATTCAACCTTTCAAACATATACAAACTAAAGCTTTAATTTAGGCCATCTTATGGCGATACAAAACTTATAAATAGTCTTAAAGAAAAAAATTCTGTATAAAGAAATTATGAAATTTTTCAAAAGAATTCTATTAAACATTAATCCTAAAGGAAAACTATTAACATGGAAAAAAATTTATTTATTGATGCCTCGCATCCAGAAGAAACACGAGTTGTACTCAAATCTGATAATGGAGTTGAAGAATATGAGTATGAAAATAAAAATAAGCTAAACTTTAAAAACAACATTTACCTTGGAACTGTAAGCAGAGTTGAGCCATCTCTTCAGGCTGCTTTTATAAACTTTGGTAGAGTAAAGCATGGTTTTTTAGCATTTAACGATATCCAGTCTGATTACTATCAAATACCTACAGAAGATAAAGATAGACTAAAAGAAGCTGAAGAAAAAATAAGAGAAGATCTAACAAAAACTTCTTTAGAAGAAGTTAGTCAAAATTCAAATGACAATAATGAGATTGTGAACGAAAATAATATTGAAGAAAATGTTAATGAAACCACTCAATTAGATAGCAACAACTTTGAAGAAGAAAAATTAAATGCTGAAGTGCCATTGGTTGAAACTGTCCAACCTAATCAAAATGTGCGTGAAAAATTGAAAAACACTTATGGTGTTAAGAGATATAAAATACAAGAAGTAATAAAACCAGGACAAGTAATTCTTATTCAAGTAACTAAAGAAGAGAGAGGCAACAAAGGTGCAGCACTTACAACTTTTATATCGTTGGCAGGAAAATTTATGGTTTTAATGCCAAATACTGCCAAAGGAGGTGGTATATCTAGAAAAATTTTTAACTCATCTGATAGAACTAAAATTAGAAGTATTTTAAATGAAATTGAAATACCAAAAAGCATGGGTGTAATTGTCAGAACAGCTGGTGCAAATAAAACAAAAAATGAAATTGAAAAAGATTTTCAAAATACTTTAAAAACATGGGACCAAATTAAAGAAAAAGCTTTGGACTCAGATGCTCCATCATTAATTTATGAAGAGGGAGATATTATTAAAAGAGCATTAAGAGATATATATGATAATGAAACTACAAATATCTATATTGATGGAAATGACGGTTATAAAAAAGCAAAGCTTTTCATTAAAGAACTAATTCCAAATAAAGCTAAATTTTTAAAAAAACATAAAGGAAAAATTCCTTTATTTCATGAAGCAGGTATTGAAAAAGAATTAAACAATATCTTTGATCCAGTAGTAAAACTAAAATCAGGTGGATATCTTGTGATTAATCCTACTGAAGCTCTTGTGTCGATTGATATTAACTCAGGACAATCAATCAAAGCCTCTAATATTGAAAAAACCGCATTGAATACAAACTTGGAAGCAGCTGAAGAAATAGCTAAACAGATTAAACTTAGAGATCTTTCTGGTCTAATTGTAATCGATTTCATTGATATGATGAATTTTTTTAATAGAAGGCAAGTCGAAAAGAAAATGCGTGAAGTTATTAAAAAAGATAGGGCAAGAATTCAGGTCGGAAAAATAAGCACATTTGGTTTGTTAGAAATGACTAGGCAAAGACTTAGGGAAGGATCAATAAAATGGGAAACAAACCTTTCGTTAGAATCTTTTTCATTGAAAGTGGTTAAAAAAGCAGAAATGTTATCTTTCACTGATAAAGTTAAAGCTCTAGATGTAAAAATACCTGAAAAAGTAAAAATATATATTGATGAAATTTTAAAAAAAGAAATTAAATATTTCGAAGCAAAATTTAAAATTAAAATTAATTTTATAGCAGATCCAAAATTAATTATTCCTGAATATAGTATTAATCTTTTAGATAAGAACAATAAAACTATCAATAAAATAGAAAATATTAATAAAATTGATGGTCTAATAGAAAGTAATTTTGTCAAAGAAAATACTTTGGAAGCTAAAAAACAATCTAAAAAAAATAATAAAGATCAGTCAAATAAAGAAAATAAAGGAACAAAAAAAAAGAAAAGTCTCAGAACTTTATGGGTCAGACGTAAAAAAAAGGCTGCTTAGATTAAGCCTTTTTTAGGACTACTTGCGGAACCATATAAAACCTTTTGCATCCTAATAGCTTTATAAGATTTTCTACCTGAAATAACTGCGTACTTAAATGACTCTGCCATTAAAATAGGTTTATTAGATAAAGCAATAGCACTATTTACTAGTACGCCGTCACAACCCATCTCCATAGCAATTGTTGCATCCGAAGGAGTTCCTATTCCAGCATCAACTATGACCGGAACTTTAGCGTTTTTAATAATTAGAGATAAATTGATTTTGTTTTGAATACCGTGACCAGACCCTATCGGTGATGCAAGTGGCATAATTGCAGATGCTCCCAAGTCTTCAAGTTTTTTTGCTAGTAGAGGATCATCAGAGCAGTAAACTAATACTTTAAATCCTTCTTTGACTAATATTTTCGTGGCTTTAAGAGTCTCAATCATATTTGGAAAAAGATTTTTTTTATCACCTAAAACTTCTAACTTAACCATTTTCCATCCACCCATTTCTCTAGCTAATCTTAATGTTCTTAATGAGTCTTCTGCATTAAAACATCCTGCAGTATTAGGTAAATATTTAATTTTTTTTGGATTAAGATAATCAGTAAGCATTGGTTTTTTTTTATCTAAAATGTTAACTCTTCGTACTGCTACAGTAACCATGTCTGCACCAGATGCTTTAACAGCCAAAGCTGTTTCTTTAAAATTTTTATACTTTCCTGTTCCTACTATGAGTCGTGATTTTATTAATTTTCCACCTATAAAAAAATTATCTTTCATAACTCTTAGCCTCCACCTATAAAATGAACTATTTCAATTTTATCTTTATCTTTTAAAAAAACTGAATTATATTTTGATTTAATAATAATCTTTCCATTTAATTCTACAGCTATCTTTTTTTCATTAATTTTAAATTTTTTTAACAATCCTAAGAGTGAAAATTTTTGATTAAGTGTATGCTTTTTACCATTTAATTGTATTTTTGCCATAATTAAGATATTTAATACACTCTGTAATTAAAAAATGAAGCATAAAATCATAATCATTAATGGTCCAAATCTAAATCTTTTAGGTGAAAGAGAGAAAGATAAATACGGTACTATTACATTAAAAAAAATTGAAGAAGAATGTAAACGAGTTGCAAAAAAAAATAGTATTAGCATAACATTTAAGCAATCTAATATTGAAGGTAAAATTGTTGATTTTATTCAAGGAGCCAGAAAAAAATATGATGCTTTAATAATTAATGCTGGTGGCTATACCCATACATCAGTAGCAATTAGAGATGCTTTGGCTATATTAACAATACCTATTGTCGAGTTACATATTACAAATATTCATGGTAGAGAAGAATTTAGACATAAATCTCTAATAAGTAACATAGCTAAATGTATTATTTGTGGTTTTGGACCACAAGGATATATGCTAGCAATAGAAGGATTAAAAAAAATTTTAAAAAATGAAAATAGATAAAAAATTAATAAAAGAATTAGTAGATAATTTAGATGAATTTAAATTAACAGAATTAGAGTATCAAAATGGCGATACAAAAATAAAAGTTTCAAAAGCTGCAAAAGCAACTGGTCAAATAAAAACAACTGAAAGTGTAGTTTCTAACAATAAAGCAGTCCTTAATGAGTCTGAAGAAGGAATAAGAATAAAATCTCCAATTATTGGAACGGCTTATCTAGCGCCAGAGCCAGGAGCAAAACAGTTTGTGCAAGTTGGTGACAAAATAAAAAAAGGCCAAACCATTATGATAGTTGAAGCAATGAAAACAATGAATCATGTTCCTTCGACAAATGATGGAATAGTAAAAAGTATTTTGGTTAAAGATGGTCAACCCGTAGAATTTGGACAAACTCTAGTCATTCTCAAATAAATTAATGTTTAAAAAAGTCTTAATTGCTAACAGAGGAGAAATTGCTGTTAGAGTTATAAGAGCATGTAAAGAATGGGGAATTTCAACGGTTGCTGTTCATTCTGATGTGGATGCTGAGTCAATGCATGTGAGATTAGCTGATGAAAGTGTTTGCATAGGTTCACATCAACCTCAAAATAGTTACTTAAATATAGCTGCAATAATGTCAGCTGTAGACCTTACAGGCGCAGAAGCAATTCATCCTGGTTATGGCTTCTTATCTGAAAATGCTAAATTTGCTGAAGTAGTTCAAAAACATGGAATTAAATTTATTGGCCCTAGTGCTGATTTAATCAGAAAAATGGGTGATAAAATTGAAGCAAAAAAAATTGCAAAAAAATATGGCTTACCTGTTATTGAAGGATCTGAAGGAGGAGTAAAATCTCTAAATGAGGCAAAAGACATTTGCAAAAAAATTGGCTTACCTGTGTTAATCAAAGCTGCTGGAGGTGGCGGTGGAAAAGGAATGAAAATAGTTGAAAAAGAATCAGATTTAGAAAACCTTTTTTTAACTGCTAAGTCTGAAGCTAAAAAATATTTTGGCAATGATGAGTTATATATTGAAAAATATTTTAAAAATCCACGTCACATTGAAGTACAAGTTTTGTCTGGAAAAAATAGAACAGTCCATCTACAAGAAAGAGATTGCTCTGTGCAAAGACGTCATCAAAAACTTATCGAAGAAACACCTAGCCCAGTTTTAAGTGAGGAAGTAAGACAAAAACTACTAACAAGCACAGTCAAAATGGTTGAACAAATAGGTTATGAAGGTGCTGGTACAATTGAATATATTTATGAAGACGGTAAATTCTATTTCTTAGAAATGAATACAAGAGTTCAAGTCGAGCATCCAGTTACAGAAGTGGTCACTGGTATTGATATAATTAAAGAACAAATATGGATAGCTTACACGGGAGATACCGCTCTTGAACAATCAGATATAATGCCAAGAGGGCATGCTATTGAATGCAGAATAAACGCTGAAAATCCAGCTAAAGACTTTCAGCCAAGTCCAGGAACTATTTCTGTTTGTCATCTTCCATCTGGTTTTAGAACTAGGGTTGATGGCGCAATTTTTCAAGGATGCAAGATTACTCCTTACTATGACAGTTTAATTGCTAAATTGATATGCCATGGAAGAAATAGACAAGAAGCAATTCAAAGAATGAATAGATCTTTAAATGAATTTGTTATTGAAGGAATTGATACAACGGTAGATCTACACAAAAAATTAATTTCTCATGAAAAATTTGTAAGCTCTAATTTTGATACAAATTGGCTATCTAAAGAAAAAATAATTTAAACATTTTCGCAACTAACTAACCAAAAATCATAAACAGGATGATCTAGTGGGTTAATTGTCGTGCTAGATGAAAAAGTCCAACCATTAAAAACAAACACCTTTTCATTATTATTATCAGATAAATCTCTGATTTGAATATAAGCAGCTTGTCCGGGTTCTTTCTTTGATTTTACCTCTCCACACTTCAGGGCTTTAATTTCTAAAAATCCAAATTTTTTTACCTCGCCTAAATGTAAATCAATATTTGATGTTTTAGCAGTGATTTTATCTAGAGCTACAATATTAACAGTGATTTCTTTGTTGTTTGAATTATTAATTTTTTTTTCTTTAAATTTAACATTGTCATTATTTAAAATATCTTGATCATCTAAATTCTCTTCCTCAAAACTAGGCTCAAGATTATCCAAATTAACAATAGGTGTTTCGGTGATCTTTTCTTCGCTAAAAGAATTAAAACTAATTAAAAAAAATATAAATAAAAAGAAAATTAAATTAAGATTAATTTTTCCAAGTTTCATATTTTTTTTTAACATTTGATCTTAAAATATGATTAGGCCTATAAGCGTTTGATGTGCCAGTCTGATTTTCTAAATGTGGTTTTTGCCAAGAATATGTTTTTTTATTGTTGTTTTTTGGTGGATCAATTACAGTATGATGAATCCATAAAAACCATTCGGAAGTTATTTTAGTCGCCTCAATGTTTCCATTGTAGACTACCCATCTTTCACCTTTTTTGCTTTCATAATACTTGTTTCCAAAATTATCTTTACCAACCAATTTTCCAAAAAAAATAGTTTTTAAAAATGTTCCAAACGTTTGTCTGTGCCACCAAGTAAAAATTTGTTTTAAGTTTATCATATTAGAGCTAACACAATTTTTGAGTGTATATATAAAATTATAGACACTTACTATAATTAATATATATCATAATTATTGATTCCATAAATACATGAAAAAATTTATCGTAGAAACTTATTACACTTGCACATTTAAAACTGTTCATAGACTTGATGAATTGAATGAGGCTGAACTTAACAAAATTGATAACCGAGAAGATGGAGAAGTTGAGGTTATTGACGTTAGGTTAAATAATAGAAAAACAAAAAAAGTTGGGGAAAAAACTAACTCAAATAATGACACCAACAAAAACTTTGAGCCAATCAGTCAAATTATTGAAAAAGATGTTATTAATAAAAAAAATTTTGTAGCCTCTAAAGATAACCAAATTAAAAATAAAACAGGTTCAAGCGCAAGGTTTAGGATGCCTGATAGAAGAAAAGGATACATTCAAAAAGCCTCTATTGGCGAACACAAAATATACCTTCATACTGGAGAATATGATGATGGAAAAATAGGTGAAATTTTTATCGATACTAATAAAGAAGGAGAATTAGTTAAAGCATTAATGAACAACTTTGCAATTGCAATTTCTTTAGGACTTCAATACGGAGTTCCTCTTGAAGAATATGTTGATGCATTCATAGGTACTAAATTTGAGCCTTCAGGAAAAGTTCATGGTAATGATAGAATTTTAAGTGCTACATCCATATTAGATTATGTTTTTAGAGAACTTGCTATTTCTTACCTTGGAAAAGAAGAGATGGCTCATACTCCGTCTATTGCAAATAAAAAAGAAGTCGAAAATATTTCAAATGAAGATAAATTCTTAAAAATTGTTAAAAATATTACCTCTAAGGGATTTGTTAGAAGTAATTACGAGGACAAATTAGTAGATCTTAGCGATATAAGAATTAACATTAAATCTAAAAACTAATTTTTTTTATCAATTTTAATATTAAGCTCTTTTAGTTGTTTTTCATCTACTTCAGATGGAGCCCCCATCAATAAATCTTGTGCATTTTGATTAAGTGGAAATAAAGTAACTTCTCGAATATTTTTTTCATCGGCCAAAAGCATCACTATTCGGTCGATACCAGGAGCAATTCCTCCATGCGGTGGTGCTCCGTAGCTAAGAGCATTAATCATACCGCTAAATTTTTCATCAACTTGTTTTTTATCATAGCCTGCAACTGAAAATAATTTGTACATTAAATCTGGAAGATGATTTCTGATTGCCCCTGAAGATAGCTCAATACCATTACAAACAATATCGTATTGGTATGCTTTAATACTTAATGGATTATCTAAATCTAATTTAGTTATATCACCTTGAGGCATTGAGAAAGGATTATGACTAAACTCAATTTTCTTTGTGATATCGTTAAACTCAAACATTGGGTAATCAATTACCCAGCAGAATGCAAATATATCATTATCAATTAAATTCAAATCATTAGCTATTTTTTCTCTTGCTAAACTTGTTATTTTTTCTACCTCAGTTTTCTTACCACAAGCGAAAAAAATACTATCTCCTATTTCTGCACCAGTTAATTTCATAATTTCTTTAAGTGCATTTTCGTGGAAAAATTTTCCTACGGGACCTTTGCCACTAATCTGTTTATCTTTTTCAATTGTAAAATAAGCTAGCCCTGAAGCTCCCTGTTCTTTTGCCCATTTGTCAATGTTATCAAAAAAGCTTCTTGGTTTATCTTTTGTATTTTTTGTCACAATACAACGAACTTCTGATCCAGATTTAACTAATTTCTTAAATATTTCAAATGTAACATCATCTCTATCAAAGATATTTGTTATATTATTAATTACTAAAGGGTTCCTTAAATCTGGTTTATCTGTTCCATATTTAAGCATAGCTTCCTCATATGTAATTCTAGGAAATTTTTCATGTAATAGTTTTTTTTTAGAAAATTTTTTGAATATTTTTATCATCAGCTTTTCAACTACTTCGAAGACATCTTCTTGTTCAACAAATGACATTTCTAAATCCAATTGATAAAATTCACCTGGGCTTCTATCAGCTCTTGCGTCTTCATCTCTAAAACAAGGGGCAATTTGAAAATATTTATCAAAACCTGAGACCATTATTAATTGTTTAAATTGCTGAGGTGCTTGAGGTAACGCATAAAACTTGCCTGGATTTAATCTGCTTGGCACTAAAAAATCTCTAGCACCTTCTGGACTTGAAGAAGTTAAAATTGGTGTTTGAAATTCTAAAAAACCAATGTCTGTCATTTCTTTTCTAATAAAAGAAATAACATTTGATCTTAAAATAATGTTATCATGCATTTGATTTCTTCTTAGATCTAAGAATCTATACTTTAATCTAATATCTTCTGGATAATCTTGTTCTCCAAACACTGGCATTGGAAGCTCTTTTGCTTCAGACAGAATTACAACTTCTTCTATACTAATTTCAATGTTACCTGTTTTAAGGTCTTTATTTTCTGTACCAGACTCTCTTTTAACTACAGTTCCGCTTATTCTTAAAACTGACTCGGGTTTTAAATTTTCTAATAATTTAAAATACTTATTTTTATGTTCAATGACACATTGGGTAATTCCAAAATGATCCCTTAAATCTATAAATAATAGATTTCCATGATCCCTTTTTCTGTGTAACCAGCCCGATAATATTACTTTTTTTCCACTATCAGTTTCTGTTAAATCATAACAATTATGAGTTCGGTATTTTTTCATTCGTTTAAGGCTTTTTTTATTAGATTAATATTAATTGATTTTCCAGCAGATAAAGATAGTTCATCTATTTTATCAATAAATCTAGCAATATCTTCGTAAGACCTATTAATATTTTTTAATACAAATTCTAATAACTTATTATCAAATTTAATTTGCTTATCTGAAAAATTCTTAACTAAAACGACTCTAATTAAATCATCTGTTGGTAAATCAATAGGTATATTTACAAAACTTTTTAGTCTTGATTGAAGATCAGCTAGACTAACATCTATAGTTTTTATGTCTTTGCCTGAATTGACTATTACATATTTATTAGATTGATTAATTTCATTCAAAATTGAATAAAAAAGTTTTTCATTAATATTATTTTTATAGTCATCAATTATTAAGCATTCTTTAAGCTTTATTAACGGCAAAAAATTATCCGATACTTTAGAAGCGCTAATTAAATGAGAATTAAGTTTTTTATTAAATATATTCGCTAAATGTGTTTTGCCACAACCTGAGGGTCCATAGATATTAATAAATTTACTAGGCCATTTAGGCCAAGTTTCAATTAATTTATATGCTTCAAAATTATTTGATGACACATAGTAATCTTCTTCAAAGTAGTTTGTTGAAAATGGAAACTTAAATATTAATTGATTCATTTATTATTTTATTGATGCTTTCCACTGACCATTTTCATCTTCAAAATTCAAATTTGCATTAATAAATTTATCTCTTAAATTTGTAAATTTTCCCATGTATTTAATTCTTATTAATGCATATTTATTTGTTGTAATTAAAATAGAATTATTTTCAATTATATCTATTTTTTCTAGAACATTTTTAAAAATATTAAGATCATTTGGTTTTTTTATTTCCAAAGAAATATCTAGGTAGGAAGGTGTATTAATATTAATTAGATTTAATTCTTTCCATATTTGTTCTATTTCTTTTTTTGCAATCAGAATCATATTTTTATTCTCATCGATTGAATTATTTTCAATTAAATTTAAATCAACATTTTTAATTATTTCCTTATTATTTAAAAAAGCTTTTAAAAAAAGTTTATTTTTTTCCTGAGAATAAAAAATAAGGAAAACTTTATTTTTTTGTTCTTTAAGTGAAGATAAATTATCTAAATTTATGAGTTCTAAATTATCAATATTTTTATTGATGTAATAAAGATCTTCAACATTTTCTAAGTGCTAAGTTATATGATATAGACTTTGTCTCTAGATCATTTTGATTAGTCTCGTAATCATTCCAATTATTATACAAAAGATTTTCTGTGAAAACTAAAACATCATTTCCTTTTTTCAAAATTGGAAAAATTGATATATCTACCTCGGTAACATCTGAGTAAGAAATATTATTCTGAGAAAAAAAATTACTTATTTTCTTCTGATCAAATTTTACATTTATTCCGATCGTATTTTTTAATTCATTTTCCTCAACAATTTCATATATTTGATAAGCAAAAATAAAATTTTTAATCCTTTTTAGATCTAAATTATTAAATCTCTCAACGTCATTTGGTAAAAGAATTCTATTAATAAAAATAACAAAAGCTTTTTTAAATGCTTCGTCTATAAATTTCTGATTATCTTTTGACTTGTTGTTAGTGGTTATTTTAATGTTGTTAACATCATAAATAGAAGAAGCAGAAAAAACTGTTTCGGTTTTAAATAAAAACAGTATAAATAAAAAAATTACTAATTTACTCATTATAAAATATTTATTATCTTAAATATGCCAACTAGAACAAATTCATACAAAAAAAGTGGCGTAAATATTAATTTAGCAGACAAGTTTGTTGATTATATTGCAAAAATTTCTAAGCAAAATCGAAGAAAAAAAGGCAAATCTATTGAAAACGAGAATATTGGCTCATTTGGATCAGTTTTTGACATCAGTAAAACAAAGATAAAAGACCCATTAATAATCTCTAGCACTGACGGAGTTGGTACTAAATTAGACCTAGCAAATAAATTCAAAAAATTTGATACAATTGGCATTGATCTTGTAGCCATGTGTGTGAACGACCTCATCGTTCAGGGAGCTAAACCACTATTTTTCCTTGATTATATGGCTATCGGAAAAATTAAACTCCCTAAGATGAAAAAAATAGTTAATGGAATAATAAAAGGATGTGATTTAGCTGGCTGTAGTTTAGTGGGTGGAGAAACTGCTGAAATGCCTGGAATATATGATAAAGACAAATTTGATCTTGCTGGTTTTTCAGTGGGTATTGTTTCTAAAAAAAAATTATTAAATAAAAAAAATGTTTCAAACGGAAATATAGTACTTGCTGTTCCTTCAAGTGGAATTCATTCAAATGGGTACTCATTAGTTAGATCGATTATTAAAAATAAAAAAATTTCAAAAAATTTACAAAAAGAACTTTTAATGCCAACAAAAATTTATGTTAAAGAAATTTTAAATCTAACAAAAAAAAATTTAATTTATAGTGCGGCACATATAACTGGAGGTGGACTAGTAGATAATCTTTTGAGATCAATTCCAGACAATCTTACACTAAATATAGATTTATCAAAAATCAAAACAAAAAAAATTTTTAAATTTTTAAAATCTAATAATATTAGTGATAATGAAATGTTAAAAACATTTAATTGTGGCATTGGTTTTTGTTTAATAGTTAATAGAAAAAATAAAGATAAAATAAAAAAATATTTTTCTAAAGAATTTGAACCTTATGAAATTGGATATATTTCTAAAGAACGAAAAAAAATAAACATATACAATTCTTTAAAATGGTAAAAAAAAATGCATGTGTTTTTATTTCAGGTTCTGGCACAAATTTAAAAGCGTTAATTAAAAGTTCGAGAAACTATAATTTCCCAATAAATATAAAATACATAGTAAGTAATACAAAAAAAGCTAATGGACTTAGATTTGCTAGGCTTTATAAAATTCCTTATTCATTAATTAATTTAAAAAATAATTTGAAAACTGAGCAACTGTTCAAAGAATTAAAAAAATATAATATTTCGATAATTTGTTTAGCTGGATATATGAAGGTTTTAAAAAAAAAATTTATTCAAAGATTTAAAAATAAAATAATTAATATTCACCCTTCTTTATTACCTAAATATAAAGGCTTGGATACTTTTAATAGAGTGTTAAAAGCAAAAGAAAAAATTACTGGATGCACAGTTCATTATGTTACTGATAAATTAGACTCTGGAAAAATAATTCTTAAAAAGAAAATTAATATTTTACCTGGAGACGATAGTTCAAAATTAAAAATTAAAGTACAAAACCAAGAATACAAAGCATATTCTGAAGCAATTTTTAGAATTTATAGATAATTTAATTTTTAAAAAAAAAATCTATTTCAATCTTAGCATTCTCTACAGAGTCTGAACCATGAACTGAGTTTTTATCTATTGAAATTCCATAAAGTTTCCTAATAGTATTAGGTTCTGCATCTTTAGGATTGGTTGCACCCATCAGTTTTCTGTTAGCTGCTACTGCATTATTACCCTCTAAAATCATAACAAATATTGGGCCTGAAGATAGATAATTACATAAATCATTATAAAATGGTTTTGACTGATGAACTTTATAAAATTCTGCTGCTTCTTCTTTAGTAATATGAATTTTTTTACTATTGGCAATTTTAAGACCATTTTTAATAAAAATAGATTTAATCTCTTCAATTAAATTTCTTTCTACTGCATCAGGTTTGATTATAGATAATGTTTGTTCCATTTATTTTTTTTCGTATTTCTTTTTAATTAATTCATTTAATAATCTAACACCATAACCTGTTGCTCCTCCAGAATTTAAACTTGCTGCTTTTTTTGAAAAAGCCATTCCTGCAATATCAAGGTGAACCCACGGAGTATTATTTAATATAAATCTTTGCAAGAACTGAGCTGCAGTAATAGACCCTGCTCCACCTGCATAATTAATATTTTGCATATCAGCATAAGAAGAATTCATTAATTTATTATAATTTTCATGTAATGGTAATCTCCAAACTTTTTCATTTATCTCATTTCCTAATTTATGTAATTCGTTTGAGAGTTCATCATCATTAGAGAATAAACCTGCATATTCTTCTCCTAAAGAAATAATTATAGCTCCAGTTAAAGTAGCTAAATCAATTATAAATCTAGGTTTAAATTTTTCTTCAGTGTAAGTTAAAGCATCTGCTAAAACTAATCTTCCTTCAGCATCAGTATTAAGAACTTCTATTGTTTTACCAGAATAAGATTTAACAATATCACCAGGTCTTTGAGCATTACCATCTGGCATATTTTCAACTAAACCTACTACACCAACAGCATTAACTTTAGCTTTTCTTAATGCTAAACTTTTCATCAAACCAATTACAACAGCAGAACCACCCATATCATATTTCATCTCTTCCATAAATCTTGCTGGTTTTAATGAAATTCCACCTGTGTCAAAACAAACACCCTTTCCTACAAAAGCTAATGGTTTACCAAAATTTTTATTCGCACCATTCCATTTAACTACAACTAAAAAACTTTCTTTTTCACTACCTTGACCAACACCAAGCAAAGAATTCATACCAAGTTTTTTTAATTTTGCTTCATTTAAAATTTCAACTTTTAATCCAAGTTTAGTTAATTTTTTAATTTCCTCAGCATATTTTTTTGGAAATAATACATTTGGTGGCTCAGAAACTAAATCTCTAGCCAAAAAACACTCCATCTTTAATTGATGAAAGATATTTATAACTATTTTTAAAACTTTTATAATTCTTAACTACTAATTCTAATTCTTGATTAATATTTTTTTTCTTTGAAAGATATTTTTCAAATGAATAACTTTTTAGCTCAAATCCATAAGAAAATTCATTTATAAAACTTTCTTCATTAAAATTGTCAATTTTAAAATTTAACTTTCCTAATAAAGTTATTTTTTTTGTTAGTTTATCTAAACTCATTAATGATTTTAAATGAGCACCTAAAAAATTTATTTCATGAGTTATTATATTTTTTTTAACAATTATAAAAAAACATTTTTGATTTTCAGAAAGATCAAAAGATAATATTTTTTTTTCAATATTGTTTTTATTATTTTGTAAAAATTTTAATATTTTTGTGTTTAAAACTAATGGAAGATTAATAGTGTTTTTGAACTCTAATTTTTCGCTTACAAAAAAGCCTATGTTTTTGGCTTTATAATCAAATTTATTAGTACATTTAATCATTTTAGGTCAACTTAGATTGAGTTTTTTAACTAGTTGAAATACATATACATCAATTTCAAATGCTTACAAACAAAATTCAAAAATATATTTTAAAAGATATTATTAAAAATTTTTTAACAATTTTATTAACTTTTACTGCAATTGCCTGGACAGTTAGAGCAGTAAATTTCTTAGATTTAATTATTGAAGATGGTTTTAACCCTTATATATACTTTAAATATTCAATACTAAACTTATCTGCAATCTTAACAAGATTTACACCTCTCTCATTTTTGATAGGCTTATTATTAACAATCATTAAATTAGAAAAACAACAAGAATTTTTAATCCTATGGACTTCAGGTCTTAAATAAAATCAAAATAGCTAATACTTTTATTTTAATATCGTTGTTAATTACACTGATTCAAATATTAATGACATTTTATTTGAATCCATTTTTATTAAGCAAATCAAGAATTTTATTAAAAACACAAGAAGACAAAGAAATTTCATCAGTATTAAGATCAAATAATTTTAACGACTCTTTTAAAGGAATTACTTTCTTTATTGAAAAAAAAAATGAGAATAATGAACTAATAAATATATTTGTTCAGGATGATAATGGAGCACTTAATCTTGCATTAGATGAAGTAAAATCATCTAAAAATACAATAATAATTGCAAAAAAAGGAATTATAAAAAATAATAAACTTTTACTTTTTGAAGGAAATATTCAAACTAAGAATATTAATAATGAATTAAAAAACTTTTTTTTTGAAAAAACAGAATTAAATATTAAAAACTTCAATACAAGAACAATTACTGAAATAAAAGTACAAGAAACAAATTCTTTACAATTAATTAATTGTATTTTTAATATTCAAAAAACTAATTTACAAAATTGCAGTGAAGATAAAAAAGAAGCAATTGAACATATGTCAAGAAGAGTAATTAAACCTCTTTATATAACTTTAATTGCATTACTTTCTTCATTTCTTTTAATTTACAAGAAAGAAAAAAAAACTGCTTTTGTAAAAAAATATTTTATTTTTTTTATTACTTTTATAATTTTAATTCTTTCTGAGATTTTACTTAAATTTTCAGGACTATCTAAATTAAATTTTTTTATATATTTGCTTATTCCAATTATTTTATTTTCTACAATATACATTTTACTTGTTATAACTTTTAATAAAGAAAAAATTTCTTCATGAATAAAATTACTCAATACTTAATTTTAAATTACTCTAAAGTTTTTTTGAATACATTATTAATTTTTTTTTCTTTAGGAATTCTTTTGAATTTATTTGAGGAAATAGAATTTTTTAAAAAATTAAATGTATCATTTTATTTACCTATAATCTTATCTTTAGCTAATGTGCCATCTATTATTATTGAACTTTTGCCTTTTATAACATTTTTGTCAGCTACATATTTTTTTATCAAAATAAGATCAACCAAAGAATTATTGCTAACTAAATCTTTTGGTTTTTCTAATTTTAAAATAACAATTTATTTATCATTTTTTATACTAGTAGTTGGTTTTTTTATTATTTTTTTCATTACTCCAATTACTTCTCCGCTAGTAAAATTTTATGAAAGTGAAAAAGCTAAATACTCTAGAGATGTAGATCATTTAATTGCAATTAATAAAAATGGTCTATGGCTGAAAGAAAACACGTCTACAGGCAAAAATTTAATTTATGCTAAAAAAATTCAAAATGATATTCTTGAAGATTTATCAATCTACGTCTTTGATAATGATAACAAAATGATCAAAAGAATTGATGCTGAGTCTGCTGTTATATCAAGCAACCCATGGCAAATTAGAAATGCAAATATAAATGATATTTTAACCGCTACTAAGCAAGTTTACCCTACTTATAGTTTTGCTTCAGAAAATACCATTGATAGAATATCAAATCTATACAAAAATCTTAATACTATCTCTTTTCTAAACTTAATAAAAAATTATTCCAAGCTTAACAAGGAGGGATACAATAAAAATCTTTTAAATGAAAAAATAAATAAATTTTTATCAATACCTTTCTTTTTATTTTTAATGGTTGTCTTAAGTTCAATATTTACAATTGGATCTAATAAAATATTACCAAATTTCTATTATGTAACTCTATCTATACTTGTCTGCGTGGTCATTTATTATTTAAAAGATCTTTCAATAGTTTTAGGTCAAACTGAAAAAATAAATTTAATTTTGTCTATCTGGGCACCTTTAATTATAATAAGTTTATTTTGTTCAATTGGGGTAATTCAAATTAATGAAAAATAATTTACTATTTATATTTACTATTTTTATTATTTGTTTTTGCAGGTCTTTGTTGGCACAAGAAATTGATATTACTGCTAATAAAATTAACTTAGATAATATTAATAAAATTACTAAGTTTGAAGGTAATGTTAATGCAGAAGATAAATATAAAAACAAAATTAAAACAGAAAGTGCTGATTATAAAAAAGAAAAAGATATTTTTGAAACATTTGGAAAAACTGAAATTTTAACATCAAGTGGATATAAAATTTTTACCTCTAATATTGTTTTAGATAATAATAAAAAAAACATTTATTCTAATGAAAATACTGAGATTATTGATAAAGATGGAAATAAAATCAATGTTTCTATGTTTACGTACTCAACAATAAATAATATTTTTTTTTCAAAAGGAAAAATAGAAATAAAAGATACCAATAATAACAAATATAATTTTTCAGAAATTTATATTAACACAAAAGAAAAAAAAATTATTGGAACTGATGCTAAAGCTTTTCTAAACCAAGAAGCTCTATCTGCAAATAAAAATAATGAGCCTCGTTTATTTGCAAATACAATGTTATTATCTGATAATAAAAATACTATTGAAAAAGGAATTTTTACTTATTGCAAAGATAGAGGGAAAGACACTTGTCCGCCCTGGACACTTCAGGCTAAAAAAATTGAACACAATTTAGCAAAAAAAACTATTTATTATAACAATGTAACTTTAAAAATTTATGATTTTCCAATTTTCTTCTTTCCAAAATTTTCTCATCCTGATCCAACAGTAAAAAGAAGATCTGGATTCTTGGTGCCTTCACTTTCCAATTCTACAACAGTTGGTAGTGGGTTTAAGATTCCTTATTTTTGGGATATTGCAAATGATAAAGATCTAACAATTACTCCAAAAATATATTTAAATGAAAATCCACTTTTATTAGCAGTATATAGACAAGACTTTGAAAAATCATTTCTAACTATAGATACAAGCTACACTGCTGGTTATAAAAAAAAGAACAATTTAAAGTCTGACGGTGGAAGAACTCATTTATTTGGCAAATTAAACCATACTTTTATAGATACAGAAGATAAAACAAGTGAATTAGAAATTAATTTTCAAAAAGTATCTAACGATACGTATTTTAAAGTGCATGATATAAAAACTGAGCTTGTCGATAAAGATAATCCAATACTAGAAAATAGCTTGGATTATTTTTATCAAAATAAAAATTTTTTTTTAAGTTTAACTCCAAGTTATTATGAAGATACAACTAAAGTAGGTAATTTAAGGCATGAATACCTACTACCTATTACAATTGAAAAAAATTTAATCGCAAATGATAAATTTGGATATCTAGACTTAACTTCAAATTTAAAAATAAGAAATTATGAAACAAATAAAAGAACTGATTTTTTTGTTAATGATTTAAATTGGAAATCAAATAAAAATATTAACAAATTTGGAGCTGAAACTTTCTTTGAGGCTAACCTTAAAGGTGTAAATTATGAAGCAAAGAATACAAGTGAATACAAAAATGATAATTTTAATACAGAGCTAAAGTCATCATTAGGTTATTTTGCAAAATTAGATTTATTTAAAAAAGACTTAAAAAATAACTTTTTTAAAACTTTAACACCAAAATTTTTACTTAGATATGCTCCAGGAAATATGAGAAAAATTGACAGTCAAAGACTAACTTATGACAACCTTTTTAGCCTTAATAAAATTAATGAACTAGATACAATTGAAAATGGTTTAAGCACCTCAGTAGGATTTGATTATAAAATAAGTAAGTTTGATAATAATAACGTGGGCGACGATATATTTTCTTTTTCAGCAGGCCAAGTAATTAGCGAAAAAGAAAATAAAAAAATGCCGTCTAATTCTTCATTGGATCAAAGATTTTCAGATGTTGTTGGTAAAGCTACTTACAATATTAATAATAAGTTAGACATAAATTATAATTTTTCTTTAGATCAAAATTATAAAGAACTTAATTATAATGAAATTGGCGCCAACTATTACATAGATGATAAAGTAAAATTTAATTTAAGTTATTTACAAGAAAAAAACCATATAGGAAACCAAGAATTTGTTTCCTCAGGTATTGATTACAAAATTAATGACTCTACAGAACTAAGTTTTTCAACTAAAAGAAATTTATTAACTAGCTCTGCTGAATTTTATAATTTAAGTTATAATTATATTAATGATTGTTTAAAAGCTGGGATTGCTTATAGAAGAGAGTTTTATACTGATAGAGATGTAGAACCTAATAATACATTAATGTTTACAATTTCAATTATACCTTTTGCAGAAATTAATAGCCCAAGTATCTCTAGATGATAAATTTAAAAAAAAAATTATCATTACTTTTTTTTTTATTTTTTTTAGTAAATTCTTTTTTTCTACCAGTAAGTTCAGAATTAAATAATAAAATTTTAGTAAAAGTTGGAAGTGAAATTATAACCTCTTTAGATTTACAAAACGAGATAATAACAAATCTAGTAATTAATAAACAAGAGATTAACCAAGAAAACATTAATCAAATAAAAGATTATTCAATAAAAAATTTAATAAATAAAAAAATTAAACAAATAGAAATAAAAAAATACGAAGTTAAAGATTATAACAAAAAAGATCTTAACGATTATTTATTAAATATTGCATCAAGTAGATTTGAAACCAACATTCTTGGCTTAAAAGATATTTTTAAAAAAAATGATATAAGTTTTGACTCATTTAGTAAAAATTTTGAGATTGAATTATTATGGAACACATTAATTTTTAGTATGTATAAAAACCAAACTAATATCAATTTAGTAGAAGTAGATAATGAATTAAATAAATACAAAGATAATAAAACTATTGAAGAATTAGCTGAAATAAAAAAAAAAATTTTAGATCAAAAAAAACAAGAAAAACTTAATCTATTTTCCAGATCACATTTTTCTAATCTTGAAAACTCAATTCAAATTAATTTTTTATGAAAAAATTAGTTACTATTATTGCAGGTGAGCCTAAAAGTATTAATACAGAAATAATAGCAAAAACTTGGAAACAAACAAAAAATAAACTTTTAATAATTGGAGATTATAAAATTTTAAAAAAACAATTAATAAATTTTAAAATTAATTTATCAAATATAAATAATATTACCGATGTAAATAATGCTACAAATAAATTGAATATTCTTAATGTTAAGAAAAAAAACATTCAATCTAATCAATATATTTTTGATTGCTTTAAAACTGCTATAGATTTAGTTAAAAAAAAAAAAATTAAAGGCTTCATTAATGCTCCTATAAATAAAAAAATTTTAAATAAAAAATATCCTGGAATAACAGAGTATTTAGCAGCAAATGATAAGGTCTTAGGCAGAGAAATTATGATGATTTATAATAATAAATTATCTGTGGTTCCATTAACTACGCATATTCCAATTAAATTAGTTCATCAAAAAATAACCTTTGATTTAATTAAAAATAAAATTTTTTACTTGTCTAAATACTATAAAAAACTTTTTAAGAAAAAACCAAAAATAGCTGTGTTGGGTCTTAATCCTCATAATGATGAAAATAAAAAAAACTCAATAGAAAAAAAAATAATTTCTCCTGCAATTAAAAAGTTAAAAAAATTAAAAATTAAAGTAATTGGCCCCTTGTCTGCGGATACTGCATTCAATAAAATAAATAGAAATAAGTTTGATGTTATTGTTGGCATGTATCACGATCAGGTTTTAGCACCTTTTAAAGCTCTATATGAGTTTAATGCTATAAATATTACTCTTGGATTAAGTTACTTAAGAATATCACCAGACCATGGAACAGCTGAAAATATTATTGGAAAAAATATTGCTAATCCTCAAAGCATGATACTTGCTGTTAATTCATTTAATAAATTTAATGATTAAACCTAAAAAATCTTTAGGTCAAAATTTTTTAATTGACAAAAATATTTTAAAAAAAATTATTAAATACGCTGACATTCATAATAATAATGTTATTGAGATTGGACCTGGTTCAGGAAATTTAACCAACGAAATAATTAACCAAAATCCTAAAAATTTAACCCTAATAGAAAAAGATAAAAATTTATTTACAAAATTAAAAAATGAATTAGCTTTTAAAAAAAATATTACTATTATTAATAAAGATATTTTAGATATTGATTTAGAAAAATTAGTAAAACCTGAAACAATTATAATTGGTAATTTACCCTATAATATATCATCACAAATTCTAGCTAGTTTAATTAAATTTAAAAAATGGCCTCCAAATTATAAACAATTAATATTAATGTTTCAAAAAGAAGTTGCTGAAAGAATTAATGCCAAAATGGGATCAATTAAATATGGCAGAATTAGTTTATTAACATCTAGTAGATTAAGTACTAAAAATAGTTTTGATGTTTCTCCTAACTGTTTTTATCCTAAACCAAAAGTAAATTCATCAGTTCTTATTATGGAACCAATCATTAACAATAATTTTCATGTAAAAAATATTGAAAATCTTGAAAAAATTTCTCATAAGTTTTTTTCAAAAAAAAGAAAAAAAATTAATAAAGTTTTTAAAGAACTTTTTAAAAATCCATTTGAGGTGTCAAAAAAACTACAAATTAACCTTGATTTAAGACCCTCTCAATTATCAGACATAGAGTATTTTAAAATAACAAAATACTTTGAGGATTATATTAAAAACTAATTTTTTAATTGTTGAATTATTTTTTCTATTTGAGAGAAACAATGCTCTAGATTATCATTAACAATGGTGTAATCATAATCTACCCAATGATTAATATCATTATCGTAGGCTTTTAATCTATTAACTATTACTGAAGGATTATCTTGGTTTCTTTGAACTAACCTTTTTTCAAGCTCTTGTTTATTAGGTGGAACTAAAAAAATTTTAATTAAATTTAATTCTTTAAATTTAGACAATTGTTGAGTTCCCTGCCAATCTATATCAAATAAAATATCATTTTTATTATCTAATAATAAATTTACTGAGTCTTTTGAAGTTCCGTAGTAATTATCAAAGATTTTTGCGTATTCATAAAAATCTCCATTTTTAATTTTTTTTTTGAATTGCTCTTCGTTTACAAAAAAATAGTCTATTCCATCTATTTCGTTTGGTCTTGGTTTGCGAGTAGTGTGTGATACAGAAATTTTAAAATTATGATATTTTTGCTGTATCTTTTTTGTAAGTGTTGTTTTTCCTGCACCAGATGGCGAAGAAAGAATGACCATTAAGCTTCCGCTATTAGCGGTCATATTTTTTTGAATTTTTATCTTTTAATTTGCAGATTTGCTTTCAATAAACTTGATCGCATCACCTACTGTTAAAATTTTTTCAGCTTCACTATCAGAAATTTCAGAACCAAATTCTTCTTCGAAAGCCATAACCAATTCTACCGTGTCTAAGCTATCTGCTCCAAGATCATCAATAAAACTTGCTTCATTAGTTACTTTTTCTTCTTCTACTCCTAAGTGATCTGCAACTATCTTTTTAACTTTTGCACCTACATCTGACATTTAAATTCCTTTATTTGATTTTTGATAAAATTTGTTATTAAATTATTAATAACAATTGTCAAGCCATATACATACCACCATTAACATGTATCGTTTCTCCTGTAATATAATCTGACATTTCAGATGCTAAAAAAACAGTGCAATTTGCAATATCTTCTCCCGAGCCAAGATCGCCGCTAGGAATTTTCGCAACTAAAGTTTTTTTAAATTCTTCGTTTATCTTATCTGTCATTTCAGTTTTGATAAAACCAGGTGAAATGCAATTAATATTTATCTTTTTTTTTAGCGTACTCTATTGCAAGACTTTTGCTAAAACCTACTATACCAGCTTTTGAAGCAGCGTAGTTAGCTTGACCAAGATTTCCTGTATGCCCAACTATAGATGTTATATTTATTATTTTACCTTGCTTATTTTTTAACATTTTTTTAATTGCATTTTTACACATCAAAAATGTTGAAGTTAAATTTATATCTATTACTTTTTTCCAATTTTCTTCTGTTAATCTAATAGAAATATTATCTAGAGTGATGCCTGCATTATTAACTAAAACATCTAAACCACCTAATTCAGAGTGGCACTCGTCTATAAATTTTTCAATTTCAGAGTGATTATCTAATTTAAATGGTTTAATCTTAATATTTTTAAATTCTGACTTTAATTTATTTAATTTTTCTTCATTAGTTCCTGTAGCTAAAATAATAGAGCCTAATCCATCAAACTTTTTTACTAAGCTTTGCCCAATTCCACCTGTGGCTCCAGTAATCAAAATTTTTTTATTTTTAAGATTCATTATCTAAACTTTTAATATCATCGATTGAGTTAATACTACAAGCTTTACTATCTGGTTTAATCCTTTTAACTAAACCAGCTAATACTTTTCCAGGACCAATTTCTATAAATTCATTAACCGATTTACTATTCATAAATTCAATAGTTTCTCTCCATCTTACTTTAGAATAAATTTGTTCAACCAATAATTTTTTAAAATCTTCTGATTTTTTTGTAGGATTTGCATTAACATTAGTAATAATTTCAAATTCTGAATTTGAAAAATTTGTCTTATCAATAATTTTTTTCATATGGTCTGATGATGGATTCATCAAAGAACAATGAAAAGGAGCACTTACTGGTAAAGGAATGCACTTTTTTTTATTTTCTTTTAAAATAGTTTTAAATTCATTTATTGGCTCAATATTACCGCTTACAATAATTTGACCAGGAGCATTATCATTAGCAATTTCACATATGCCTTGAGATTTTATTAATTTAATTAAATTTTCTATTTCATTTATTTCTGATCCCAAGACAGCAAGCATACCTCCTTTGCCAACTGGAACAGCTTCTTGCATAGATTTTCCTCTTTCAAATAAAAGCTTTAATGCATCTTCAAAAGAAATAACATTCGCACAAAGTAAGGCGCTATATTCACCAAGTGAATGTCCTGCAAAATATTTTACTTTTGAAATATCAAAATTAAATTCTTTTTTAAGCACACTAAAAATAGAATAACTAACTAATAAAATAGCTGGCTGTGTATTCTGAGTTAATTTTAATTCTTCTTCTGGACCTTCCAATATGATTTTAGAAATTTTAAATTTTAACTGATCGTCTGCTTTAGAAAATAATTCTTTAACAAATGGAAAGTTATTATAAAATTCAGATCCCATCCCTACCACTTGTGATCCTTGGCCTGGAAATAAAATAGCTCTCATACGTAATATTTATCCCTTTTTTCTTATATAATTAGTATTGAATTGATAAATTTATAATAGTATAAAACCGTTCTTTTAATAAATAAACTATAAACAACCATATAATGAGTTTTTACGAGCATACATTAATAGCTAAACAAGATTTATCAACTCCTGATTTAGAAAATCTTGAAAAAAAATATACCGACATTATTAATAAGACTTCTGGTAAAGTTATCAAAATTGAAAAGTGGGGTCTTTTAAGTTTTGCAAGAAAAATTAAATCTTACAGTAAAGGTTTTTATATTCACTATAAATTTGAAGCAAACAGTAAAACCTTAGAAGAAATAAATAGAAACAGCATTATAGATAATTCTTTGTTAAGACATTTAACTGTTAAATACAAAAAATTAGATACTGAAACAGAGTACTTTAAAAAGAAAAATTAAATGAAAAGAAAAAATAATAAATTTAATAAGAGACCACAAAATCCATTAAATAAATTGAGCTTGTTTCAAAAATCTGATGCACGTTTTTCAAAAAAATGTCCTTTGTCAGGAAAAGATGCTCCTGCAATAGACTATAAAAATGTTAAATTGCTAAGAAGATATGTTTCAGATACAAATAAAATAATGCCATCAAGAATTACATCTGTTTCTCAAAACAAACAAAGAAAATTAACAAGCGAGATTAAAAAAGCACAAATTCTAGGATTAATTTAATTATGCAAGTTATACTTTTGGAAAATATTTTAAAACTTGGTAAAATTGGAGATCAAGTAGAAGTTAAAAATGGCTTTGGAAGAAATTACTTGCTTAGACAAGGTAAAGCCTTAAGAGCTAGTAAAGAAAATATAGAATTTGTTAGCAAAAAAAAATCTGAATTAACTAAAAAGAACGAAGAAATTAAAAATCAATTTAAAGAAATTGCATCTAAAATTAATAATAAAACTTTAAAATTTAATAAAGAGTCTAAAGAAAATGGTGACCTATATGGTACGATAAAACCTAAAGAAGTTTCAAATGCATTTAAATCTTCTTTAAATATTGAAATAAATCCTTCTCAAATAGATTTGAGACAAGAAATTAAACAAATTGGTAAATACAAAATCAATATCAACCTTCATGCTGAAGTTACAGCAAGTGTTAACCTTCAAGTTGATAAAATAGATTCAATCTAATTTTTAATTAGCTTTTCCACAGGTAGAAAAAAAAGTGTGTAACTTTAAAGTTATATATTTAGCTATAAAATATATTATCTCAATAAATGGAAAACGTTAAACTTAATATAAGCTCTGCAGAAGCTAACAAACTACCTTCAAACATTGAAGCAGAGCAATCATTGATAGGATCTGTGTTGGTCAACAATGATATAATTGATGAAGTTTCTAATATTGTGAATTCTAGCAAGTTTTTTGATCCAATTCACAAAAAAATTTATGAAGTTATCGAAACTCTAAACAATAAAGGAATGATTGCAAATCCAATCACTCTAAAAAATTACTTTGAAAAAGACTCAGGACTTAATGAAGTTGGTGGAGTTGATTATTTGGTAAAATTAACAAGATTCTCCTCTTCCATTAAGCAAGCAATAGATTATGCAAAAATTATTCATGAAATGTATGTCAAAAGAGAATTGATATTTATATCTGATCAGATTTCTGATGAAGCGAAAGATGAAAAAGTTGAAAAAACAGGAGAGAACATTATTGAAGATGCAGAAAAATCTTTATTCGATTTAGCTGAAAGAGGAAATTTTACACAAACATTTTTAAAATTTAATCAAGCTATAGACCAAACTATAGAAATGGCTACACTTGCAATGAAAAGTGAAAAAGGAATTGTAGGTGTTCCAACAGGACTAACTGATCTTGATGAAAAATTAGGTGGTTTGCATAAATCTGATCTAATTATTATTGCTGGTAGACCTTCAATGGGAAAAACTGCCCTTGCAACTAATATTGCTTATTATGCTGCTAAAAATTTACAAGAAAATAATGAAAAAGGGTCTGTAGCATTCTTTTCTTTAGAAATGTCATCAGAACAATTATCAACTCGAATTTTATCTGAACAAGCAAGGATCTCTTCTCATGAGATAAGAACTGGTAAAGCCACAGAAGAAACACTTAACAGATACATAGAAACTTCAAGAAATATTTATGATCTTCCTTTGTACATAGATGAAACACCTGCAATAGCTATTTCAACCCTAAGTAATAGAGCAAGAAGAATTAAAAGATTATTTGGATTGAATCTAATTGTAGTTGATTATGTGCAACTAATGAGAACGAATACAAATAGACTTGATGGCAGAGTTCAAGAAATTTCTGAAATTACTCAAGGACTTAAAGCTCTTGCAAAAGAACTTAATGTACCAGTAGTTGCTTTATCTCAACTTTCTAGAGCAGTTGAACAAAGAGACGATAAAAAACCTCAGTTGTCTGATTTAAGGGAGTCGGGATCCATAGAACAAGATGCTGATGTAGTTTTGTTTGTTTATAGAGAAGAATATTATCTTGAAAAAAAAGAGCCTAAACAAGGTTCTATAGAACATGCTGAATGGCAATCAAAAATGAGTGACATTCATGGTCAGGCTGAATTAATCTTAGGTAAGCATAGACATGGATCAACGGGTGTTGTTCATGTTGAATTTGAAGGCATGTATACTAAATTTAAAGACTTACCAAAAAACTAATAGTTTAGTATTGTACCATTTCCTGATTTGAAAAATGTTTTCAAAAATATATAAAACTTTAGTTTTAGACCTGCCAAAAATTTCTCTTACTATTGTAAGCTTAATTCTAATTTATTTTTTGTACTATTCAAAAGACTTTAAATTAGATGCTTCTAGTGACTCGTTACTATTGGAAAGTGATAAAGATTTAAAATACTTACGTGAAGTTAACGATCGGTATGGTTCAAAAGATTACTTAGTTTTAACTTATACGCCACTTTCAAGCTTTACTGACGAAGAAACAATTATCAATTTACAATTTTTAAAATCTAAAATTGAAAAACTTAACTGGGTTGATGGTGTTATTACCATTATTGACGTCCCTTTATTAAAAAGCAGTGATGAGTCTTTAATGGAAAGATTAAAGAATTACAAAACTTTATCTTATCCTGAAATAGATAAAGAAAGAGGCTTTGAAGAAATCATCAATAGTCCTATTTATAAAGATTATGTAATCAGTGAAGATGGTAAAACATCAGGAATTGTTATCTATTTAAAACAAGACAAAAAATTAAATGAACTTATAAAAACAAAAAATAAATATTTTAATTTACAGCTTGAAGGTAATTTAAGCTCTGCTCAAAAAAAAGATCGCGATCTTTTTGATAAAGAATATGATGAATATAGAAATATTTATAATCAAAAAAATCATCAAAATATTAATGAAATCAGAGAGGTAATTAAAAAATTTACGGTAAATGCTGAGGTTCACTTAGGTGGATTACCAATGATATCAGACGATATGATGTCATTTATTAAAAGTGACATCATTGTTTTTGGCATAGGGGTATTTCTTTTTATTGTAGTTACGCTTTGGTTAATTTTTAAAAAAATAAAGTGGGTAGTTATTCCATTAATGGGTTGTGCATTCTCAGTTGGTTCAATGATTGGAATACTAGGATTACTTGGTTGGAAAGTAACTGTCATATCTTCAAATTTTATTGCTCTTATGCTGATACTTAATATGGCAATGAATATTCACGTAACTGTTAGATTCTTGCAAATAAAAAAAGAAGATGAAAACCAAAGCATTAAAGACTCTATTTATCAAGCAAGTAACAAAATGTTTTTGCCAATACTTTATACTGTTTTAACTACTATCTGTGCATTCTTGTCTTTAATTTTTAGCGGGATTAAGCCAATCATAGACTTTGGTTGGATGATGACATTGGGATTATTAGTTTCAATGACGATTACATTTACTCTTATTCCTTCACTATTAAATATTTTTAGCACATCGGATGATGAAATTGGTGATGGTCAAAAAGACTCAAAAATTACAAGAGCCTTAGCAAGTTTTGCTAAAAATAATACTAAATCAATTTTTTCATCTACATTTATTATTATTATTTTAAGTATATATGGGATTTCCAAGTTAGAAGTTGAAAATAGCTTTATAAATTATTTTGATAAAAAAACAGAAATTTATAAAGGCATGAAATTAATTGATGATAAATTAGGTGGCACTACTCCATTAGATATAATTTTAAAATTTCCAGAAAATGAAAATAAAACTGAAAAAGATGATGAATTTTCAGAGTGGGATGAAGATAATCAAGATAATACAGCAAAGTATTGGTTTACAAGAAATAAAATAGATAAAATTTTTAAAGTTCATGATTATTTAGACTCTCTTCCCGAAATTGGAAAGGTTATTTCATTTGGATCAATTGTTAGAGTTGCAGAAGAACTTACTGGAAATAAACTTGAAACTTTAGAGGCAGGTGTTCTTTATAGTAAAATACCTAATGAAATAAAAAAAGAGATAATTTCACCATATATTTCCGTCAAAGACAATGAAGCTAGAATTAATGTTAGAATTAAAGACTCTTTAGAAAATTTAAAAAGAAATGCTCTGATAAATAAAATTAACACTGAACTAAAATCAAAAGTTGGACTAAATGAAAATGAATATAAACTTGCCGGTGTTTTAATTCTCTTTAATAATTTGCTTCAAAGTTTATTTAAATCTCAAATATTAACATTGGGTGTAGTAATGCTTGGTATTTCAATAATGTTTTTAATTCTATTTAGAAATATAATTTTAGCAGCTATTGGGGTAGTTCCTAATTTTATTGCAGCATTTTTCATATTAGGAATAATTGGTTTACTTGAAATACCTTTAGATATGATGACTATTACTATTGCAGCTATCACTATTGGTATCGCTGTCGACAATAGTATTCATTATATTTACAGATTTAAAGAAGAATTTGAAAAGATTAAAAATTACAATTTAACCATTGATAAATGTCATAGCACAGTTGGTATCGCTATATTAAATACATCCATTACAATTATCTTTGGTTTTTCAATTTTAGTTCTATCAAACTTTATACCAACAATTTATTTTGGAGTTTTTACAGGGTTAGCAATGCTTTTGGCCCTAATATCTGTTCTTACATTGTTACCAAAACTTATTTTAGTTCTAAAACCATTTGGAAATGAGTGATTTTTTAGACTTCATCAAAGATGAAGTTTTGCTATTTGATATAATTTTTTTAGTAATATTTATTTACAATATTTTTAAATCTTTTTCTCAAGGCTTTTCATTAAGTTTTTTGAGCTCTTTAAAATGGATTGTAGCAATAATTGCAGTAATAATTTTTGTTCCTCAATTGCAACCTTGGGTAAGTGATTATGTTCAATCAGATTTCATAAACAATATTGGTATTGGAATAGCTGTTTTTTTTGTAACTTTATTTTTAAGCATTTTGGTTGGAAAAGGTTTGGGTAAAACTGTTAAATGGTCAGGACTTGGATCTGTTGATAAATCATTTGGAATTCTTTTTGGCGCCTTAAAAGGTTATGTAGTTGCTGTCTGCTTTTTCTCATTAATGAATTGGTTTTATCCATATGAAAAATGGGGTATAGCTACAGATGAAGCTTATTCTTTTAATATCGTAAAAAAAGGAAGTGATATTTTAATAGAAGAATTTCCAAATTATAAAGAGATAATAGATACAAAAGAAAAAATTGAAAAAATTTAATTTAGATAAGCCAAGAGAAGAATGTGGGGTTTTTGGTGTTTCCAATCATGAAGATGCCTCTGCTTTAGTAGCTTTAGGTTTACATGCTTTACAACATAGAGGCCAAGAAGGTTGTGGAATTGTTTCTTTTGATGGAGAAAATTATCATTCAGAAAAAAGACAAGGTTTAGTTGGTGATCATTTTACAAATCCAGAAATAATAAAAAAATTACCTGGTAAAGCTGCTATTGGTCATAATAGATACTCAACAACAGGAGAGGTATCGTTAAGAAATATACAACCTTTTTTTGCAGATTTATATTCTGGGGGCATGAGCTTAGCTCATAATGGAAATCTTACTAATGCTATTGAATTAAGAAATAATTTGGTTAAAGACGGTGCGATCTTTAGAACAACTAGTGATACCGAGACAATTGTTCAATTAATTGCAAAATCTAAAAGATCAAAAATGATTGATAAGATTATTGATGCTCTTTTTCAAATACAGGGTGGCTATGCATTAGTCATGATGACTAATAAAAAACTTATTGGTGTAAGAGATCCTTTTGGCATCAGGCCGCTAGTAATAGGTAAATTAAAAAATTCTTACATATTTGCTTCTGAAACTTGTGCTTTAGATATAATTGGAGCAAAATTTGTTAGGTATGTTGAAAATGGTGAAATTGTAGTTGTAGAAGATAATAAAATAACAAGCACCAAACCTTTCCCTGAAAGAAAAGCAAGACCATGTGCTTTTGAATATATTTATTTTGCAAGACCAGACAGCTTAATTGATCATAAATGTGCATATGATTATAGAAAAAACATGGGTGTTGAATTAGCTAAAGAAACAGACCTAGAAGCGGACTTAGTTGTGCCTGTTCCAGATTCTGGTGTACCTGCAGCACTTGGTTATAGTCAATTTAGCAAAAAAGAATTTGAATTGGGTTTAATACGAAATCATTATGTTGGCAGAACTTTTATTGAACCAACACAAAATATCAGAAGTTTTGGCGTAAAACTTAAATTAAATCCTAATCAAACAATTATTAAAAATAAATCGATAGTTTTAGTAGATGACTCTTTGGTGAGAGGAACAACCTGTCATAAAATAGTAAAAATGCTTTACGATGCAGGAGCAAAAGAAGTGCATGTTCGTATTGCATGTCCTGAAATATTATATCCTGATTTTTACGGTGTTGATATGCCAACGAAGAAGGAACTGTTAGCTAATAATAGAACTAATCAAGATATGTGTGAGTACATAAATGCAAAAACTTTAAAATTTTTAAGCTTAGATGGTTTGTACAAGGCATTAGGTTTAGGAAAAAGAAATAATGAATATCCTCAATTAAGTGATCATTATTTTACTGGTGATTATCCTATAAAGCCTGGTAATTTTTTAGGAGAAAGTAAAATTACTCAATTATCTTTATTGAGTTCAAAATCTAATAACTAGTTATATTTTAACAACCTATTGTTTCCATCAATAAGAAACATCAACTCGTTAATAAAAAAAACTTTTGAATTAATTCCGTTTCTACTTATTTTTTTAAAATCTAATAACCGACCGTCTGTATTGTCATAAGACAGAAGATAACCTTCATTTGAATAAATATTGATATGATTATTTACAATTTTGAAATCATAAAATTTACCAATTTTATTAATTGACCTTTTACTTTTAATTTCCTTAAATAAGTTTCTAGACCAAATAATTTCTCCCGATAAATTATTAATACAAATTAATAAATTATTTTTACTAATAACATACGTATAGTTTTGGGTAATTATTGGTTTAATCACTGGTTCAACAGGTAAGGCCCAATTTCTTGTGGCCGACAAATGATTGTAGCTTAGAACAGACTGTTCGGTAGATACAATTAAATTCTCGTTTTTTATTATAATTGGAAAACTTATAAATAATGATGTGTCATTTGCTAAGGAAGAATTTTTAAAATTTAAAACCCAATTAATTTTCTGATTAACGTAATTTATTGAGTACAACTCACCACTTGTGTTTAAAAAAAGAATATTATTATTAATTTCATCTAACGCTAAATTATTTTTAAAATCAGTTTTTAAGGATGTTAAATTTGTTGCGAACTGCCAATTTTTATCCCCTGTTTGAGCATTGATTGAATAAATTACATTATCTTGGTTAGCTAAAAAAATTTGATTGTTTAAATATTTAATATTTGACCTAAAAGGTATACCGTAATTTTTAGCCCATACTAAATTTTTAGTCTCGATATTTATTGAGTATAAATATCCAAGATTATCTGCAATAAAAAGATTATTTTTATCTAAGGTTAAATAAAGTTCTTTATCAAAATTTTTAAAATTTTTTCTATAAAAATTATATTCAAAAATTTTTTTCTTAGTTTCAGTTGAATAAATGAAAACTGTTCCTTTATGATCATAAGAAATTAAGTTATTTTGATAATAAATAAAATTTCTTGATGAAAAATTTTTTTTATCTGAAAATTTGCTAAGTTTAGGGCTTTTTGAAATTAAAATATTTTTTTCATCATAAAAGTAATTAGAAATATTATTTGTAGGCAAAGCGTATTCTTCTAGCCAATTTGATATTTTAATTGGCTCATCAATAATTATATTTTTAGGATCAGCTGATGTTTTTTCCTCATTAAATATTTGATTTTTTACAAAAATATCCTCGTATCTTTGGTTTGATTTATCTTCACTTATTGATTTACCCTCGCTAGACTCTACCGGGATTTTAGAAGCATCTTTCCAAATCCCTGTTTTATTATCAAAAGAACAAGAACTTAAAAAAATCGATAATAATACTAATAATATTTTAAGCATTATTAATTATTTAATAATTTTAGATATTCATCAGCTTTAACTTTTTGACCCTTAGAAACAAAATACTCTGAAATTAAATTTATGGCCATTACTCTCCAACTAGACTCTGAGTTTATGACTGGGTTTAATGTTTTAATTATTTGCTCTTCACTTCCAAATTTAAATAGATAAATTGCTTTTTTAATTTTTATTAAATTTACATGATCTTTATCTATGTTTTTTATTTTTAAAATTTGATCAAAATAATTAATAATTTTTTCTGAACTATTTTCTAGATTGTTATCGATTATAAAATAAAGCGCTAAAGGAGAATAAAATTTATTGTTTTTATTAATGACATTTTCTAAGACATTTTTTGCTTCATTATTTTGATTTTGCTTCAGTAATATTGTTGCTTCAATATACATTTCTGAAACCAAAATATCCTTTTTTTCTTTTAAATTCTTATAAAAAAGAAGCCCAATGATTGTTAAAATTGTAAAAA
The DNA here is from genome assembly GCA_038147375.2 of Candidatus Hypereutrophica brisbanensis. Classification (GTDB taxonomy): domain Bacteria; phylum Pseudomonadota; class Alphaproteobacteria; order Pelagibacterales; family Pelagibacteraceae; genus Pelagilacustribacter; species Pelagilacustribacter brisbanensis. Next base: position 84,696 of record JAYQTL020000004.1, on the reverse strand, counting down.
TAGAAATTAATATAATTGTTTTTAAATTTTTTTTAAAAAAATTTAAGAATTTTTCTTGAAAATTTAAATTTGTATTTTCAGCTAACATAATTAAAAATTATTTTTTTTATTAGGAAACTTACCACTATCTACCGAAATTTTATATTTCTTAACTGCTTTATCAATAATATGGTTCAAATTAGTAAATTTTTTTACAAATTTTGGATAAAAGCCACTTAATCCAAGCATATCATCTGTAACTAATATCTGCCCATCACAAAACTTTGATGCACCTATACCAATTGTTGGGATTTTTAAGAGATTAGTTATCTCTTTTGCTACATCTGTTTTTACACATTCTAATACGATGCTAAAAACACCTGCGTCTTGATTTTTTTTTGCTTGATCAATTAGCTTAACTCTATCTTTTTGATCTAATCCTTGTGCTTTGAATTTTCTATAGTATTGAGGCGTAAAGCCAATATGGCCCATAACTGGAATTCCTGAGTCTACTACGCTTTTTATTATATGGTAATTCTTATTATTACATTCCATCTTTACTGCATCACATTTTGTTTTTTTTATAATTAATTTAGCATTTTTTTTTTGCTTCAGATTTATTTTTATATGAGCCTGCAGGCATATCAACAACGCATAGTGCTTTATTGACTGATGAAGCTACACTCAAACCATGATTAATCATAGTTTCAATTGATACAGAATGAGTATTTTTCATTCCATACATTGCAGTGGCCAAAGAATCTCCAACTAAAATAATATCGCAATAATTATCTAATACCTTAGCTATAGGTTTAGAATAAGCCGTAAGGCAAACTAATTTTTTTTTATTTTTTAAATTTCTAATATTCAAAACTTTTTTATTCATTTACTCTAACTCAATTGTGCTAGGTGGTTTTGAGGTAATATCATAAACCACTCTATTAATTCCTTTTACTCCATTAACTATTTTGTTCGATATATCATCCAAAAATTGCTTAGGAAAACTAAAATAATCTGCGGTCATGCCATCTTCTGAAACTACTGCTCTTAATAAACATGTATATTCGTATGTTCTTGAATCTCCCATAACCCCAACTGTCCTCACAGGAAGTAAAGCAGCATACGCCTGCCAAATTTTATTATAAAGATTTGAACTTATTAATTCATTTATAAATATATGATCGGCTTCTTGTAATATTTTTACTTTTTCTGGCGTTACGTCTCCTACTATTCTGATTGCTAAGCCAGGGCCAGGAAATGGATGCCTTCTTGAAATACTTTTAACTAATCCGATTGAATCTCCTAAAGATCTCACTTCATCTTTAAAAAGTTCTTTCAAAGGTTCAATAAGTTTAAATTTCATTTTTTTTGGTAGACCGCCAACATTGTGATGTGACTTAATTTTTGAAGTATTACTTCCTGTAGCAGATCTGCTTTCAATAATATCAGGATATAAAGTGCCCTGCGCTAAATACTTTATATTTTTTATTTTTTTTGCTTCTTTTTCAAAAATTTTTATAAATAAATTACCAATTATTTTTCTTTTTCTTTCTGGATCTGAAATATTTTTCAAATTTTTAAAATAAATTTTTGAAGCATCAATGAGCTTAACATTTAGTTTATATTTTTCTCTAAAAGTTTTGTAAGTTGTTTGAAACTCATTTTTTCTCATTAGTCCGGTATCCACCATGATGCATTTTAAATTTTTACCTATTGCTTTATTAATTAAAAGTGCAACAACACTACTATCAACACCACCAGACAATGCACAAATGACTTTGTCTTTTTTTACGACGTTTTTGATTTGATTTATTAAATTTAATTTTTCATTTTCTAATTTCCAATTTTTTCTTGCTTTGCAAATTCTAAAGAGGAAATTTTTGAACAAAATTTTTCCATTATCAGTATGAGTAACTTCTGGATGAAATTGAATGCCATAAATTCTTTTTTGTGTATTTTCAATGATAGTGTTTGATGAATATTTTGTTGAAGCTATTTTTGTAAATCCTTTAGGTAATTTAAATACAGAATCTTGATGACTCATCCATACATTGGTAAAGTTTTTTTTATAATAATTCTGTGTTAATAAAGATTTCTTTTTAAGAAAAAGTTGAGCTCGACCAAATTCTCTTTTTTTAATATTAGGTTGAACTTTTCCACCAAAATATTTTGCTATGAGTTGAAGGCCATAGCATATGCCAAGAATTGGTATATTTAAATTAAATATGTTTTTAGGTATTTTGGGGAAATTACTTTTTGTAACGGTAGATGGACCGCCAGATAAAATTATTCCTTTTATTTCTGAAAAATCATTAATCTTACTAATTTCATTGATTGTATAAATCTCTGAATAAACTTTGAATTCTCTTATACGTCGAGCAATTAGTTTTGTAACTTGAGAGCCAAAATCAATGATTATGATTTTGTCCTTTCTTACGTTTTTTTTCATTCACTCTTTAATGAATTATCTAATTTTTCTCTTAGTTCTTTTTGGCTGGAACAAAAACTTTTACACACTTTGCTTAGATTTGATATCAACTCTTCTGCCTTTGAAAAATTAGATTTTTTTATGCTTAATATAGTAGATAAATAAATAGCTTCTTCATTTTTTGGATTTAAAAGTAAAACGGTATTTAGATTGTTTTCTTCTAAATCATCTTTTTCTTGTTCTTTGTAAATTTTAGCTAAAAATAAGTAGGACATTTCGTGTTTAGGATTAAAAACTATTTCTTTTTCAAAATAAAATCTTGATTCCTCATAGTCTTTTTTCTCAAATAATTTTTTTCCTGTATCAAAATATGTAATTTCAGCTTTTATTGAGATTGTCGTAAAAAAGAGAACGAAACTGCTAATTATTAAACTTATATTTTTCATAATTTGTAATTTGTTTCTTCTTTAATTGCTTCAACGCTATGTACCATACTTTCATAAAAACCTGCTTTTGTAATCTTAATGAATTTAGCTTTTTTGCTTATTTCGCCTATTTTTTTTGCTCCAATATAGCCCATTGAAGATCTTAAACCGCCTTGTAATTGATAGATTATCTTTTCTACTGAACCTTTGTAAACAACTCTAGCTTCAACACCCTCTGGTACAAATTTTGATTTATCTTTATAGTTTTTTTGAAAATATCTATTAGAAGAACCAGCAGACATTGCACCAATTGAACCCATACCTCTATAAGATTTATAAAATTTATTTTTATATTTAAATTTTTTTCCTGGACTTTCATCAGTGCCCGCAAAAATTGAACCCATCATAATAGCATCTGCTCCTGCAGCTAGTGCTTTGACTAAGTCCCCAGAAAATTTGATCCCGCCATCAGATATTATTTTGATTTTTTTATTTTTCATACTTTTTTTAACTTCCATAATTGCTGTTATTTGAGGAACTCCAATACCAGCGATCATCCTAGTAGTACAAATTGAACCAGGACCAATACCAACTTTTAAAACATCGGCCCCACTATTATAAAGTTTAAGTGCTGCCTCGCCAGTTGCAATGTTGCCTGCACACACTGTAGTGTTTTTACTAATCTTTTTTATTTGTTCTAAAATTTTTAAAACTTTTTCACTATGACCATGGGCAGTATCTATTACTAAAAAATCAACACCTGCACCTAATAGTGATTTAGCTCTATTGATATCATCATCGCTTGTTCCTACTGCTGCACCTACTTTCAACTTTTTTTTCTTAACTTTTGTAACTTCCTTGGTTTGATCTAAAATTTTTAAATTTCTATGAATAACTCCTAAACCACCAGCTTGAGCTATTGCGATAGCCATATTAGCTTCTGTCACGGTGTCCATTGCAGATGTTAAAAAGGGAAGTTTAATTTCTAGATTTTTTCCCAATGACGTAGTTAGGTTAGTTTCTGATGGTAAAATATTAGAATATCTAGGGATTAATAGAACGTCGTCGAACGTTAAAGCATTTTTTATGTCTTCCATAGACACTTATAAGCAATTCTAAAATATTATAAAGGCTTTAAATCACTACAATAAATATAGGTCTCTTTGGACTCGCTCCTGCTTGATTCAGGTTTAAAAAATTCAACTTTTTTAAAGTTTTTTTTAGCTAAATCCTTAACTAAAATAAAATCCTCTCCCATAAATAACTTACTAACAAGCACTCCGTTAGGTTTTAAAAAATTTAGAGAAAAATTAATTAATTCAGCACAAAGATTATTTGTTCTGATCGAATCAATATTTTTATTTCCAGTCGTATTTTCTGCCATGTCTGAGACTATTAAATCGGTTTTCCCTTTAAAAAAATCCAGAATTTTTTTTTGGATAATTTCATCTAAAAAGTTCCCGTGAATAAATTCTACTTTTTTGATTGGTTCCATTTGAAGAATATCTACAGCTAAAATTTTTCCACTTGAAATAATATTTGATGCAACTTGCGACCAACCGCCAGGGGATGATCCGACATCTAATAAACTTAGATGAGGCTTTATAAATCGGAATTTTTTATTTAACTCTATGAGTTTAAAGGCTGCACGTGAACGATAGCCTAATACCTTAGCTTTTTTAAAAAATTGATCTCTATGTTGTTTAATAACCCAGCTTCTGCTCTTTTTGGCCTTCTTTGATTTTTTCATTAAAGGACATCTTCATGATCGTCTTCGTTGGAGGCATTTAAAGCCTCACTTTTTTTATATGCTTTTTTATAAAAATAATAACTTAGAGGTAAAGAAGATAAATAAACCAAACCAATAATGAATAAAGTATTAAAAGTAAAAAATATTAATGAAACAAAAATACTTGCAATTCCAAATAATAAAAAAATTGTTAAACTTCTAGGAATTTTAATTTTTTTTAGTGAAAATGATGGAACCTTGCTAATTAATAATAAAGCAACAAAAACTGTTAAATAAGGAGTAAATTTTTTTATATCTAATAAAAAATTTAAATCTGATAATTCGTATATTAATGGCAATAATACTAACCCAGCACCTGCTGGTGAAGGAACGCCCTCAAAATAATTTTGTTTCCATTCAGAGCCCTCTTGAATCTTTGTTAAATTAAATCGTGCAAGTCTTAAAACGCAACAAACAGAAAAAATTAAAGTAATTGCCCACCCCAATTTGCCGTAATTTTTTAATTCCCAAAAATACAACATAAAAGCCGGTGCAATACCAAAACTTACAAAGTCAGTTAAAGAGTCTAATTCTTTTCCAAACTCTGTTGTTCCTTTTATTAATCTAGCAACTCTTCCATCTAAAGCATCAATTAAAGATGCAAAAACCAAAAAAATAATAGCTGCAGAAAAATTTTCATCTAAAGCAAATTTAATAGAACTTATTCCAAGACACACACCTACAAGCGTCAACAAACTTGGTAAAATAAATCTTGTTTGTTTAGTTTTAACAATACTAAAAGGATTCTTTTTTTCCATTTCTATTTCTCAGCTATTAAACTCTCCCCGGCTGTAACGTTTTGACCTTCTCTTGCTAATAGTTTTCTATTATTAAAATAAATATCTACTCTGCTTCCAAATCTTATCATTCCAATTCTTTCACCTTGTTCAACTTCTTGACTTTCATTTACCTCGCAAACTATTCTTCTGGCTATTAATCCTGCTATTTGAACTATTATCACTTCTTCGCCATCTAATGTTTTCAACCTATAATAATTTCTCTCATTTTCTTCACTTGATTTATCTAAAGTTGCATTCAAAAATTTTCCTGGTTTATAAAATATCTCTTCTACTTTTGCTGAAACTGGAGAACGATTAACATGGCAATTAAAAACATTCATAAAAATGCTAACTTTTGTAAATTTCTTATTTTCTAAATTTAATTCTACCGGACCTTCCACTTCTGAAATTTTTGAAATTAAACCATCGGCAGGACTAACTAAAAAATTTTCATTTTGTATTGAAACTCTGTCTGGGTCTCTAAAAAAATAATAGACCCAAATAGTTAATAAAATTCCAATAAATCCTAAAAATTTTGAGATTAGCAATAATATAAAAGTTATAATTATTGCAATGGCTAAAAAGCGATAGCCTTCTTTATGTATCTTTGGAAATACTGAATTAAGCATATTTTAAATTTGATAATTGTAACCAATATGTATAAAAACTTCCATTATTCAATATTTATATGGCTAAAATTAAGGTAAAAAACCCAGTTGTTGAGCTTGATGGCGATGAAATGACTCGAATAATTTGGTCATTCATAAAAGAAAAACTTATTAATCCTTATTTAGAACTAGACATCAAATATTTTGACCTTGGAATGGAAAGCCGAGACAAAACGGATGATCAAATAACTATAGATTCTGCAAACGCTATCAATAAATATGGAGTAGGAATTAAATGTGCAACTATAACTCCAGATGAAGCAAGGGTTGAAGAATTTAAATTAAAAAAAATGTGGAAATCTCCAAATGGAACCATAAGAAATATTTTAGGCGGTACAGTTTTTAGAGAACCAATAATTTGTAATAATATTCCAAAATTAGTTCCAACATGGACAAAACCAATTGTTATTGGCAGACATGCTTTTGGAGATCAATATCGTGCAACAGACTTTTTGGTTCCTGGTAAAGGTAAAATGCAAGTTAAGTGGACTTCAGAAGATGGCAAAGATACTAAAGAATTTGAAGTATTTAACTTTCCTGGACCTGGTGTTGCATTATCAATGTATAATTTAGATCAATCAATAAAAGATTTTGCAAGAGCTTGCATGAACTATGGTCTTCAAAGAAACTGGCCTGTTTATCTTTCAACTAAAAATACAATTTTAAAAGCTTACGACGGAAGATTTAAAGATTTATTTGAAGAAGTTTATCAAAAGGAATTTGCGGACAAATTTAAATCAGCCAACATAACATATGAACATAGATTAATTGATGACATGGTTGCTTGCGCAATGAAATGGAATGGTGCTTATGTTTGGGCTTGCAAAAACTATGATGGTGACGTGCAATCGGATACAGTTGCCCAAGGTTTTGGTTCACTAGGACTAATGACTAGTGTTTTAATGTCTCCTGATGGAAAAACTGTTGAAGCAGAAGCTGCACACGGAACTGTAACTAGACATTACAGAATGCATCAGCAAGGAAAAGAAACTTCAACTAACCCTATTGCATCAATATTTGCTTGGACAAGAGGACTTGCTCATCGTGGAAAATTAGATGGAAACAATGAATTAATTAAGTTTTCTGAAAGTCTTGAAAAAGTTTGCGTGGAAACTGTTGAAAGTGGTTCAATGACTAAAGACTTAGCAATACTAATTGATAAAAACGCTAAATACTTAACTACAAATCAATTTTTAGAAACAATTAATTCTAATCTTAAGAAGAAACTTAACTAATTTTTGTTTTTACTGCCTCAATAGCATTTTCAATTTTACCCTTATCTGTTCCTCCAGACTGCGCAAAATCTTTTCTGCCTCCTCCTCCGCTACCACCTAAGATAGTTGAAGCTTCTTTGACTAAACTAACAGCATCAAATTTATCTATTAACTTTGCTGTTACTCCAATTGCAATTCCTAATTTTTCTTCGTGACTACTAATGGCCATTACCACTCCTTCTTTAATTTCTTTTTTTCCTTTATCTATAATTTGCCTAAGTTCTTTTGGAGGAAGACCATCTAAGATTTGAGATCTAAATATGAAACTTCCAATTTTAACGTCTTTAATAATATTTTTACTTTTATCAGAAAGAGTTTTTTTAATTTTTTCTGTCTCTAATTGTTTTGTTAAATTTTTAAGATTCTCAGATAATTCTAGCTCTGTATTGTAACAAGGAGAAGACACTCCTAACGAACTTAATTGAGCTTGAATTTCCTTTATTTGGTCTTCAATTTTCTTCTCTTTGCTGGATTGAGTTTGTTTTAAATCTTTTTCATATTGCTCTAATTGCTTCTCTCTTAAAGCCTCTACTCTTCTTACACCTGATGAAATTGAAGATTGACTAACTATTTTAAATCTTCCAATATCTCCAGTGTTTCTCACATGAGTACCGCCGCAAAGTTCTGTAGAGAAGAAATTTCCATTTTCTTTCCCCATAGATAACACTCTAACTTCTTCTCCATATTTTTCTCCAAATAAAGCCAATGCTCCATTGTCTACAGCTTCTTTGGGGTCATTATTCGAGTTCTAACATCGCTAGATGTTTTGACCATATCGTTTACGTATTTTTCTATTTTTTCAATTTCTTTATTTTCCAGGGGTTTATTGTGACTAAAATCAAATCTTAATTTTTCTGGACTAACTAAAGAACCCTTTTGTGTAACATGCTTACCCAGTGTTCTTCTAAGCGCTTCATGTAATAAATGAGTAGCAGAATGATAAGCTCTTGCATTGTCTCGTCGTTCTACATTAATTTCTAAATTAACATTCTCTCCAACTTTAATACTGCCTTTTTCAATTTTGCCAACATGTACATGAAAATCTCCTAATTTTTTTTGTGTGTCATTAACAAAAATTTTACAATTATTGGTGCTCAAATATCCTTGATCACCAACTTGCCCTCCTGACTCAGCATAAAAAGGAGTTTGGTTAGTTAGTATTTCTACTTCGTCACCTTGTTTGGCTTCTTTAAGTTCTTTATCATCTTTAAATATTTTTAAGACTACACCTTCGGCTTTATTATATTCATAACCTAAAAACTCTGTTGGGTTAATTTCTTCTCTGACTTTAAACCATTTTTCTTCTAGAGATACATCTCCTGAGCCTTTCCAATTTTTTCTAGCTAGAGCTCTGCTAGCTTCCATTTCTTTTTCAAACTCTTGGTTATCAATAGAAATATTTTTACTTTTTAATAAATCAGCTGTTAGATCTAATGGAAATCCGTAGGTGTCATAAAGTTTAAAAGCAACTTTACCAGACAAAGTTTTGTTTTTAACATTATCTATATTTTCATTTAAAATTTTTATTCCTCGATCAAGTAATGATGAAAATTTTTCCTCTTCATTTTTTAAAGTTTCAATTATTAAATCTTTTCCTCTTTTTAATTCAGGATAGCTTTCTGACATTTCGTCTTGAAGCACATTAAATAATTTATAAAAAATTGGATCCTTATTACCTAAAGTATGTGCATGTCTCATTCCTCTTCTCATTATTCTTCTAAGCACATAACCTCTACCCTCATTAGTTGGTAAAATACCTTCTGCGATCAAAAAACTACTTGCTCTTAAATGATCTGCAATAACTCTATGACTTGCGATAGTATTTTCGTCTATTTTAGTTTTAGTTAGTTCAGCAGAAGCTGCCATAATTTTTTTAAAATGATCTATATTATAATTATCGTGTGTTCCTTGAAGAACAGCTGTCATTCTTTCTAAACCCATACCCGTATCAACCGAAGGTTTCGGTAGGTCAATTCGTTTATCTTTAGAAATTTGCTCGTATTGCATAAAGACAAGATTCCAAATCTCTATGTATCTGTCTCCGTCTTGCTCAGGGGTTCCGGGTAATCCACCTTTTAATTTATCACCGTGATCATAAAAAATTTCAGAGCAAGGCCCGCATGGTCCTGTATCACCCATCGACCAGAAATTATCTGATGTAGATATTTTAATAATTCTTTCGTCACTAAAACCAGCAATTTTTTTCCAAAGATTAAATGACTCATTATCTTCTGAGAAAACGGTAACGTATAATTTTTCTTTAGGAAGTTTAAATTCCTTAGTCAGTAAATTCCACGCATGAATAATAGCTTGCTCTTTAAAATATTCACCAAAGGAAAAATTTCCTAGCATCTCAAAAAAAGTATGGTGCCGAGGAGTATATCCCACGTTTTCTAAATCATTATGTTTACCACCTGCACGAACACATTTTTGAGCAGTCGTTGCTAATTTAAATGGTTTTTTTTCAAGACCAGTAAAAACATTTTTAAATTGAACCATTCCAGAATTAGTGAACATTAAAGTTGGATCATTGTTTGGAACGAGATTACTAGATTCAACTATCTGGTGATTGTTTTTGCTAAAAAACTCTAAAAATTTTTTTCTAATATCTGTTAATAGCATTTGCGCCATATCTATATTAAATACAGATATTTCTTACCTTGTCTATATTAGAATGGTTGTTTTTTTTAGTGTTTTGGGACACGAAAGGCCCGTTAAGGCCTTTCGTTGAGATAAAGACTAAATTTTTTTATTCTGTCTCAGTAGTTTCTTTTTTATCTACTGTTTTTTCAGAAGCTTTTTCTTTAGGTGCTGGGTTGCCATCTAAAGCTGCAGAGATAGCTGCCGCTTTTTCTCTGATTATTTTTTCAACTTCTGCGGCTACATTTGGATTTTGTTCAAGATAAACTTTTGCATTTTCTTTACCTTGTCCAATTTTTTCCCCTTTGTAAGCATACCATGCTCCAGATTTTTCTATAATTCCGGCTTTTGCTCCTAGGTCAATTAATTCTCCATTTTTACTAATGCCTTTTCCATACATTAGGTCGAATTCAACAACTTTAAATGGTGGAGATACTTTGTTCTTAACTATTTTAACTCTAGTTGTGTTTCCAATGATTTCTTCTTTGTCTTTAATTGCGCCAACTCTTCTAATATCCATTCTTACAGAAGAATAGAATTTAAGGGCATTTCCTCCAGATGTAGTTTCTGGGTTTCCAAACATCACACCTATTTTCATTCTAATTTGATTTATAAAAATCACCATCGTATTAGATTTTGACACAGAACCAGTTATTTTTCTAAGTGCCTGGCTCATAAGTCTTGATTGTAAACCTACGTGGTGATCTCCCATTTCTCCTTCTAACTCTGCTTTTGGAGTTAGTGCAGCAACAGAATCTATAACTAAAACAGATATTGATCCTGATTTAATAAGTGTATCAGCTATTTCTAACGCTTGCTCTCCAGTGTCTGGTTGAGAAATCAATAATTCGCTCGTTTTTACACCTAATTTTTTAGCATAAACTGGATCCATCGCATGCTCAGCGTCAACAAATGCACAAATTCCACCTTGTTTTTGTGCTTCGGCAACTACTTGCAATGCAAGCGTTGTTTTTCCTGAAGACTCTGGACCATATACTTCAATAATTCTTCCTTTTGGCAGCCCACCAATCCCTAAAGCTAAATCTAAGCTAAGTGAACCTGTTGAAATTGCTTCAATGTCTAACGCTTCTTGTTGGCCAAGTCTCATTACTGAGCCTTTTCCGTAATTTTGGTCAATTTGACTGATAGCGGCTTCTAAAGCCTTATTTTTTTCCTTTAATTCATTGTCTTTTTTGCTATCTGTTTTAACTACTTTTAAATTGTTCTTAATCATTTTTATTTCCTTTTTTTTGTTCGAATCGTTAAAACAAATGTACACATTTTGTTCTCTTTTGCAAATAGTAAAAAAACAGTGCAAATAAAACAGTAAATTAGCTATTTCTTTAGGTTATCTAAAGTGAGCTCGCCTATAACTGCTAATAACTCAAACTTAGATACTGCAAAATCTCTTTCGGCTTTGGCGTTAGATATTCTTGCATTCAAAAGCAAACTTCTCGATTGAATAACTTCAAGAGTTGTTCGGTTATTTCCAGAGTCGTATTCAAGTGTAATTCCTTCATTAGCTATTTCAGCTGCTTTCAACTGAGCTTGGGTAGCCTTTAAAACACTTTCTGAAGATTGATAAACTGACCAAGCATTTGCCGTGTCTGTTTTTACTTCATTTTGTGTATCTTGAAAAATTAACTGACTTTGTTCTTTTTTATACTTAACTTTTTTTAAAGTTGAATAATTTTCTCCTCCCTTAAAAAGCGGCAATGTAACTGTGGCTTTAAGAGTTTCTTGATCTTGTTCATCAACTGTAGAACTATAATCGTTACTTTTTGATTGAGTATAATTTACAGATGCTGAGGGAGCAAATTTTGCTTTTTCTATATTAACATTTTTTTCAGATATTTCATAATCTAACTTTGATAATAAAAGTTTTGGATTATTTTGTTCTGATAGTTTTAAAGCAGAACTCAAATTTTGTGGAAAATTTAAATTTATGTTTTTTATAAAATTATCTTTTATAATTTCATTAGGAGCTGGTAATCTTATAACTCTCTCGAAATTGCTTTTAGCAGTTTGTAATTCTGTGTCAGCCGTAATCAATTTTGCATTTGCACCTGCAAGCGATGACTCTGATTGAGCAAGGTCAGTTAAAGTAATCTCTCCTTTTTGTAATCTTGAACGATCTGACTCAACTTGTCGTTCAAATAAATCAACATTTGCTAAATTAAATTGTCTATTGTTTAATTTATATAATAAATCATAGTATGCTGCAGCTGATTTAAGCAAAACTTGCTGCTCGGCATTTTTTAATTTAAGACCTGCTTGATTAAACTCTAATTTAGATTTTTCTAAATTATTTATCCCTTGAAAACCTTGGAATATTTTTTGATCTACAGAAATTGACTTTGTAGTAGTGTCATTATTTGTATCTGACAAACTTGCACCAGACTGATTAGTTCTATTAGAAGTTTGAGAACTAGTTTTAGTTTCAGAAACTGTTACTTCAGGTAAAAAATCACTTCTAGAAATATTTATATTCTCTTTTATAGCTTTATAATTTTCTCTTTCAGCATTTAAAGTTGGATTATTTTTATAAGCATTTTCTAAGTAATTGAGAAACTCAGAAGCAGAGGCTAAATTTAAATTAAAAAATATAATTAAAAAAAATATATATTTCATATTAATTAAATTTTAATTTTGACAATCGATGTTTTTTATCTAAAGAAAGAACAGCATAAGCATTTTTGCCTAGGTCTTCTAGCATTTGCTTAGTTATTCTCTCGTAATACATAATAAATTCTCTCACTTGCTTTGGAGACATAATTTTCTTTCCTTTAGAAGTCAATTTAAGTTTATTTTCTTGCAATAAACGCCATTTATAAACACATTCAAAGTTTGGTACTTTCAAAAATATTAAACAATCTATTTTACTAAATATTTTTCTGTAATTATTATTTAATTCGTTATTTACCTTTGTTCTCCAAACTAATTTACTATCATTATTTTTTTCTAAAATATTTATAGGTTTAAGTAATTGTTTTTTAGTTTGAGCTTTTGCCCCAACACACCAACCTTCGAATATAATTAAATCTGGTTTTTTACTTATTTTTTGCCATTTTGATTTTGGGAACCTGTCATCAATAGATTTATCAAACCTAGGAACGTAAACAGGTTTAAAATTTTTTTTACTTAAATCATTAAATATTTTACTTAATAATTTTGTATCATGTGTACCAGGCACACCTCTCGTTTTAAACATGGGATGAACCTTTTTTGATAATGTTTCTCTTTCCCTTAAAGTTTTATAAAAATCGTCTATTGAAAAAAAAGTAACATTAAAATTATATTTTATTTCAAAAATTAATTTTATAATTTGAGTAATAGTACTTTTTCCTGCTCCCTGACCGCCTGTTAATCCAATAATTTTAATTTTTTTCTTGCTTAATTTTTTAAAAATTTTTTCACAAATTGGTAAATAATAATTATTTAATTGACCAAGTTTATTATGAAATGGCTCACTATAAACTTCTTGTGAATTAAGAAAATCTAAATATTTTTTTTCTAATAATTGATTAGAATTTTTACTAATCATCTTGAAGATTTTTTTAATGATAGCTCTAAAAATTCTAAACGGTCTTGACCCCAAAAAAGCTCATTGTTAAAAACATAAGTAGGTGCTCCAAACACATTTTTTGAAATAGCTTCTTCGGTGTTTTCTTTATAGATTTTTGAAACTTTTTCTGAGTTAGCTAAATCATTTAATTCTTTAAAATCTAATTTAAATTTTTTTGAAGCTTCTTCTATATTTTTTAGATCAGCTATATCTTTTTCTTCTGACCATAGTTGTGTTAAAAGTTCTTGGCCAAATAAAATTTTCACACCTAACTGATTTGCTGCAATTGTAAATTTTGCAGGCAAATGGGGGTCTTTAGGTGGAAAATATTTTGGTTGAATGTTCATTTTTATTTTTAAAAAATCACTCCATCTTTTTAATTCTACTAGTCTATATTTTTGTCTTTCTGGAGATCTTTGAGGAACAGGTATTCCTCCAGTTTTTGGAAAAATTCCTCCTACTAAATCACAGGGCTTTTCAATAATTTCAGCATTATATTTTTTTGCGATTTCTTGAAATTTTAATGAACCTAAATATGCAAAAGGAGAGACTACACTATAGAAATATTCAATTTTCATGAAAGTGATTAAAGCTGTTTTTGGCTAATTAGCAAACCTTATGTAGTTATTATATCTTGTTATAGTTATCCACAAATTTACAATATCTAGTTCAAATGTTCACGTTTTGATTCACTTTTGATTCCAGTCTGGACTCATTTTACAACCTTTTAGTGTGTGTGGATATTCTTGGATAGAACATTGTCAGCTGAAGTTTCAAGCGCTTTTTGATCTTCTCTTAATGATACAATAAAAACAATCAGATTAAATAACACAAGTAAAATTTGTAAAATTATAAAATTGATTTGATAAGAAACAGTCAAATAATAACTGGCTAACAACACAATTAAAGTTCTAAAAAAAAGTTGATATTTAAATACCGCTATAATTGAGAATGAATGTATAGCTAATTTAAATAAAGACATCTGCGAGGGACCAAAATATCTCATACCTCTAATAGAATTTATATTATTAAAATTTTTTACATATTTTTTTACTGTGCCAGAAAAACTACTCCACAAACTAGCCTTGGTTGATAAAAGAATAGCATCATTTTTTGTCAAACAACTATAATTTCCAAAATTTATAATTTTTCCTGTAGAAACGAGCGTTAAAAATTTATGAAATTGATATAAAAACTGAAAAAAAGGCCCTTCTGATCTTTTAACTCTTTTTGCTACAACTGAATAATCTGGATTGTCTAAGGCTTTTTTTACCAAATCATTAATTTCTTCAGGTCTGTCTTCTCCATCTCCATCCATTAAAATAAGATGATCAAAATCAGATTTGCTAGCTAAATACCTAATACCAAAAGCATTGCATCTTGCATGACCTCTATTTTCTTTCATATTGATTATTTCTAGAGAATTTATATTTGACGGAACAACAAGTTTAGGCGACTCAATAGTTGAAGCATCATTGATAATGACGCAATCAAATTGAATATTTTTAATTGAATTAATATTTTTATTTATTTCTGATAATAATCTATTTAAAGATTCCCAATCATTATAAACAGGTATTAAAATCTTAAATTTTTTCATCGAACCCCAATCATGCATATGCCTAAATTCAAAATACTACCAAACTCACCTGGGCAAACTGACTTCAGTATTTCTGCATTACCTGTATAGATCACGCCACCATCAAATTTAATATCTTTTAGTTGCGGGCTTAAATTATTGTACCATTTGGGTCTTGATCTAAGATGATAGGCAAGGTTTCCTCCAAACCATTCATCACCAACAATAATTTGAATATCGTTTTTAAAATTTTTATCCCATCTAGTTTGAACTAATTGAGCTATTTC
Organism: Candidatus Hypereutrophica brisbanensis; assembly: GCA_038147375.2. GTDB lineage: Bacteria > Pseudomonadota > Alphaproteobacteria > Pelagibacterales > Pelagibacteraceae > Pelagilacustribacter > Pelagilacustribacter brisbanensis. Next base: position 69,283 of record JAYQTL020000004.1, on the reverse strand, counting down.
TCTACCTGGATAATCAGTTCTTTTATTATCTTTAGAAATTGAAACATAAAGATAAACTACTGGAGAAAGAACAAAAAGGAATGAAAAAATCCAAATAAATTTTTTAAAAAAATTTACTACTATTTTATTTTTATAAATATAAATAAAAAATAATCCAAAAAATAAATAAAATGGAGACATCCACATAGTCCTAATATTTGCTCCAAGAATTAGAGAAGTTAAAAACATTAAAAAAATTGGAAAAAAATTAATTAAAAAAACAAAAATTAACTTTTCATCTAACTTAACTGATTTAATTTTGAATTTAGAAACTACTAATAACAACAAACCAAAAAACGGAATTAAAATACCAATTTGTTTTCCTAAAAATTTTAAAGGATAATAAATATGATTAAGAAAACTTTCGCTCTCTAAACTAGTCCTTTTAAGACCGTAGGTAATCGTCTTATAATCATTATCTATTAGCCAAGATAAATGAGGTGCTATAACCAATATGAAAACTACTAAAGGTATTAAAGATCTATAATTGAATTTTTTAAACTTGTAGAAATAATAGTAAATAAAAAAAACATCTAAACTTATTAAAAGATAAATAAAAAGATATTTTGACAAAAAACCTAAAGCGGCAAATATTCCAAATAAAACCCAATCTTTAGTTTTATCTTTTTTAAAACTTTGCCAAGCATAATAAACAGTTAATGCCCAAAATGGCATTTGACATACATTTACGTTAAATTCTGGACTAGTAAAATTATAAAAGAAAATAGACTCTAAAAGTAAAACTGAAGTAAGAGCTAATAATTCATTTTTTAAAAACTCCTTTGCTAATTTAAAAACATAGATAAATGAAATGATAATAAATATCTGACTAAGTAAATAATAAACCCAATCTTGACTACCAAATATTTGATAAAATATTTCTGGAAAAAAAACACTTAAAGGAGGATGCTTGTCCCATCCCCAGCTTAAATTAGTTCCCCATGCTAATGCTTCAATTGTATCTAAAGGTAAATTTATATTTGAATAAGAAGGAACCAATACCCATACAACAAGATGAGCGATAAGAAATAAATTGAAAATTTTATTAGTGTTTTTTTTGATCATTTCAATTGAATTAATACAACTTAATACCTATTGACATGAAGATTTTCAAACATATACTCCGCGTCTTTTAAATATGACCAAAAAAGCAGTTAAAAAACCAAAATTAAAATCAGAAAAAAAAGCTAGTTCTAAGCCATATGTGCCAAATGATAAAGAAAAGTACATGTGTGCTAAACATAAAAAATTTTTCACTGAAGAGCTAGTTAGATGGAAAAAAGATATTATTAAATCTAATAGCTTAACGAATTTATTGAACTCTTCAGATGACAATGTCTCGTCTGCAGACATGGTTGACCAAGCATCCTCTTACACTGAAAAATCAGTTGAGATGAGAGCTCTATCAAGAAGTAGAAAACTCATCGAAAAAATTGATGCAGCTTTATTAAGACTTAAAAACGATACATATGGTTACTGTGAAGAAACTTCAGAGCCAATAGGTTTAAAAAGACTAATCGCTAGACCTATTGCAACTATGACAATTGAAGCTCAAGAAAGACATGAGCGAGATGAGAAAATTTTTATAGAAGATTAAACGCTTGGAATTTTTTCACCTTTTTCAAAAAGGTCATATCCTTTTATAACCGCTTCTCTTTCAGAAATATCTTTATACCATCTAGTTAAATGAGAATATTTTTTTAGGCCAATATCGTGCCATTCATGTCGAGCAATCCATGGGAATGTTGCTATATCAGCAATTGAATAAAAATCTCCAGCAAGATATTTTGCTTGAGCCAGCCTTTCATCTAATTCCTGATAAATACGTGTGCAAATTTTAAAATATCTTTGTTCACCAAACTCACTTTTTCCAGGATTGTAATGATGAAATTGATGGTGCTGACCTAACATTGGTCCAACATAAGCCATTTGGGCCATTAACCATTGATTAATAATTGTTCTTTTTTCCTTATCGTAAAATTTACCACTCTGTTCGCCTAAATAAATTAATATAGCTCCAGACTCAAAAAGAGTTGAATTATTTTTATGATCTTTGATAACTGGAATTTTACTAAATGGACTTATCTTTTTGAAATCGGGTTTAAATTGATCATCTTTTGAAATATCTACCAAAGTAATTTTATAATCATATTTAATTTCCTCTAACATAATGGAAATTTTTTTTCCATTTGGAGTATTTGCTGTATAAAGCTCAATCATTTTTTTTTAAACCTAATCTTTCATGAATATTTTTAGATGCTGTTGTAAATTCAAATCTATACGTTTCATTAGGTCTTGCTCTTTTAAAACAAGCTCTAGCGGCTAAAGCAGCTTCGTGAAAACCAGATAATATAAGTTTTAATTTTCCTGGATAAGTACATATATCTCCAATAGCAAATATACCCTCTTTGCTAGTTTGAAAATTTTCTGTATTTACAGGGATCATTTTTTTTTCAATATTTAATCCCCATTCAGCAATTGGTCCTAATTTCATAATTAAACCAAAAAAACTTAAAACATAGTCAGTTTTAATGTTTTCTACTTCACCATTTTCGTGTTCTAAATTTAAACTAGATAATCTTTTATCTCCTTCGATTGATTTTAAATTATATGGTGTTTTAATTATAATTTTACCTTCTTTTTCTAATTTCTTAATTTCATTTAAAGTATGTTCGGCTCCTCGAAATTCATTTCTCCTATGAATTAAGATAATTTGATTATTTTTTGAGAGCTCTAATGCCCAATCTAAAGCTGAGTCCCCGCCTCCAAATATTGCAATCTTATTATTTTTAAAAATACTTTTATTTGTAACAGAATAAAAAATTTGTTTATTTTCAAATTTTTCTGCTTCTTTAACTGTAAGTTTTCTTGGCTCAAACGAGCCTACACCGCCAGCAATAATTACGTTAGGTGTTAAAAATTCATTCCCTTTATTAGTTTTAACCAACCACAAATTATTTTCTTGTTTGACTTCTTCAACTCTCTGTCCCAAATGAAATTTAGGCTTAAATGGTTCTATTTGTTTTAACAAACCTTTTGTTAGTTCTTCACCTGTGCACTCTGGAATTGCAGGAATATCGTATATGGGTTTGTCAGGATATAGTTCGATACACTGTCCGCCGGCTTTATCTAAATTATCAATTACTTCACAATTTAAACCAATAATTCCTAATTGATGAACTGCAAATAATCCTGTTGGTCCTGCACCAATAATAATCGCATCTATTTTTTTCATTTAAGTTTGTTTTTCTGGTGTAGTTACTTCTAAACCATCTAATTCATCTGAAATAATAATCTGACAACTTAATCTACTATTTTTTTTTGGTTCGAAAGCCATATCCAACATATCTTGTTCAGCGTCTTGAATTTTTTCTAATTTATTAAACCATTGTTCTGAGACATATACATGGCATGTTGCGCAAGCCATGGAACCACCGCAGTCGGCGTCGATACCCTCTATATTATTCTGAATAGCCCCTTCCATTACAGTTAAGCCATTTGCAATCTCAACTGTGTTCTTATTACCTTTATGAGAAATATATGTAATTTTTGGCATTGATTTCAATATAGTCATTAAATTAATTCAATCAATACAGTCAAAAAAACAAACTAGGTCTTTAATTGATTTTTAATTTTATTTATGATGATATTTGTTCAATTAATTAACTAAAAGGCTCAACTTGTCTAATAATTATAAAAAAATTTATGATCAATCTATTCAGAAAAAAGAAGATTTCTGGAAAGAGGCTGCTGAAGATATCTTTTGGTACCAAAAGCCAACAAAAATTTTAAATTCAGAAAATCCACCTTTTTATAAATGGTTTGAAGATGGAGTAACTAATACTTGTTACAATGCTTTAGATATACATGTTGAAAACGGTCGTGGTGATAAGACTGCTTTAATTTGGGATAGTCCAATTACGAATTCAAAAGAAAAATTTACCTATAATCAATTAAAAGAAAAAGTTGCTTTATTTGCTGGAGCTTTAAAAAACCAAAATGTTAAAAAAGGTGATCGGGTAATCATTTATATGCCAATGATTCCTGAAGCAGTAATTGCTATGCTGGCTTGTGCAAGAATTGGTGCTATTCATTCTGTTGTGTTTGGAGGTTTTGCTTCTAATGAATTAGCAAACAGAATAGACGACTCTAAAGCGAAAATAATTATATCAGCTTCTTGTGGTTATGAACCTGGTAGAACTATAGAATACAAACCTCTTTTAAATAAAGCGATTGAACTTGCGAAACACAAACCAGATCGATGTATTATTTTTCAAAGAAAAAATTTTAAAGCTCAACTTGATGCACAAAAAGATATCGCTTGGGATGAAGCTCTAAAAAATGCAAAACCAGCTGAATGTGAAAAAATGAAAGCAAATGAATATGCATATATTCTTTACACATCTGGAACTACAGGGCTACCAAAAGGAATAGTGAGAGATATTGGCGGCCACATCGTTGCAATTAAATGGACCATGAAAAATGTTTACAACATTCAACCCGATGATGTTTGGTGGTCTGCTAGTGATATTGGTTGGATAGTAGGACACTCTTATATTGTTTATGGACCTTTGTTTTATGGCTGCACAACAATTATGTTTGAAGGAAAACCTGTAGGAACACCTGATGCAGGAGTTTTTTGGAGGGTCGTATCAGAACATAAAGTTAAATCACTTTTCACCGCACCTACTGCGATAAGAGCAATTAAAAAAGAAGATCCAAATGGAGAATTTTTTAAAAAATATGATCTAAGTAATTTTAAATGTTTATTTTTAGCTGGGGAAAGAGCAGATCCAGATACAATAAAATGGGCAGAAGAATTATTGAAAGTACCTGTTTTAGATCACTGGTGGCAAACAGAAACTAGTTGGGCAATTTCAGGTAACTGTACAGGTATTGAATCCTTTCCAGTTAAATATGGATCTGCATTTAAACCAGTTCCAGGTTATGATTTAAAAATACTTAATAGTGAAGGAAAAGAATTAGCTCCAGGTAAAATGGGTGATATCGTTGTTAAACTTCCATTACCACCAGGCACATTCCCAACTCTTTGGAATGCAGATGAAAGATATAAGTCAAATTATATGAGCAATTATCCTGGTTATTACCAAACGTATGATGCAGGTCACATAGATGAAGATGGTTACGTTTGGATTATGTCAAGAACTGATGACATCATTAACGTAGCTGGTCATAGGCTGTCTACGGGTTCCATGGAAGAAGTCTTAGCAGAACATAAAGATGTTGCAGAGTGTGCTGTGATTGGAATTGCAGACAAACTTAAGGGACAAATACCAATTGGTTTACTTGCTCTCAAAGCAGGAGTTACCACAGACAAAAAACAAATAATCTCAGAATGTATAAAAATGGTTAGAGATAAAGTTGGACCAGTTGCTGCTTTTAAAACAGCAATCGTAGTAAAAAGATTACCTAAAACTAGATCAGGAAAAGTTTTAAGAGGAACAGTTAGAAAAATTGCTGATAACGAAACTTATAAAATGCCAGCAACCATTGATGATCCAGCAATTTTAGATGAAATTAAAAAAGATTTAATTGATAATAATATTTTAAAACTCTAAAGGTTTGCCTAAACTTTCAGCAACAACTTTTCCATCTTTCATTACAATTGAACCATTTACGATTGTTGCAACTGGAAAACCTTTAACTTTATAATTATCAAAAGGCGTCCATCCACATTTACTTGCTATCATTTCATTCTTAATTGTTACACTTTTGTTCATATCAATGATGGTTAAATCTGCGTCATATCCTTCTTTAAGATACCCCTTCTTTTTTATGCCAAAAATCTTACAAGGATTCTCACACATCAATTTAACTAATTGATCTAAAGATAATTTTTCATTGTTAATATGATCTAACATAATTGGCAAAATAGTTTGCACACCTGGCATACCTGAGGGAGATGCAGGGTATTTTTTATTCTTATCTTCTTTGGAATGTGGTGCATGATCTGATCCTAAAACGTCTACTACTGAGTTTTTTACTGCAACCCATAAACGATCAAAGTGTTCTTTTTTTCTTATTGGTGGATTCATTTGAGCAAAAGAGCCTAATTTATCATAACAATCAGGAGCATATAAAGTTAGGTGTTGAGGGGTAATTTCAAAAGTTACGTTTTTTTTATGCATTGCTAAGAAATCAACTTCTTCTTTTGTAGTAACATGAAGAACATGAATTTGTTTATTGTATCGCTCTGCTATTTTAACAACTCTTCGAGTTGAAGACATTGCACATTCAGCATTTCTCCATTCTGGATGAGAATGAACATCGCCCTTCTTTTATAAATTTTTTTCTTAAATTTAAAATCTCTTCATCTTCAGAATGTATAGAAACTATTCGATCACTATTTGATATGACTTTTTCTATATCTTTTTCTTTATCAACTAAAAGTTTTCCTGTTGAAGAACCAGCAAATAATTTAACTCCACAACAACCCTCTAAACCTTTTAATTTTGCAAGTTGATCAACATTTTCAGGTGTTGCCCCAAAATAAAATGCATAATTACAGTGCATTCTGTTTTTTGCTAAATCTAATTTTTTATTAAACTCAATTAAATTTGAGGTTGGCGGATTAGTGTTTGGCATCTCAAATACAGAAGTAACTCCCCCAAGAACAGCTGCTCTGCTTCCACTTTCAAGATCCTCTCTATCGGTTGAGCCGGGTTCTCTAAAATGAACTTGAGTATCAATTATTCCTGGTAAAACAATCTTATCTGTTGCGTCAAAAACTTTTGAACTATTTAAACTTAGTTTACCTATCTTTTCAATTTTACCATTATTTATAGCTATATCAGTCTGTTCTAATTTACCGTTAATATAACAAGATCCATTTTTGATAATAAGGTTAAAATTGTCAGACATAGTTTAGTAAATATATTATACATAACAAACTTGCAAATATGGAAAAAAATCAGATTGTAATACTTGATGACCGTGGTTTGATAGCTGTTGAAGGATTGGATGCAGAAAACTTCTTGCAAAACATGGTCAGTAATGACGTTAAAAAAGTAAACGATACTAACTCTGTTTTTTCAGGAATTTTTACACCTCAAGGAAAATATTTATTTGAGTTTTTTATTTTAAAAAATAGCACAGGTTATTTACTAGATTGCGATATTAATTTTAAAGACGAGCTCATTGAATATTTGAAAAAATATAAACTGAGATCAAAAATTGACATCAAGGATCTATCTTCTTCCCATGTTATTGGAGCGATAAATAAAGAAAAATTTAAAGAAATTCAAAAAGAGGTAAAATCAAATTCACAAACTATAAGTTATAGAGAAAGTCCTTGTTTTTTAGATAGCCGGTTAGATTTATTAGGCGCAAGAATTTTATCAAATTTAGAAAAACTTCATTTAACGATTAAAAAACTTAATTTAAAAATTATTGATAAATCAATTTATTTAAAACTTACACATAATCATGGCATACCCATAGAAGGTTTAAATCATCTGCAAAATAATTTATTTGGCCTTGAATGTAATCTTGAAGAAATGAACGGAATTGACTTTAAAAAAGGTTGTTATATTGGTCAGGAAAATACTGCAAGAATGAGATTAAAAAATAAGCTTAGAAGAAGATTGATGCCTATTTCAACCGACGCCCATTTAAAAATATCTGATGAAATTACTTTTGAAAACCAAGTAGTAGGAAGAGTGATAATTGATGGCAAATATCCTTTTGCATTATTTAAATTATTTGATCCAAACTTTAATCAATTTTCAAAAGCTAATCTTAAAGCTGATCAGGCAAATATAAAAATTTTAGTTCCATCTCAATTAAAAATTTAATTAATATGGAAATCAATTTTTTATTTTTTATAACAGTTGTTCCTGCAATCATTTTATACGGTATTGCTAAATCTGGTTTAAGCGGCTCAATGGCCCTTATATCAATCCCTTTGATGACTGTGGTTATGCCGCTTGGTCAAGCTTTAGCAATTGTTTTACCAATTTTAATCTTATCAGACATGGTTGCGGTATATAGATTTAGAAAAAATTATGATTTGCAAACTTTAAAACTTTTAGTGCCTAGTGCTGCGCTTGGTATATTTTTTGCATCTTTAACCTTTACTTATTTTTCTGAACCCCTGCTAAAACTAATTATTGGAGTAATGGGTTTTTTATTTGCAGGTCACTACTTTTTATTTAAATCTAAAAATTTGGTTCCTAAACCAAAATCTTCAATCAAAGGAACTATTTGTTCTGCAATATCTGGGTTTACAAGTTTTTGTGTACATGCCGGGGGTACACCACTAAGTGTTTATTTATTGCCTTTAAGAATGAAAAAAGAAGTTTATGTTGGAACGAGGGTAATATTCTTTACTTGCGTTAACTTAATTAAACTTCCTTTTTACTTAAATCTCTCAATTATAACTCTAGAAAGCTTTAAGCAATCAATGATGCTTTTTCCTTTGGCAGTTATAGGTATTGGAATTGGCTATCAAATAATTAAAATTATTGAAGAAAACTTATTCTATAATGTTTTGTATATTTTAATATTTATTTCAAGTACTGAGTTAATTTTAGATTATTTTATATAAATTATGAAAATAAAAAAATTTTTGTTTGATTTAGGTAATGTCTTTTTTGACTGGAATCCTAAACTTATATTTAAAGAAATTATACCTGATGAAGAAAAATTAAATTTTTTTTTAGATAAAATATCTCGTCCTCATCTTGATGAAAAATGCGATAAAGGAATTCTAATAAAAGATGCGGTAAAAGAAGCTAGTAAGAAGTTTCCTGATTTTAAGTCTGAAATAGAAGTTTATTACAGCCTGCACCGAAAAATGGTTAAAGGTTCGTTTCAACAATCCATTGATGTTTTAAATAAACTTAAATCACTAAATTACCCATGCTATGTATTATCAAATTGGTCGGATGAAACTTACGAGGGAATGGAAGATGAGTATCCTTTTTTAAAAGATTTTGATGGAAAAATCATTTCAGGAAGAGAAAAATTAATTAAACCTGATCCAGCAATTTATCAATTGGCGATGAAGAGATTTGACTTAAAACCAAATGAAACAGTTTTTATTGATGACCGAGAAGAAAACATTGAAACTGCAAAACAATTAGGTTTTCAGACGATCCATTTAACTGATCCTGCCAAAATCTCAAAACTTATAGAAAAATATATTTAATAATTTAAAGATATTTTGGTTTTACAAAATAATCCATTCGATCTACTGTTTTAATATCGAATGATATTTTTTTTTGATCTCGTTCAACTTCTAATTTGATTAAAGTTCCAGGTCCACCTAATGACCAAGCTGTTAGATAAAAATCTTTAATTGAATTAACTTTAATTCCATTAACAGATAATATGATATCTTTGGACAATATGCCTGCCCTAGCTGCAGGACCATTTTCACTAACACGAGTTATATAAACTTTACCATTACTCTCCTCAGAATTAATTCCCATATAGGGATTAATTTGTTTTGTACGTCTGCCATTTTTTAATAAATCTGAAAGTATAGGTTTTAAAATATTCACTGGAACAAAAAGATTTCCAGGTGATTGAACGCCTAGTACTGACTCTTGGACATATAATGAACCAATCCCGATTATCTCTCCATATGAATTTAAAAGAGGAGTGCCGGCCCAAGATTGAGTCATAGGATAAGTATAAATAGGTTTTTCTAAATAATATTCCCACCAACCAGCAAAAGATCTTCTAGAAACTGCTCTTGCTCCAGAACCTTGTCCTTGATCTGGGTAAGGCATAATAAATAATAAATCTTCTTCGGAAATACTATCAGAGTCTCCTAACTGTAATGGATTAAGTTTTGTGGGTAAAATAGTTTTTAAAATTCCAAAACCAGAACTATGATCGTAAGCTACAAGATCTCCTGGTACTTCTTTTCCGCCAGGAAGACCAATTTCAATTTTATCTGCCTCAGCTACGATATAACCAATAGTTAAAATATGTTTATCATCAATAACAACGCCTGTTCCCCTTCTTGATGTTCCCAAAGAAGCTGCAGTTCGAGCATCATCAGGTACAGTACTTGTAATTCTTACAATTGACTCATAAATTTTTTCAAAGTGTTCTTGGGTTTCAATTTTCTTTTTTTCTTGAGCAAAGCTAAATTGAGAGAGAGTGAGAAGTACTAAATTGACTATAAATATTTTTCTTAAGTTAAAAATAAATTTTAACATGTCAAAATTATACTTTTACAAAAGTTTCAAATAAACTTAAAAAAAACGTTATAAACAAATGATTTGGTGCGGTCGGAGAGACTCGAACTCTCACGGGAAACCCACACGCCCCTCAAGCGTGCCTGTCTACCAATTTCAGCACGACCGCTAATAATATATGCGACAATAAATGAATGACAAATTTACTTCAAGTTGGTAGACTAGAATTAGTATGTCTGCACAACAACAGTTTAGTAAGTCTTCAGCGGAAATTTATAAAAAAATTTCCAAATCTGTACCTGAAATAGAGTGGAAAATACACGCTCCACTCATTGAAAAAATTAATAAGCTTAAAAAAGAGAAGAATGCAGTTATTTTAGCTCATAACTATCAAACACCTGAAATTTATCATGGTGTAGCAGATATTTCTGCTGACTCTTTAGCGTTAGCTGTAGAGGCTGCAAAAACTTCTGCTAAAATTATTGTGTTGTGTGGAGTTCACTTTATGGCTGAAACAGCAAAATTAATGAACCCTTCTAAAAAAGTTTTACTTCCTGATATGTCTGCTGGTTGTTCACTTTCATCTTCAATTACAGGTGATGATGTAAGATTATTGAAACAAAAATATCCTGGGGTTCCTGTTGTATCTTACGTAAACACCTCTGCTGAAGTAAAAGCAGAAACTGATGTTTGTTGTACATCAGCAAATGCGGTTAAAGTTGTCGAGTCGTTAAATGTAGATAAAGTTATTTTTCTTCCTGACCAGTATTTAGCTAGCTATGTTGCAAATAATACAAAAGTAAAAATTATTTCTTGGAAAGGCACATGTGTTGTGCATGAAAAATTTACTGCAAGAGAAGTTGAAGAAGTAAGAGCAGCTAATCCAGGAATTAAAATTATAGCTCACCCAGAATGTCCTGAAGATGTTATTGCAGCATCTGATTTTGCTGGATCTACTTCTGGTATGATTGATTATGTAAATAAAAATAAACCAAAAAAAGTTATGCTTGTTACAGAATGTTCTATGAGTGATAACGTAGAAGCTGATAATCCAGATGTTGATTTTGTAAAACCTTGTAATCTTTGTCCTTACATGAAAAAAATTAATTTAGAAAAAATTTTAGATTGCCTAGAAAATGAAACGAATGAGATTATTATTGATAAAGACATCGCAGATGCTGCTAGACAATCAGTAAAAAGAATGACTGAAATCGGTCGTTAAATTTAGTGTTCACCATAAATCAAACTTACATCAATTCTGTTGTTAAAAAAGCTCTAGAGGAAGATCTTAAGCCTTATGGCGACATCACTACTAAATTAATTCAATCTAAAGATAAAAAAGTTAAAGCTAAAATTATTGCAAAACAAAATGGAGTTATTGCTGGCTTAGATTTTTGTAAAACTGCTTTTAAACTTATTGGCAAAGAGACAATATTTACTAAAAAAGTAAAAGATGGCTCAAAAGTTAAAAAAGGAAAAATCATTGCTGAAATTAAAGCAAAAACTAAAACAATTTTAAGTGCTGAGCGAACTGCACTTAATTTTTTAAGTCATGCCTCAGGTATTGCAACATTAACTAATACATTTGTAAGTAAGACTAATAAGAAAACAAAAATCTGTTGTACGAGAAAAACTACACCAAATTTGAGACTTCTTGAAAAATATGCAGTTAAAAAAGGTGGAGGTTTTAATCATAGATATAATTTAAGTGATGAGATTCTGATTAAGGAAAATCACATTAGTGCTGAAGGAAATCTTAAAAATCTAGTTAAAAAAGCTATAAAAACTAGAAAATCAATTACAGTAGAAATAGAAAATATTTCTCAGCTTAAGCAAGTTTTAGGTTTAAAATTTAAAAGAATATTATTTGATAATATGAATATTCAAACTTTACGAAAATGCTTAAAACTTTGCAAAAATAAATACGAAACAGAGTATTCAGGCAACGTAAATCTAAAAAATATCAAAAAGATATCTAATACAAATGTAAATAGAGTATCTATTGGTTCACTAACACATAGCGCTGATACTTTTGATTTAAGTTTATTATTTTATTAAATTCCTTCTAATTTAGAGAAATCTATAAAACTCTTGAAAACTTTGCAGAACATTGCAAGCAACTCAAGTCTATTATTTTTAATATCTTGGTTTTCATCATTTACTACTACGTTATCAAAAAACTGATCAGTCAAGATTTTAACTTCTGCAAGTTGAGCAAGCATCAGCTCATAATCTTTACGGTCATCTTTAACAGTAAACGACTTTCTAATTTCATTTATTTTATCAAATAAGAATGTTTCTTGATCTTTTCTAAATAACACAGGATCAGGTCGACCTAATAATTCCTTGCTTAATTTTTTTCCCTCATGTTCTAAAATACTTGAAGCTCTTTTAAATGAATAAATTGCATCAACTCCAATAGGCTTAGTTAAATTTTTATTCATTACTAAGCTTTTTTTGTAAAGGTCTAAATAATTATCACCTATATGAGAACTGATAGCTGCTTCGATGATATCTGGCTTAATTTTTTTCTCTTTTAAAATATTTCTCATTCTTTCTTTGAAGAAATCTAATAACTCTTTTTCTACATTTTGATTTTCAACTTTAACACCTTGATCTTGGTAAAGACGAATAGCGTAAAGCATAAGATCTTTGATTTTTAAAGCAAGATTGTTTTCTATAATTATTCTAAGCAAACCAATCGCTGCTCTTCTTAAGGCAAAAGGATCTTTAGAGCTTGTAGGTTTTTCATTAATCAAAAAGAAACCAACTAGACTGTCTAGTTTATCAATAATCGCTACAGCACAGCTCAAAGATTTTTTTGGAACTGGTGAAGATAAGCCTGTTGGTAAATAGTGATCACTTACTACATTTGCTACTTCCTCTTCAAATCCTTGCGCTAGAGCAAAATATTTTCCCATCACTCCTTGAAGTTCAGGATATTCTCCTACTAAATTTGATTTCAGGTCTGATTTAGTAATTGAAGCTGCTATTTCCATTTTTTCTTTATTAATATTTAATTGATCAGAAATATAAGCTGCTAATTTTCTAAGTCTTTGAGTTTTATCATAAATTGTTCCTATTTTTTCAAAAAAAGTAATCTCTTTTAGTGAACCAATTTGTTTAATTAAATTTTTTCCCTTATCAATTTCCCAGAAAAACTTAGCATCAGATAATCTAGCTATCACAACTCGTTTGTTACCCTCTCTAATAATATTTTGTGTATCTGGTTTGTTAGCTACGATTAAAAAATTATTTGTTAATCTATTTTTTGAGTCAAATAATGGAAAATATCTCTGATGTCTTTGTAATGTTGAAATAATGATTTCTTCTGGAATTTTTAAATATTCCTTATCAAAATCAGCGATGATCACATTTGGATTTTCAGTAATATTGACAACTTCTTCTAGCAATTTTTCATTAAAATTTTCTACATAGCTTTTGCTTTTGCAGATCGATTGAAATTTTTTAAGAATGATACTCTTTCGGTCCTCTTGCTTTAAAAATATCTTATTAGCTTTTAAATGAGTTTCGTATTCTTTAAAATTTTTAACTTTTTTAAACTTATCTATAAAATTTTCTACAATGATTAAGGCATCCGTAGTTTCTATATGGTGATATTTAAACTTTAAAAGTTTATTATTAAATACAGCTAAAATAGATTGAAGAGGCCTACCCCAACTGAGGTTATGATCAGACCACCTCATAGATTTTTTCCAATTAATTGAGGCAAGTGTTTTTGGTAAAATATTAATTAAAATTTCATCAGTTGATCTTTTCTTTGCTTCTTTTTTGAAATAATAAAAGTTTCCTTTATCTTCTTGTTTTTCAAAGAGATCTTTTTTGCTTATTTGATGAGATCGCATGAACCCATCGATAATATTGTCTGGCACTCCTACTTTGGGACCACGAACTTCTTTAGCTTCAATTTTAATGTCCGTTGGTAATTCTTTAATAATCAGAGCAATTCTTGTTGGTGTTGAATAAACTTCGGATGATTTAAATTTTATGCCTTCATCTTCTAAAGATTTTGTTAAGTTTTTAAGCAGTTCTTCTCTAGCGCTTATTTGTAGTCCATGAGGAATCTCTTCGCTATAAAGCTCTAATAATAGTTCGGCCATATTAAACTTGGGTATTTAACCAAGCTGTTCCAGAACCTTTGGCTAAATCTCTAATTCGATTTATGTAACCTGTTCTCTCAGCTACACCAATAACGCCTCTTGCATCTAAAAGATTAAAAATATGGCTTGCTTTCAAGCATTGGTCATAAGCAGGTAAAGCTAATTTTTTTTCTAACAAAGATTTACATTCAGCCTCAGCAAACTCAAAATTTTTTAGCAAAGTTTCTGTATTAGCATGCTCAAAGTTATAAGCTGAGAATTCTTTTTCAGCTTGAAAAAATACTTCCTTGTATTTAACGCCATCATTATTCCAGTCTAAATCAAAAACATTATTTTTACCTTGTACAAACATACATAATCTCTCAAGACCGTAAGTAAGTTCAACTGATACAGGCTTACATTCAATTCCTGTCATTTGTTGAAAATAAGTAAACTGCGTTACCTCCATACCATCACACCAAACTTCCCATCCTAAACCTGCTGCTCCTAAGGTTGGACTCTCCCAATCATCTTCTACAAAACGAATGTCATGTTTTTTTGTGTCTATTCCAATCGCAGCTAAACTTCGTAAATAAGTTTGTTTAATATCTTTTGGTGATGGTTTTATAATCACTTGATATTGATAGTAATGCTGTAACCGATTTGGGTTCTCTCCATATCTACCATCTGTTGGTCTTCTTGATGGTTGAACATAAGCAGCCTTCCAAGGTTTAGGTCCTAAAGATCTTAAAGTTGTTGCAGGATGAAAAGTTCCAGCACCTACTTCCATGTCATAAGGCTGTAAAATTACACAACCATATTTTCCCCAAAATTTTTGGAGATTCATAATGATGTCTTGAAAGGATAAAACTTTATTTTTTTTTACTGTTTTTTTCTTTGGCATTTATAAACCAAATTTTTGCCAAATAGATTTTTCTTCAATTGAATTAATGGCATTACTTAATTGTCCGTCAATAGATGCTGAAAGTTTTCGACCAATCCAGCTTTTTGGCTTTTCAAATTTTTTAATAATCACATCATCACCAAATTTTTCTTTAAGAATTTGATCAGCATTACCAAGGCCATCAATTAATCCTAATTTTAATGCTGTTGAACCTGTCCAAAATTCACCAGTAAAAATATTATTTTTTTCTGGATCTTGTAATTTTGATCCCCTGCTAGTCTCTACTACTTTTATAAAATCAGCATGAAGCTCTAATTGAATTTTTTTTAATCTCTGTACATCTTCTTCTTTTTCATCAACGAAAGGATCCAACGTGCTTTTATTTTTTCCAGCTGTATAAACTCTTCTCTCGATACCAATTTTTTTAATTAAATCTTTGAAACCAAAAGAGGCTGATATAACTCCTATTGATCCTATGATTGAGCTAGAATTTGCATAAATTTCATCTCCGGCACATGAAATTAAATAACCTCCTGAAGCAGCAACATCTTCAGCAAAAATTAAAACTTTGGTTTTATTTTTTTCAGCGAGTTGTCTAATGTAACTATAAATTAAATGTGACTGGACTGGTGAGCCACCTGGTGAATTTATAGAAATAGCCACATGTTTAACTTTTTTAATTGAAAAGGCTTTTTTTAAGATTTCTTGCTGACCAGCAAGATCTATACCTTTATTAAACCTACCAACATTACCAATAACGCCAGTTAATCTTACGTGCGGAATAATCTTTTTTTTCTTAAAAATGGAGAACATAGCTTTATTGATTAATAACGAAATTCTTATATCAGTACTACATTAAATTTTAAACATTAATAACTCTACTATTAGTTGAATATAGTGCGTCATCAAAGTTCAAAATAAAAAAAAATAATTTTAAAATTAGTTTATAAACATAAAAATTATGGGCTCAGTTATACCTCTAAAAAAATCTGCAAATTCTGCTTATTTAGAATTGAAAAATTTATTAAATGATCGACTTTCCGAGGTAGAAAAAACAATTGAGCAGAAACTTAGTAGTAAAGTAAATCTAATCAATAAAATGAATAGCTACCATTTAAAATCTGGTGGCAAAAGGTTAAGAGCTCTCTTAACGTTGGGGTCTGCAAAATTAGCAGGATACTCTCAAGAAGGAAAAAGAGACATAAACTTATCTGCCTGTGTTGAATTAATTCATAGTGCAACTTTATTGCATGACGATGTAATTGATGAAAGCGATCTAAGAAGAGGAATTAAAACTGCAAATGCAATGTGGGGAAACCAATCATCTATTTTAGTTGGTGATTATCTTTTGAGCAGATGTTTTGAAATTATGGTGGATGATGGAGACTTAGAGATTTTAAAGTTGTTATCTTCTACTTCTGCAAAAATTGCTCAAGGTGAAGTAATGCAATTAGAGCATAAAGGTGAAGCAGATTTACTAGAAGAAAAATACATCGACATCATTAACCTAAAAACAGCAGCTCTTTTTGCTGCTGCAACTAAAACAGGAGCATGTTTGGCTGGATGTAATGAAAAAGAAAAAAATGCTTTAGAGTCATATGGAAAAAATATTGGTCTAGCTTTTCAAATCGCAGATGACGCTTTGGATTACTATTCAAAAGAAATTATTTTTGGAAAAAAGATTGGTAAAGATTTTTTTGAAGGGAAAGTAACTTTACCACTTATTATTGTTTTTCAGAGAGCAAATAAAAATGAAAGAAAAATATTAAAAGAAATTTTTAAAAAAGAACAAAGAAATAAAGAAGATTTTGAGAAAACATTAGAATTAATAAAAAAATATAAAGCTGTAGAAGATAGTTTTCAAAGAGCAGAGTACTTTGTTAATGTATCCCATGATGCAATCGGTATTTTTCCAGATTGTCCAGAGAAAAAAATATTACAAAAATTGACAGAATTTAGTCTTAATAGAACTTATTAAGGATAAAGAATCTCTTTAGACCATTTTTGGTTTTTATAAATATAATTAAGTCTTTCGTGAATTCTTCCTTCGCCATCTAACCAAAATTCAATTTCATTTGGTAAAATTCTCCACCCTGACCAGTGAGGAGGTCTTGGTACTTTATTTTGATCTGGATATTTTTTTTCAAATTCTTTTATTTTACTTAAAAATATTTCTCTACTTTCTAATTTTTTTGATTGATCAGAAGCCCAAGCGCTTATCCTGTTTTTGTAAGGTCTTGAGTTATAATATTCATCTGCTTCTTTGTCTGTTACTTGTTCAACCTTTCCCATAACTCTGACTTGTCTTCTAAGGCTTTTCCAATGAAAACACATTGAGGCTTGTTGATTAGATTTAATTTCAGCTCCTTTTCGACTGTTGAAATTAGTAAAAAAAACAAAACCTTTATCGCTTAAACCTTTTAATAAAACCATTCTTACATTTGGTTGGTTTTTTTGGTCAGATGTTGCTAAAGCAACAGCATTTGGATCGTTAATTTCTTTCTCTTCGGCTTGCTTGAACCATTTTTTAAATAATTCAATAGGATTTTCTAAATCCTCAAAACATGCATCTAAGCCTATCGAGTTTTTGCCATTATTTTGATTCATATATTCTATAAAATAATTTATACATTAATTAACAATGTCTTTTAATACTTTTGGTAAAATTTTCAGATTTACGACTTGGGGCGAGTCTCATGGACCAGCTATAGGCTGTGTAATAGATGGTTGTCCTCCAAATATACCTATATCTGAAAATGAAATTCAAAAAGATATGGACAGAAGAAGACCGGGACAGTCTAAATTTACAACACAAAGAAAAGAAGCTGATAAAGTCACTATTTTATCTGGAGTTTTTGAAGGAAAAACTACGGGCACACCTATCTCTATTATTATCTATAATGAAGATAAGAGATCTAGAGATTACGAGACTATAAAAGACAAGTTTAGACCAGGTCATGCAGATTTTACTTATTTTAAAAAATATGGAATTAGAGATTACAGAGGTGGTGGAAGATCATCTGCAAGAGAAACGGCATGCAGAGTAGCTGCAGGAGCAGTTGCTAAGATTGTTTTGAAAAAAATCTTAGGACAAAAATTTAATATTATTGGAGCTGTTACTCAGCTTGGTCTTATGTCTTGTGATTTAAATAATTGGAAAAATGATGAAATAAGAAAAAATCCTTTTTTCTGCCCTGATAAAAAATCTGTAAAATTATGGGAACAATATTTATTATCTGTAAGAAAAGCTGGTTCATCTTGTGGAGCAGTCATTGAACTAAGAGCTAGTGGAATTCCTGTGGGGTTAGGTGCTCCGATTTATTCAAAATTAGATACAGATATCGCTGCAGCTTTAATGAGTATTAATGCTGTCAAAGGAGTTAACATAGGATCAGGCATGAACTCTGCATATTTAAGCGGTGAAGAAAATTCAGATGAGATGAGAATAAAATCAGGAAAAATAGATTTTAAATCAAACAATGCAGGCGGAATACTTGGTGGTATTTCCTCTGGTCAGGATATTGTTGCGTCTTTTGCTGTTAAACCAACATCCTCTATTTTATCTAGTAGAGAAACTATTGATAAAAAAGGAAAAAACACAAATATTTCAGTTAAAGGAAGACACGATCCGTGTGTTGGAATTAGAGCTGTGCCAATAGGTGAAGCGATGCTGGCTTGTGTTTTATTAGATCACTACTTAATGAATCGTGCTCAGTGCGGTTAATTTAAATTTTTATTCTTATTTTTAGCAACAATAATATTTGATTTTAAAAGATCTTCTATTTTGTTTACAATTGAAGAACTGTCTAATCCTGCTTTTTGATACATTGCTTCTGGAGTATCTTGATCAAGGAATGTATCTGGTAAAATCATTGATCTAAATTTCAATCCATTATCAAACACTCCCCTATCAGATAATAATTGTGAAACATGCGAACCAAAACCTCCTATTGAACCCTCTTCTATTGTGACTACAGCTTCATGGGTTGTAGCAACTTCCATAATTAATTTTTCATCTAAAGGTTTTGCAAATCTTGCATCAACAATAGTTAATTCAATTCCTTTTGTAGATAAAACTTCAGCAGCTTTTTTACATTCTTCTAATCTTGCTCCTAAACTTATAATAGCAGCATGTTTTCCTGATCTAACTATTCTTCCTTTTCCAATTTCTAAAGTTTCATTTATATCTGGTAACTCAATACCCACTCCATTTCCTCTTGGATATCTAAAGGCGCAAGGTCGATCATTAATTTTTACTGCTGTGTTAACCATTTTTACTAGTTCTGACTCATCACTTGCAGCCATGACAACAAAATTAGGTAAAGTTGATAAATATGTAACATCAAATGAACCTGCATGAGTTGGGCCATCTGCTCCAACTAACCCAGCTCTATCAATTGCAAATCTTACTGGAAGTGATTGAATAGCTACATCATGGACAACTTGATCATAAGCCCTCTGTAAAAAAGTTGAATAAATTGCTGCAAAAGGTTTGTATCCTTCCGTAGCTAAACCTGCTGCAAAAGTTACAGCGTGTTGTTCAGCAATACCTACATCAAACATACGTTCTGGAAATTTTTTTTCAAAAATATCCATTCCAGTTCCTGATGGCATTGCTCCAGTAATTCCAATAATTTTAGTATCTTGAGAGGCATGTTTTACTAATGTTTCTGCAAATATTTTTGTATACGATGGAGCATTAGACTTACTTTTTACTTGTTCGCCTGTGGCAACATTAAATTTAGTAACTCCATGATATTTATCTCCTGATTCTTCTGCAGGTTTATATCCTTTGCCTTTTTGAGTAAGCGCGTGAATTAAAATAGGCCCTTCATGTTTTGAATTTTTTACATTTTCAAGAATAGAAACCAAATTATTAACATCATGACCATCGATTGGTCCAATGTAATAAAAACCTAATTCGCTAAATAACGTTCCTCCAGTAACTAAGCCTCTTAAAAGATCTTCTGCTTTCCCTGTCTTTCTTGAAAATCTTTTGGAGAAAGATGATAAAATTAATTTGATAGTCTCTCTAAAACTAAAATACATTTTGCCTGACAATAATTTTGCTAAGTATTTGCTCATCGCACCAACAGGTCTTGCAATCGACATATCATTGTCGTTTAAAATTACGATTAATTTTGATTTTAAAGCTCCCGCATTATTCATGGCCTCATAAGCCATACCAGCACTAATAGCTCCATCTCCGATCACGGCAATGACATTATTATTATCGTTTGATAATTTTTTAGCTACAGCCATTCCTAAAGTTGAAGAGATAGATGTTGAACTATGAGCAGCACCAAAAGGATCATATTCACTCTCAGATCTTTTTGTAAATCCTGATAAACCGCCACCTTTTCTTAAAGTTCGAATTAATTTTTTTCTACCAGTAATAATTTTATGCGGATAACATTGATGACCCACATCCCATACTAATTTATCTTTTGGGTGTATTAAAAACATAGTGAATTGCTATAGTAAGTTCTACAACACCTAATCCTGCTCCAAGATGCCCTCCTGTCTCAGACACAACATCTATTAGCTCTTCTCTAAGTTCTTTAGAGACTTGTTCAAGTTGATCTTTATTTAATTTTCTTAAATCAGCTGGGTATTCAATTTGATCTAGCAATCTACTCATTAATAATTTCTCTCTAAAATAAATTCTACAATATTAATTAAATCTTTTGCTTTTTTTCCATGTTTTGCCAACTTACTCAATATTTTTTTCTTAAGTTTATCTGCGTAAGTATAAGCTTTTTGATAACCCATTATATTAACTAAAGTTGATTTTCCTTTTTTTTGATCTTTTTTAGTAGGCTTTCCAGCAATTTTATTTGATCCTTTTATGTCAATAAAATCATCAGCTAATTGAAATAATAAACCAATATCTTCTCCAAGTTGACTTAATGATCTGAGTTCAAGATTTTTTTTTCTAGCAATTACTCCTGCAGCGTAACAACAGAAATTAAAAAGTTTTCCAGTTTTTTTTCTCTGCATATCTAAAATAGCAGAAATCTGTTTATTCTTTTTTTCAAAACTTAAATCCAAGTATTGTCCTCCTGCTATTCCCGCATGTCCTGAACAAAACGCTAATGAATTAATAAGTAAAACTTTTGATTGATTATCAATTTTATAATTTTTATCTGCAATCATTTCAAAAGCTAGGGTCAACAATGAATTGCCAGCAAGAATTGCTGTCGACTCTCCAAATTTTATATGAGTTGCAGCTTTTCCTCTTCTAATTTTATCATTGTCCATACACGGAAGATCATCGTGTATCAAAGAATAAGAATGAATAGATTCTACAGCTGCACATACATTTAAAAGCTTATTTTGATTAATATTAAATAACTTTCCAGTAGCTAAAATTATTGATGATCTTACTTTTTTACCTCCTTTGAGCGTTCCATATTGCATTGGATAAATTAATTTAGATGGAGGTTGTTTATTAAAATATCTTTTTAAAAAAATATCAACTTTTTTTGCATTTTGATCTAGTAAAGATTTTTTCATAAATTTTATTCTTTGGAATTATTCTTTCCGATAGCTGAAATCTCTTTTGCTCTTTTTCTAAAATGAACTTCTAAAAGTTTATTTAAATGAATTAGCTTTTGATAGTCTTCGGTTGACTCTGATAAATTGGTCTCATTATTTTCTAATTTTTCTAAAATATGATTAATTTCCTCTTTAATTTCTTTTATTGATTTACTTTTAGCGTTGACTGGAATATTTTTGCTTTTCATTAGAACTATAATAATTACATTATGAAAAATATCTATTCAAATATATTTAATCCTAATAACAAAAATATCCATAAGGGGATCAAGGCATTAAATAAAAATGAGTTAGTTGGTGTGCCTACAGAAACTGTTTATGGTTTAGCTGGAAATGCTTACTCAAATAAAGCTGTAAAAAAAATTTATAAACTAAAAGGCAGACCTACAAAAAATCCTTTGATCATACATTATCCTGATCTAACAATGCTAAAAAATGATGTCGAACTTAATAATAATTTTTTTAAACTTTATAAATCTTTTTCTCCTGGTCCAATTACCTTTGTTCTTAAGAAAAATAAAAACTCAAAATTATCAAAATTAGCTACAGCAAATCTTAGAACTGTTGCGGTTAGATTTCCTAAGAATAAAATCATAAGAAAAATATTAAAATCTTTAAAATTTCCATTAGCTATACCAAGTGCCAATAAATCAACAAGGGTTAGTCCTGTTTCAGCAAAAGATGTTGCTGAGGAATTTAAAGGTTCTTTAAAATTAATTTTAAATGGAGGTAATTGTAAAATAGGACTTGAGTCTACTGTTATAGATTTAACCTCTACTCCAAAAATTTTAAGACCTGGCTTTATTAATCCTGTTCAACTCTCAAAAAGATTGGGTAAAACTATTAATGTTTCAAAAGGAACTAAAAGCATTAAATCTCCGGGTATGCTAAAGCGTCATTACTCACCAGGTATTCCAATTAAACTTAATCAAAAACAAGCAAGTAAAAATGAAGCATTTATTGTCTTTGGAAAAAAATATAAAAATTTAAAGAATACTTTTAATTTAAGTAAAAAATCAAATTTAACTGAAGCAGCAAAGAATTTATACAAAACGCTAAGACTAATTAAAAAAAAGAATTATAAAATGATACATGTATCTTCTATTCCAAAAACTGGACTTGGTCTTGCCATTAACGATCGATTAAAAAGAGCAGCAAAATAATTATGAATATTGAAGTTAAAAATTTAACTAAAAAATTTAAAAATTTTACTGCAGTAAATAATATAAATTTTACTTTGGAAAAAAATAAAACATTGGGATTATTAGGTCCTAATGGATGTGGAAAAACTACATCAATCGGAATGATACTAGGATTAATTACTCCAACAGATGGTGAGGTGCTTATTGATAATCAAAATATAGATAATTCAGATCGAAATGATCTACTAAGTAAAATGAATTTTGCATCTCCTTATATTGAACTACCAAAAAAATTAACTGTAATTCAAAATTTAGAAGTTTATGGACGATTGTATGGTGTTAAGAATTTAAAAGAAAGAATTGAAGAAATATCTGAAGAATTAAACTTAAATAATTTTTTATATAAAAAAACAGGCGAATTATCATCAGGTCAAAAAAATAGGGTTTCTTTAGCAAAATCTCTAATTAATAAACCTGAAGTTTTGCTCCTAGATGAACCTACTGCAAGTCTTGATCCAGATATTGGAGATTTTGTGAGAAATTATATTGAGGTTTATAAAACTAAGAATGAAATCACTATACTTCTAGCTTCACATAACATGAAAGAAGTTGAGAGATTGTGCGATAGTGTAATTATGATGAAAGAAGGACAGATTGTTGACCGTGGTACCTGCAAAGATTTAATCAGCAGACATGGCAGGGATAATCTTGAAGATACGTTTTTAAAAATTGCAAGGAGCAATAATGAGGTGGCATAAAATTTATGGCTTAAGCCTTAGACATATCTACTTAATTAAAAGTTCTTTTCCAAGAATCTTAGATTTAATTTATTGGCCATCTATTCAAGTTTTTTTGTGGGGATTTATTTCAAAATTTTTTACTATTAGTTCGTCTTATTACAATAATACGGTAGGTGTAATTTTAACTGCAGCTATTCTTTATGACTTTTTATTTAGATCTAGCATTAGCTATAATATGATGTTTTTAGAGGAGATCTGGAGTAGAAATTTTACCAATCTTTTTATAGCTCCAATTAAAATCAGCGAAATAATAGCTGCGCTTACTATGACTGCAATCTTTAGAACAATGATTGGTTTGGTTCCAGCTGTACTCTTGGCTATTCCTTTATTTGGCGTTTCAATATTCAAATTAGGAATACCTTTGTTTTTCTTGTTAATTGCTCTTTATATATTTGGAATAAGTTTAGGGCTTTTGGTAACAGCAGGTTTGCTTAGATTTGGTCCATCATTTGAAAATATTGCTTGGGCAAGTTTATTTTTTCTGGCTCCATTAGGCTGTATTTATTATCCAATAGAAATTTTGCCAAATTTTCTTCAAATAATAGCAAAAATATTACCTTTAGTTCATATATTTGAAGAAATGAGAAACATTTTAATAAATCAAACTGTAAATAATGTTGCAATTTTAAAAGGGTTGTTTATTTCGTTAATATATTTCTTTATTGGAGTTGCTATTTTTTATGCAGCCTACTTTGGAGCAAAAATTAAAGGAACTTTAATTAATATTGGAGAATAAAAAGTAAAATGCATGAAAATTTAGAAAAAATTAAAAGTTTAGAAGGTCAACCAAAAATTATAAAGAACTTCTTAAATTCTAAAGAAATAGAACTTTTTTTAAAACTATATAATGATCTTCCTATAACAGTTAATAATTTAAAGCAAAAAGTAATAAAAAAAAGATGGCTTACAGGTTATGGAAAAGATCTCGAGAAAATTCTAAGAGACCGAATTAAAAATGAAATTGGTGACTTTCAAATGGATAATTTGAATGAACCAGATGGAACAGAATGTCTTGGTCTTTTTCAAGAAAGTTTTAATCCAATTGGTTTACATGTTGATGCAGGATTTAATTTAAAAGATGTAATTTTTAAACAAACTCTACTTCCTTTGAGTAATTTTGGAGAAACAGTTATTTTTAAAAACAGATATTATGGACCATCAACAAATTTTACAAATAACGAAAATGATTTAAAGGAAAATAGTCCTGAAAATTTCAAAAAAGGTAAAAATGTTAGATCATCTGATCATTTAAAAATATATGGCAACAAAGCATTTGATGAGGATCATTTTAATAAGTATTTAAAACATGAAACCAAGGATAATTTAAGAGGTTTAGAGGTTGAATTTATTTATAAATGGAATTTAGGTGATCTTTTTATTTTTGACAGAACTCATCTGCACTGTTCATCATGTAATATAGATGGTAAAAAAATTGGATTGGCAACATTTACAAAAAAATGAATAAAATAATTGAAAAATTTGGAAAAAGTTTTTCAAAAATAATACTTCCACTTCTCTATAAATTATTCTTTGCGTTTAAAATAAACAAAAGAGCAGCAAATTACTTTGAAGAAAAAAGTTATTTTTCTAATAATAAACAAAATTTTGAAGAATTAATAAAATTTTTGCTAGAAGATAAAAAAATAATTGCCTTAGATGTAGGCGCTCAAGGTGGTTTTAATTCAGATGAGTTTTTTTCAAAAAAATATAATAATTTTTTTGAGCCTGTTCTTGTGGAACCAATCCAAGATGAAGCAGAAAAACTTAAAAGAAAAAATAAATATGTAATTAATAATGGTTTATGGAGTTCAAAAACTCAAAAAAAAATATATGTTCTTGAAAATAGATTGGGTAGTTCTTCGATGTATGAACCTGATAATAACTTGTTTCAACTGCATAATATTAAAAGCGAGAATTATAAAAATTATGATGTAACTAGTACAATTGAAATCAAATGTAATACAATAAATCAATCGCTCAGCGATTTAAATATATACAAACTCGACTACCTTAAAATTGATACCCAAGGTGCAGAACTTGAAATTTTAAAAGGTATGGGAAATTATAAACCACTTTTGATAAAATTAGAGGCACACATTCACTCAATGTACAAAAATGTTCCGACTTGGAATGAGTTATTAGACTATGCCTATAAATTAAATTACGTTGTAATAGATTGGAAAGGAATTGGTTCACATGCCACAAGAGTGCCAGCGGAAATGGATATGATTTTTATACCTAATTTTAATAACTCAGAAGGAATAAAATTAATAAAAAATAATGAGAATATATTTGTTTGTCTAATGATAATATTTGGACAGATAGATTTATTAAAAGTTATTGCAAATAAAAATAATTTTAAAAATTTAAATAAAATTAATAATCTTAAAGATTATTATTTGAATTAATGGCTATATACGATTGCTTTCAATATTTTAATGAAGACCATATGGTTGAATTAAGATTGAATATCTTGAGTAATCAAGTTGACTATTTTGTAATCTCAGAGTCAACAAAAACACATCAGGGTGCAGAAAAAAAATTAAATTTTAATATAAATAATTTTTCAAAATTTAAAGATAGAATTAAATATATTGTCGCTGATTATGATAAATTGAAAGATTTTGAAAAGCATACGGGAGGAGAGTCTCCTATAGAACAACATCAAAGAAATAGTTTAATAGAAGGAATTAAAGATGCAGACTCTAATGATTTAATCATTTTATCCGACTCTGACGAAATACCAGATCTAAGTAAGATTGATCAAATAAGTCCAAAAACTAAATTTACAGCATTTTCGCAAATGATGTTTATGTACAAATTAAACTTGCAGAATATTGATGAGAGCAATTGGATTGGGTCAAAAATAACACTTAAAAAAAATATAAGTTCAATGCAAAAATTAAGGGATCTCAAGTTCAAAAATTACCCTTTTTGGAGAATAGACAAACGAAACATGCAGATTATTAATGGTGGCTGGCATTTTTCTTTTTTGCAAACGCCTCAAGATATTATTAAAAAAATACAATCATATTCTCATGGTGAATTTAATACTTCTGAAATAACTGATGAAAAAAAAATTCAAGAGAAAATTTTACAAGGAACTGATATTTTTAATAGAGGTTTTGAACTTAAAAAAATCAATATTGATTCAAATTTTCCTGAATATATTCAAAATAACAAGGATAAACTATCAAATTGGATTATCTAATTTTGGTGCGCCCGGAAGGATTTGAACCCTCAACCTCCTGATCCGAAGTCAGGCGCTCTATCCAGTTGAGCTACGAACGCATATAATGATAATCTAAATTTAAATGTCTGATAACTCAACTAAATTATTAATTACTGAAGAAGATGCTGGTTCAAGATTAGACATCGTTTTAACTAAACTATTACCTGAATTAACAAGATCAAATTTAAAAAAAATTATTGAACTTAATCAAGTAAAAATAAATAATATAATTATTAACTCACCTTCCAAAAAATTAAAAATTAATGATAATATTGAAATCAATTTATTACCTAAAGCAAGAAATTAAGATTAAACCTTATAAAACTAAACTAGATATTGTTCATGAAGATAAAGATATTTTAGTCATTAACAAACCTGCTGGTATGGTAGTTCATCCAGGTGCAGGTAATTACACAGAGACTTTGGTTAATGCTTTAATATATAAATATAAAAATAACCTTTCAGATTTAAATGGTAATACAAGACCAGGGATAGTTCATAGAATTGATAAAGAAACAAGTGGTCTTTTAGTTGTGGCTAAAAATAATAAAACACATGCTGACCTTGGAAAACAATTTAGTGAACATAGTATTACTAGAACTTATCAGGCATTAGTTTGGGGTGTTCTTCGGCCTTTGAATGGGAGAATTGAAACCAATATAGGCAGAAATAAAAAAAATAGACAACTCATGTCTGTTTTAGAATTATCAGGAAAAAGAGCTATTACAAATTACTCAACAATTAAAGTATATGATTTAAAAAATATTCCTAAAATTAGTTTTATTGAGTGTGATCTTGAAACAGGAAGAACACATCAAATAAGAGTTCATATGACTTATAAAGGAAATCCATTATTAGGTGATAAACAATATGGAAAAAAAAATATAAAATTTAAGAAAATTAATGAAGACTTTATGGAAAAATTAAAACTGCTTAATAGACAAGCATTACACGCAAAAAGTTTAGGTTTTATTCATCCCACTACTAAGGAATATATAAGTTTCGAGTCTAAGCTACCTAGTGATTTTCAAAAATTACTGAATTTACTAAATAAATTGAGCCATTGAAAAGACAGAATATTTCTATAGATAACAATTCATGAGTAATAAAGCTGAAATAACTAACCTACCAATCCCTACAGCTGGAGGGCTATCTTTATATTTAGCCCAAATAAAAAAATTCCCCATGCTGGATGCAGAGGAAGAATACATGTTAGCAAAAAATTGGAAAGAAAGAGGAAATCTAAAAGCTGCTCATAAACTTGTTACTAGCCATTTAAGATTAGTAGCTAAAATTGCTATGGGTTACAGAGGATATGGTCTTCCAGTAAATGAATTAATTTCTGAAGGAAACATAGGCCTGATGCAAGCTGTAAAAAAATTTGACCCAGATAGAGGCTTTAGGCTTGCAACTTATGCAATGTGGTGGATCAAAGCTGCAATTCAAGAATATGTACTAAAGTCTTGGAGCCTAGTTAAAATGGGAACAACAACTGCTCAAAAAAAACTTTTTTTTAATTTAAAAAAATTAAAAAATCAAATTGCACCAAATCAAGAGGGTGATTTACGAGATGAGCAAGTTACTGAGATATCAAAAAGATTAGATGTAGACTTCACAAGAAGTTATTAATATGAATAGAAGGCTTATGGGCCATGAAAAATCATTGAACGCTCCCATCAAAGCAGGTGAAACAGATGAATGGCAAGATTGGTTAGTAGATGATCAATTGGATCAAGAACTTATAGTATCTCAAAAACAAGAGTATGATGATAAAAAAGAATTGCTGTATGAAGCAATGCAGATTTTGAATGAAAGAGAAAAAGAAATTTTACAAGCAAGACGATTATCAGAAAATCCAGCTACCCTAGAAGAACTAAGTAAAAAATATAAAATTAGCAGAGAAAGAATTCGTCAAATAGAAACAAAAGCTTTTGAAAAGTTACAAAAGTCTATGATTAATTCAAGTAAATCAAAAAATTTATTGCCAGCTAACTAAACTTTAAAAGGGTCTTCAATTAAAATAGTATCTTCACGCTCGGGGCTAGTAGATATACTAGAGATTTTAGCACCTATAAAATCTTCTAATGCATTAATGTAATTTTTTGCTTTATCGGGCAATTCTTCTATATTTCTTATTCCTTTTGTAGAAGATTTCCATCCAGGAAAAGTTTTATATATTGGTTTGATATTAAATTGATCTTCTGATGCTGCGGGAAGATAATCTAACTTTGTGCCATTAAGTTCGTACTGAACACAAACTTTAATCTCATCTAATTCATCTAAAACATCTAATTTAGTTAAAGCTACACCAGTTATTCCAGATAATTTAATTGTTTGTCTTACTAAAACTCCATCGAACCAGCCGCATCTTCTCTTTCTTGCAGTTACCGTTCCAAACTCATGTCCTCTTTTTCCAAGTAGCTCACCAATATCATCAGTTAACTCTGTGGGAAACGGTCCACTACCTACTCGAGTTGTGTAGGCTTTGGTAATTCCAAGTACGTAACCAATAGTATCTGGTCCACAACCAGTACCAGTAGCAGCCATTGCAGGAACTGTATTTGAAGAAGTAACAAAAGGATAAGTACCATGATCTACATCTAAAAGTATTCCTTGAGCACCTTCAAATAAAATTTTTTTTCTTTTTTTTCTAAATTCATCTATTTTTAACCAAACAGGTTGAGCAAACTTTAATATGCTAGGTGCAATTTTTAATAATTCTTCTTTTAATTCTTTTTTTTTTAAAAATCTTTTTTTTGAGCCCTCTTCTGATAGCATTATGATGCAAAAGCACATTGTCTAATCGGTTATCTAAATTTGATTCTGACCTCAAATCCATAACACGAATTGAACGTCTTCCAATCTTATCTTCATAACATGGACCAATTCCTCGTCTTGTAGTGCCTATTTTTTTTGAACCTGCTGCATCTTCCCTAATCTCATCCATCTCTCTATGAAACGGAAGAATTAATGAAGCAGACTCTGAAATCATAAAATTTTCTGGTGTTACATTAATTCCTTGTTTTTTAATTTCTTTTATTTCTTCAAGTAATGCCCAAGGATCTATGACTACGCCATTTCCTAAAATAGAAATTTTACCGTCTCTAACAATTCCAGAAGGAAGCAATCTTAATTTAAAAACTTTACCGTCAATTACAAGTGTGTGACCTGCATTATGGCCTCCTTGAAAACGAATAACCACATCTGCCTGATCAGATAACCAGTCTACAATTTTTCCCTTTTCCTTCGTCTCCCCATTGAGAACCTACAACTGCAACATTTCTCATTATCTAAATCTTTTTTTAATAGTTATTGTGTTTAAATGATTAATTGGACCATGACCTCTTCCTATTTTAAGGTCAGATCTAATTGCTTCGTTAACATATTTAATTCCTAGCTCACAGGCTTTATTTAATAGTTTTCCACATGATAAATAAGTAGCGATTGCGCTTGATAATGTGCAGCCAGTTCCGTGTGTATTTTTTGTTTTAATTTTTTTATTTTTAAAAATTTTAATTTGTTGCTTATTTACTAAGATATCGTGCATTATCTTTGAATTCATATGTCCTCCTTTAATTAAAACATTCTTTGCTCCTAATTTTAATAATTTTTGGGCAGCTTCAATCATATGATTTTTATTTTTAATTTTGAGATTAGTTAATATTTCAGCTTCTGGAATGTTTGGAGTTATCAAAAAAGTTTTTTTAATTAGCTTAGATCTTAATAATTTGATCGCTTCGTTGTTAATTAATCTTGCACCACCTTTTGCAACCATAACAGGATCAAGTATTACTTTTTTAATTTTAATTATATTTAAAGCTTTCATCACAGAGTTAATTACCGCAGTTGAATGAAGCATGCCGATTTTAACCGAGCTTGGTTTAATATCGCTGCAAGTAAAAACTATTTGTTTTAATATTTCTTTTGGAGGAATAGCTGTTATAGATTGAACGCCTGTTGTATTTTGAGACGTTACTGCAGTAATTGCAGTCATAGCATAAGAACCAAGCGATGTAACAGTCTTGATGTCAGCTTGAATACCAGCTCCACCTGAAGAGTCCGAGCCTGCAATGATTAAAACTTTAGATCTTGGTTTCAAGTTATTTAATTGATTGTTTTATAATTTGAATACATTTTAATAATAGCAATCGATTATCAGACTCACCCATGACTCTAATTTTTGGTTCTGTTCCTGATTTTCTAATTAAAAGCCTTCCATTATTTTTAATTAATTTTTCAGCTTTTTTAATCGCTGCTTTTGTTTTTGGTGAAGAAATAATATTTTTATCCTTCACTATAACATTTTCTAAAATTTGCGGGATAGCTCTAAAAACATTAAAAAGTTGACTTGCTTTAACTTTTTTTCTGAGTGAGAACAATACTTCTAAGGCAACTAATAAGCCATCACCTGTTGTTGCAAATTTTCCTAAAATAATATGACCAGATTGTTCGCCGCCTAAGTTAAAATTATTTGCTTTCATTTTTTCTTTAACATAACGATCGCCAACATTGGCTCTTACAAATTTTATTTTTTCTGATTTAAAAAATTGTTCTAAACCATAATTAGACATTAAAGTTCCTACAACCCCACCTTTTAGAAGTTTCTTTTTTTTCCATCTTTTTGCAAGCATTGCTATAATTTGATCTCCATCAATGATCTTACCTTTTTCGTCACATAAAATTATTCTATCTGCATCGCCATCTAAAGCTATACCAATGTCAGCTTTATATCTTTTAACCGCTTTGCTCAGTTTGCTTGGATAAGTCGAACCACAACGATCATTTATATTTAACCCATTTGGCTCAACTCCAATTGAAATAACTTTTGCACCTAAAGATTTAAAAAGATTTGGTCCAGCTTTATAGCCAGCACCATTAGCACAATCTAAAACAATTTTAAGACCTTTTAAATTAAAGTTTTTTGGAAAGTTGCTTTTAAGAATTTTTATATAATTTTCATTAGCATCCTCTAATCTTTTAACTCTTCCCAATGTATTAGGTTTTGATAAATGAATAGAAGTTTTTGAATCAATAATTTGCTCAATTTTTTTTTCTATTTTGTCTGAAAGCTTTAAACCATCTGGGCCAAATAATTTTAATCCATTATCAAAAAAAGGATTATGAGATGCAGTGATCATAATTCCTAGATTTGCTTTCATTCTTTTTGTAAGCATTGCTAATCCATTTGTGGGTAGAGGTCCTAATGTAAAAACATGCATACCTGCCGAAGCCAATCCTGAAACTAACGCTGGCTCTAAGGTGTAACCTGATAACCTCGTATCTTTTGCTATGATGGCTGTCTGTTTTGCTTTTTTTTGATTATAAAAATAAGTACCAGCTGCTAAACCAAATTTAAAAAATCTTTCACCGTTAATATGACCCTGATTAACAGTTCCTCTAATGCCGTCTGTGCCAAAATATTTTTTACTCATTAATTAGAAATTATTTTATTAAATACTAAAATTCCTTGCTTTACTTCGCTTACATTATGAACTCTAAAAATTTGTATACCTTGCATTAACGTATATAAAACAGATGCTAACGTTCCGCCAATTCTTTCTTTGGTATCATAAATTCCTGATATTTGATTAATAAATCTTTTACGAGAAGTACCTATTAATATTGGAAAACCTAAAGAATGAAATAAAGAAATTTTATTCATTAATATCAAATTATGTTTCAATTTTTTTCCAAAACCAATTCCAGGATCAAGAATAAATTTTTTATTTTTAAATTTTTTAAAATCAGTATTTAATTTTTTTTCAAAATAATCATAAATATCTAATAAAACATTTTTATATTTTGGATTAATTTGCATTGTATTAGGTGTCCCTTGCATATGGTGTAATACTTTCCATCCATTAAAATTTTTAGTTTTTTCAATGGCTGAACTATCAAACTCAAATCCAGAAACATCATTAATCAAATCAACTTTGCTTTTTATTGACTTTTCCATAACCTCAGACTTTCTTGTATCAACTGAAAGAAATATTTTTGGAAATTTTTTTTTAAAATTAATAACTATTTTTTTTATTCTTTGCCATTCTTTTAATGGATGAACGTCGATAGAACCAGGTCTAGTTGACTCGCCTCCAACATCTATTATGTCAGCGCCAGCATTAATCATTTGCTTAATATGAATTAAAGCTTTTTTATCTTTATTAAACACTCCTCCATCAGAAAAGCTATCAGGTGTTAAATTAAGGACACCCATAATTAATGGATTTTGAAAATTAAGATTTGAGTTTAATTTTTGTCTTGTAGATAGGATTTTTTTTAGATCTTTTAAAACTATTTTTCTTATATTTTTTTTTAACTTTGAAATATTTTTTATATTAATTAATTTTGATTTTTCTGAACGAGATAAAATTTCAATTTGATCAAAAGCTATATTTTTATTACCACAAAGAGGTAAAGCTAACTTTTTTTTGATAAGATTTTTGGCTAAATTACCATAACTAAAATTACACGGTCTCGTGTAATATTTTCTCATTGGAGGATTTTAAAGAGCAGGCTTCGGTTTTAAGCCTAAGGAATCTAAAGCTGAACTCTCTTTATCATCTTTATCGTCATCGTATTCAGTTAATTTTTTTGGCTGTACATTTTTTAGAATTAAATCTCTTATTTCATCACCTGTTAAAGTTTCGTAAACTAAAAGAGCTTTTGCTAATTTGTGCAAATCATCAATTTTTTCTGTTAAAATTTGTTTTGCTCTTGCATAACCAGCCTCAACAATTTTTTTAGTTTCTGAGTCAACTTTTCTTGCAGTTTCTTCTGACATATTTTGTTGCTTAGTTACTGATCTACCTAAAAATACTTCTTCTTCATTTTCTCCATAAGCTAATGGTCCTAAAACAGCACTCATTCCATATTTTGTAACCATATTTTTTGCCATTTTTGTAGCCATATCAATATCTGATGAAGCACCTGATGTAACTTTATCATGTCCAAAAATTAATTCTTCAGCAATTCTTCCTCCCATCGCTACGGCAATATCTGAATACATTTTTTCTCTTGTTACTGATAATTGATCTCTTTCAGGTAATCTCATTACCATACCAAGTGCTCTACCTCTTGGAATAATTGTAGCTTTATGTATTGGATCAGAAACTTTTTCATTTAAAGCAACTATGGCATGCCCTCCTTCATGATAAGCAGTTAATTTTTTCTCATCTTCTGACATCACCATTGATCTTCTCTCTGCGCCCATCATAACTTTATCTTTAGCCTCTTCTATATCTGGCATAGTTACAACTCTTTTATTTTTTCTAGCAGCTAGTAACGCAGCTTCGTTAACTAAATTTGCTAAATCAGCTCCTGAAAAACCAGGAGTACCTCTTGCAATAGTTCTTAATTTAACATCTGGACTTGCGTTAATTTTTTTAATGTGAACTTTTAAGATAGCTTCTCTTCCTAAAATATCTGGATTGCCAACAACTACCTGCCTATCAAACCGACCAGGTCTTAATAAGGCTGGGTCTAATACATCAGGTCTGTTTGTGGCTGCAATTAATATAATTCCTTCATTAGTATCAAAACCATCCATCTCAACTAATAATTGGTTTAATGTTTGTTCTCTTTCATCATTGCCTCCACCTAAGCCAGCTCCTCTACTTCTACCAACTGCATCAATCTCATCGATAAAAATAATACAAGGTGAGTGTTTTTTTCCTTGTTCAAACATATCTCTAACTCTTGAAGCTCCAACTCCTACAAACATCTCTACAAAGTCTGAACCCGAGATTGAAAAGAACGGAACATTTGCCTCTCCTGCAATTGCTTTTGCTAAAAGAGTTTTACCTGTTCCTGGGGGGCCTATTAATAAAGCGCCTTTAGGAATTTTTCCTCCTAGACGACTAAATTTTTTTGGATCTTTTAAAAATTCAACTATTTCCTCAACTTCTTCTTTTGCCTCTTCAACTCCTGCAACATCATTAAATGTTACTTTGCCTTGAGCTTCAGTCAAAAGCTTTGCTTTGGATTTACCAAAACCCATAGCTCCACCTTTACCGCCTTGCATCTGACGCATAAAGAAAACCCAAACACCAATAAGCAACAACATAGGAAACCATGATAACAATATTCCTAAAAGGGATGGCATTTTTTCTTCTAACGGAGAAGCAACAATGCTTACTCCTTTGTCATTTAATTTTTCAACTAGGTTTGGATAGTTTGGTGAATAAGTAGTAAACTTAGTACCGTCAGTTAAAGTTCCTGAAATATTACTTCCCTGAATTTCAACTTCAACCACTCTACCGTTCTCAACTTCTGACATAAAATTTGAAAATGAAACTTTAGAGTTTGACAGACCCATCTTAGCAGGGTTCTGAAACATATTAAAAAGTCCAACTGAAAGAAGGACTATGATTCCCCACATGACTAAGTTTTTAAAATTCATAATTAATAAATAAGTATTTTATTTTATATAGCAAGTATATATGGAAAAAAATTAGGCAGCAAATATGGCAAATTGGTTTAAATATTAATAAATTTTGCTAATTTAAGTGCTCTTTTCTAATTATTAAGTTCTTTTCCTTTTTTTCAATCAAACAATTTCCTAACGTTGCCTTTAATAATGACTTAGACCTAATATTGTCTAATAAGTTGATAACTTTTTTAGCTCTTGGAGGATAATATGCTTTTGAAGTTTTTTTGATGCAATCTCCTAAAATTTTTAATTGGACTTCTAGTTTTTCTACCAGAAAGGGTTCTAGTTTAATCAAAATCTGATTTTTCTTTTTTAAAACACATTTTTTCTCAATGCCTTGGATGTAGCTGTTTAAGATATCTCTTGAAGCAGCTAAATTTTTAATTGAATGATTTACCCTATCTAAATCAATTCCACTTTTCTCAAAATGTTTTACTAATCTTCTAATTTTTGTTCTAAGATACTTGTTGTCTTCATTGCTAGGATCTTTAACAACTTTGCCAAAATAGCTTTTAGAAATAGAGATTAAATCTTCTTTTTTTAAATCTAACAGAGGCCTAAAAACAGAAACTTTGTTATTTAATTTAACAATTTTATCCATTGATGATAGCCCTTGAATTCCACTCCCTCTTGATAATCTAATTAAAAATGTTTCTACCTGATCATCTCTGTGATGAGCTGTTAATATAAATTTAATTTTATTTTTTAAGCAAAAATTAGACAAAAGTTCATATCTAACTTTTCTAGCCTCAGCTTGAATGTTGTTATTAATTTTTTGTGTATTCTTAATAATTTTTAAATTCATACTTCTGCTTTTAAATAATTTTTGTACCCACAAAGCTTCTCTTGATGAATTTTTTCTAATTTTATGATCAACTAAAATAAAAAAAGCTTTTGTGTTATTTTCTGCTGCATATTTTTGGCTTAGAACACTAAGTGCTAAGCTATCTGGGCCGCCAGAGACAGCGACTAGAAAATTATTTTTTTTTAAATATTTATTTAGTTGAGTTTTAAAATAAGGATAAACTTGAATGAATTTTTTGTTTGAATCTAAGCTTTTAAGCTTCTGAACACTTAAATCTTTTTTGCTCATATTGAGCTTTTTGTAACACAGACTGAGCAGCTTTAGGATATTGTTTTTTTAATCCAACTATCATTTTACAACCTTGGTCTTTTTCTCCAAGTTCAACCATTGTAGTTCCAAGTTTTAAAAGATTTTCTGGAGCTTTTGGACTTTTTGGATAATTTTGATAACCATCTAAATAAGCTGTAGCTGCGTCTGAATAAAGTTGTCTAATTCTAAAAGTTTCACCATACCAATATTGAGCGCTACCCGCTAATTCATCAGTTTTATTTTTATCAATAAATTCCCTTAATGCTAATTCAGCTGTTTCGTAATCTCCTACTTTCATAAAGCTTAATGCAAAATCATATTGTTCTTTTGGAGACTTATCAGGCAACAAAGCAGTTTTAGATTTTGTGTCTTCAGCAACCACAGTTGCAGTGCTTGCTATTGATTGAGTAGCTTGCACAGTTTCTTTTGGATTCATTTCATACGCAGGTGCTGCTCCAAAATCTTGGGCTTTGTTTGTTCCTGGAAGTTGTTGAGTCTTTGTTTCGGTTTTTTCTTTTATAGATGTTGTGGTTGGTGCATTTGCTAACTCAGTATTAGTATTTACCGATTCTAAATCTGAAAACCTCAATTGAGTATCAGCTTGAATTTTACTTACTCGACTTGATAATTTATCTAATTTAAAATTAATTTCCTCAAAACGATTGGTTAATTTTCTAAATTCATCTTCTATTTCATTTAATTTTAATAAATGCCTTGTAAGCACATCTTCGTTTAAACCATCAGATGAAGTCAAAGTGGTTGCGCTTGTTAGATCTGCAGATTTATAAACTGCTTTCTCTAAAGTTTTTAAATCTTGAGTTATAATTTGTAGCTGATCAACAATTGCATCAACTTTTTCATCTGCAATTAAAAAAGTTGGTATAAATAGAATAATAAAAAATAAAAAAAACTTTTTTAACTTAAGTTTTAGTGCATTCATTGATTCTTTTTATTTTGATATCATGGCAAAAAAAAGACCTCACGAATTCAATTCGTGAGGTCTAAATTCTTTTAATACTTTAAATAATTATTTAGCTTTAACTGTTACAGCTCTTCGATTTTGAGACCAAGCTAATGGTGTCGAAGCAGAATTTACAGGTCTTTCTTTTCCGTAACTAATTACTGAAATTCTTTTTCCTGAAATTCCATATGTCATTAAATAGTCTTTAGCTGCGTTAGCTCTTCGCTCACCTAAGGCCAAGTTATATTCTCTTGTTCCTCTTTCGTCAGCGTGACCTTCTAAAACTACATTAAGGTCTTTATTTTTTCTTAAATATTCTGCTTGTTTTCTTAGAGTGTCTCTTGAAGCAGTTGTTAAGTCAGATTTGTTTGTCGCAAAAAATACTCTGTCTTTTACTCCTGGAGCTAAATATTCAACTGTATCTGTTCCAGTGTAAACATCGCCAGTTGTTCCTACAGTTGAAGCTTTTTTAGCTGTTGAACAAGCTGATAATGCTAAAGTTGCAAATAATACTAATAATAAATTACTTATTTTTTTATTAAATTTCATTTTTAATTACCTTTTGTTGTGGTTGATGATTTTATTTCAAATTTTGTTAATTAATTCAAGTCTAAATTACATAAAATTCCTTAATTTTCTTTATTTAGTTAGTAGATTAGACCAACTTGGGTCTGATGCATCCGTCTCAGTTTTAATTTGTCTCTCATTATATCCAGTAATATCTATAGACCATAGTTTTGCAGAAAAGCCCTCTCCGCCTTTTCCAGATTTAGTCTCTCTGTAAAAAATTAACAATCTTCCATTTGGAGACCATGATGGTGCTTCTTGATAAAAATTTTCAGTTAATAATCTCTCACCAGTTCCATCAGTTCTCATTACTCCAATATAAAATCTTCCTGCTCTTACTTTTGTAAATGCAATCAAGTCTCCTCTTGGAGACCAAACAGGAGTTCCGTAAATACCATCACCAAAACTAATTCTTTTTACATTAGTTCCATCACTATTCATTGTATAAATTTGCTGAAGACCACTTCTGTCAGAATTAAAACAAATATATTTTCCATCTGGTGAATAAGATGGTGAAGTATCTATTGCTGAATGATCAGTAATTTTTTCTACAACTCTACTTTCTAAATCCATTGTATAAATGTCTGAGTTTCCATCTTTAGCAAAACTCATAATTATTTTTTTTCCGTCAGGTGAAAATCTTGGCGCAAATGTCATACCGGGAAAATTACCAACAACTTCCTGGATTCCTGTTTCAATATCTAACAAATATACTCTAGGTAAATTTCTAAAGTAGGAAAGATAAGTCACTAGTTGGTTCGCTGGATTAAATCTTGGAGTTAAAACAAGTTCATTTCCAAGCGTTAAATATTTTACATTTTCTCCATCTTGATCCATGATGGCTAACTTTTTAACCCTTTGATCTTTAGGTCCTGCTTCACTTACATAAATCACTCTTGTATCAAAATAACCTGACTCACCTGTAAGTCTCTCATAAATTTTATCTGAAATAATATGGGCTACTCTTCTCCAGTTTGCTGGCGTTGTGGTGAAAGCTAACGCGATCATTTCTTTAGCTGCTGCAACATCCCAAAGTCTAAACTCTACTTTAAGTTTATTGTCTTTAACTAAAAGCTTGCCAGTAATTAATGCTTGTGCCGTAATTAAACTCCAGTCTTCAAATCTAGGTTTTAAATGTGCAATATCTGGCTTTTGTATAAATGCGTCTTTATTTAATGGATTAAAAAGACCTGTGGACTTAAAATTATTTTCAATCACTGAAGATATTAAACTTCCTAACTCCTTAACTTTAATATTACTTATTTCTTCAGACTGAACATCAACATGTAACGGTGAAACTGCTATAGGAAGAGGATCTAAATTACCTCTCGTAATATCAACTTCAATTAAGGCAAAAGCGTAGTTGAAATTTAAAAATATAGACAGAATAAATATAATTTTTTTCATTAATTGCATTATCCTTTTAACATTTCAGTTGGGTTAAAATTCAATTGTATATTTTTCCATTTTTCATAACCAGTTGTAGGCACTTTAAGTGGTTGGCAAATTCTTACAGCACGCAATGCACTTTCTGCTAATACCTTATAAAATTTTTGACCAGGTCTATTCATTCTCTCATGATCTAATATTTCAGATCTACTAATTGTACCATCTTGTTTAAGTTCTAATTTAATTCTAACCAATAAATCATCATCATAAGGTAAACCTAAAGGAACAGTCCAACAACCAAATATTTGAGCTCTAAGCGCATCTTCTTCAGATAAAGTTAAACCAGTT
This sequence comes from Candidatus Hypereutrophica brisbanensis, assembly GCA_038147375.2. Taxonomy (GTDB): domain Bacteria; phylum Pseudomonadota; class Alphaproteobacteria; order Pelagibacterales; family Pelagibacteraceae; genus Pelagilacustribacter; species Pelagilacustribacter brisbanensis. The sequence goes on along the minus strand of JAYQTL020000004.1, from coordinate 29,532 downwards.
GCAAAAGAGTTTTTTACACTACTTTGTGTAAGTTTATTGTCTTTTTTTTCAACTTTAGCGGTCTCTTCTTTTGCTTTATCTATCAATGCAGCAATTTGATTTGTGTCGATAATTTCTTTTTTTTCAAATTCAGATGCTTGACGAATTTCAGGTTTTACTTCTTCTGGGTTTTGTTTTTTTTCTATAAGTTCTTTTTTTTCATCTTGTTTCTTTGGTAGTGGAATTCTGTCTGGTTTTTCTTTTTCTTTAGCTGCTGGAGGAGCTTGCTCAGAAACAACTCTTTTTTCCTCCTCTTTAACCTTCTCAATTACTTTTCTAGCTTTTGGAGCATAAGGTATATTTGTTTTGTCAGAAATCTGAATTAATTCTACTGAAATAATTGGAGGAAGATCAACAGGTTGTCTGATCATAAATGGAAGACTTAAAACCGTTAAAGCAATCATAACAACATGAAAAGAAATTGAATAAATTAAACTTCTGGTCATTTTTCATTTAATTCTTATACGGCTCTGAAATTAAAGCTACTTTTGAAAAACCAGAGCCAGATAAAGTACCCATAACCTCTAGTACTCTTCCATAATTAATGTTTTTGTCTCCCCTTACATAAATTCTTGTATCAGTTCTATTTTTTGCAATTGCTAATAATTTTGGAATTAATTTTTCTGAAGAAACTTGACTCTCTTGTACAAAAATTTCACCTTTTGAATTAATCGTTACTGTTAATGGTTCTTGATCGTCAGGTAATGAATCTGCGGAAGACTCTGGAAGATCAACTTGGACGCCCACGGTTAGCAAAGGTGCTGTAACCATAAAAATAATTAAAAGCACTAACATTACATCAACAAATGGAGTAACATTTATCTCGCTCATCGGTTCATTATGTCGTGAACGATTTAATTTAAAAGCCATAATATTTTTTTAAATGATTGATAAAAACTTTTTACAAAAATTATCAATTCGCGCTGCGTATTTAGTAGAGTCGCTATTAAATTTATTATAAGCAACTACTGCTGGAATAGCTGCTAATAATCCTAAAGCTGTAGCAAATAAAGCCTCGGCAATTCCTGGAGCAACGATTGCTAAACTTGTGTTCCGAGAAATAGCAATTGATTGAAAAGAATTCATAATTCCCCAAACAGTTCCAAACAATCCAATAAAAGGGGCTGTTGATCCAACTGTTGCAAGAAAAGTAAAATTTTTCTGAATTTCTTTTAGAGCAGTATCTGTTGAGATTTCTAAAGTTCTCTCGACTCTTGCGGCTTGAATTGCGTTAGGTTTAGATTTTGACTTAATTAGCTCTACCATTGCTTGCTTAAAAATTTTAGCAAGTGGATCTTCGATATCGTTAGGTAAACTATTGTTTAAACTTTCAGCAGATTTGGATTTCCAAAATTTTTCTTCGAAATCAGAAGTTGATTGGTTTATCTTTTTAAAAAGTCTAAACTTTTCAAAAATTAAAGCCCAAGAATAAACAGAACTAGCTAATAAAAGAATAATTACAAACTTAACGACAAAGTCAGCTCGTAAAAATAATTGCCAAATTGAAAAATCTGTTGCTCCACCTAAGCCTACTACTTGTGCTGCAATTTGTTGTTCCATATGTTGCTAATTGAAGTACTTAGAGAATGTGTCATCAATTGGGCTATTTAAACAACAATTTAAGGTAATTTAATTAGTTTTAACTTTCTTCTTTTAATCTTGTCTCACAATAAAATCTTGCAATAAGAATCGCATCAGATTTATTTACATCTTTTTTTTTTGAAAGTTTTTCAGCTAAATGAGGATACATCTCTATTGCTTTTGTTCTACTAGCATCTTTCGAACTGTTAATTAATTCAAAATGTTTCTTCCATTTAGATGGTCTAACAAAAAAAATTGGTAATTCTAAAGTTGCACATATTCCTTTAATAGCTCCAAATGTTTGACCAAAATTAAACATACTTGTAACTCCTTGACCTGGCATAGCATTAACCTGTTCTACTATCACAGCTGACTCACTAGATTTTGATGATTTTTCTTTGATTAATTTAGCTAACAAAGCGCTATTTAACTGTTTTTTATTTTTTTTTACCATCTGACATCACTGGCATATCAAACAGCTCAAGTACTTTATTATTATCTAAAACAGCAATACCGCCACTCAAACCTGGATCAATGCCAATTATAATCATAGTTTATTCAGTTAAGAGATTACAATTTACAAAAGTATTTTGTACATCATCATCTTCTTCAAGAGTTTCAAGCATTTTTATAACATCATTACTTTGTTCTTTTGAAATATCTAAGCAATTAAGTGAGGTCTCCATTCGACCCCAGAATGAATAAAACATCTACGCTCTTTTCAATTTCACTTTTTACTTTATAAAAATCCTCTCTTTCAGTAATAATCTCATGATAATCATTGTTGCTTACGCAGTCTTTAGCGCCTGCATTAATTGAAAGCTCAAAAATCTTATCCTCAGATATTTTATCTTTAGAATATGCATAACACCACAATTAAAAAATAATGAGAAGTAGAACCCGTTTCACCTAAGTCTTCCACCACTTTTTTGTAAAATCGTTCTAATGTTTGAAGCTGATTCTATTTTTATTATCAGTTAAAGTCTCAATTATCATTAATACATTGTTGTGGGTCCAAAACCTTCATATCTTAAGCTTTCATAATTTTTATTTACGTCTATTTCAGACTTTACTAATTGCACGAGTAATATTATCTTTTGGCATATTAGCTTGCCTTGATGCTTGAATGGCAGCTCTTAATCTTGGATTACTATCAGGATCTTTTGCTCCAAGTTTTGCTGCAACTGTTATTTCTCTAGATAATTTAGCAAAAATTTTAGATCGCTCTTTATCTTGCTTTCCTTTTTTATGCTTTATTCCAGCCCAATGCGAATGACCTGCCATAAACTAATGAGTTAAAACTCCTCCATGTATAAATCTTTCAATTTTTAGCTAAACCTGTTTTTTTATCTGCTTCAATTATAATACCTGAAAATGTTGATTTTCCTTCTGATGGAAAATGTCTTTGCGCATTTTCATCTTTTAAAAATTTCTTAATTGAATTTTCTTTGTTCATTCCAATTACAGAATTATAATCTCCACACATTCCAATGTCAGTTTGATAAGCTGTTCCATGATCAAGAATTCTTGTGTCAGCAGTTGGAACGTGGGTATGTGTACCAACGACTAGCTGTAGCTTTTCCATCGTAAAAATGACCCATAGCCATCTTTTCACTAGTAATTTCACCGTGAAGATCCACAATTATAAAATCTGCATCCTCTTTTAATTTTATTTTGTTTTGTAAATTTTTAGCTGCAGAAAATAAATCTTCTGTTTTTTTCATAAAAACATTCCCCATTAAATTTATAACACCAACTTTATATTTTTTATCCTTTGTCATAAATATACCATGTCCAGATCCAGGTGATCCTTCTGCTAAATTTTCAGGTCTTAATAATCTTTGTTCATTTGAAATGTATTCAGGTGTTTCACCTTTATCCCAAATATGGTTACCTGAAGTAATAACATCCACACCACAATGAAAAAAAGAATCTGCAATTTCTTTAGTAATACCTTTTCCCATCCTCTGCTGCATTTTCTCCATTAACTACAGTAAAATCAATTTTATCTTCAGTAGTAATTTTTTTAAAATTATACTCCAAAGCTTTTCTGCCGGTATTTCCCATTACATCGCCCAGAATTAATATTTTCATTGAATTAAGCCTTTTTCCGTTAATATATAATCTAACTTTATATCTGAATTAGATACTGGAACTTTATTATATTTTTGAAATGAAAATGCAACGCCAATTGCAATCATTTTTTTACTTTTTAAATATTTATTTAAAAATCTATCATAAAAACCTTTACCATAACCAAGCCTATTTTTTTTCTGATCAAATGCTAAAAGTGGAACTAAAATTATATCGGGCACTAAAATTTTTTTTATAACTGCTGGTTCTAATAATCCAAATTGATTAACTATTAGAGGATCGTGGCTTTTCCATTCAGTAAATCCCATTTGATTGTTTGATTTGATTATAGGAAGATAAGTTTTAATATTTTGATTTTTTATACAATCAAAAAGCTTAAGCATATTAACCTCATAATTTGATGGATAAAAAAGAGAAAGGTTTACAAAATTATTTTTTCTAAATCTTTTTATTACAGGAAGAATGGGATTAAAAAATGAAGAAGAAATTTCAAAATATCTTTTTTTTCTTTGCTGAAAAGCTTTTTTTCTAAGGGCAATTTTTTCTTGCATTATTGAAGATCAGATTTTGACTCTGTGTTCTTAATAATACTTTCCAATGATCTTGTGGTTTTATCTAACATCGCCTCATACATAGAATTACTTTCATCGATCATTTTTTTAAACTTGTTTATATCTTTATTAAGACCTTCTATCTCTATATCTTTATTGTCTTTGTACTTTATTGCTAGAGATTTCATTTCTAGAAATTTTTTAGATAAATCATCTAATTTATTTTTTTGGGAAGTTACTTTCTGTTTTAAATTAAAAAAATCATCTACTAATTTAATTGTTGTAATTAATAAAAGTTTATTCTCTCCAATATTACCCAAATCTTTTTTTAACTCGTTATATTTTTTATCTAAGAAACTTGTTAATTTCTTTAAAGATTCTTCTTGGCCATCGTCGCAGGAAAGCAGGTAATCTTTGTTGTTAAATTTAATATTTACATTTGCCATTTATCTATCTCTTCTACTAATTCTTCTGTTTCTTGACTTAGTTCGTCTATTTCTCTACTAAATTTATCCTGAAGTTCATTTTTCTTCTTTAATTCTTGTTCTAATTTAAGAATTTTATCCTTTAAATATTTATGCTCCATTAATAATTCATTATTTCTTTTTTTTTCAATTAAACTTTTTCAAGCAATACTGAGTCTCTTTCTTTTTTTAAATTTTTAGTTGAAGTTTCATCTTGTGAATAACTATTTGAAAGATTGCTTAATTTTTCAATAAGTTCATTTAAATTTTTTCTTTATTTGCTAAATTAGTCATTTAAATCATAATATTAGTTCATAAAAATAAATCTACAAAGGTTTTTAATTTTGACTACAAATTTAAATCAGCTAGCAAATGCAGTGAGGTTTTTGTCTATTGATGCTGTGCAAAAAGCTAATTCGGGTCACCCAGGTATGCCTATGGGTATGGCAGATGTTGCAACTGTGCTATTTAAATACCACTTAAAGTTTAACCCTTTAAATCCAAGCTGGGCAAATAGAGATAGATTTATATTATCTGCTGGTCACGGCTCGATGCTGCTTTACTCGTTGCTTTATTTAACTGGTTATAAAAATTTTTCCATCAATGATCTTAAAAACTTTAGACAATTAAATTCTATTTGTGCTGGTCATCCGGAATATAAAAAAAATACTGGAATTGAAACTACTACAGGTCCACTTGGTCAAGGTTTAGGAAATTCCGTTGGTTTAGCAATTGGTGAAGAAATATTTAGAAAGAAATTTGGCTCAAAATTCATCAACCATAAAACTTATGTTATCGCTAGTGATGGAGATTTAATGGAGGGAATAAGCCATGAAGCAATGAGTTTAGCGGGCCATTTAAAATTAAAAAACTTAATTGTTTTTTTTGATAATAATAAAATTTCAATTGATGGAGCTACATCATTAAGTGTTTCTGATAATTATAAAAAAAGATTTGAGGCTTATGGTTGGAATTTTTTAGAAATAAATGGACACAATCATAAACAAATTTCTTCTGCTATTAAGAAAGCATCGAAATCTAATAAACCAACAGATCATATCTTGTAAAACAATAATTGGATTTGGCTCGCCTAATAAATCTGGAAAAGCTTCATCGCATGGGTCACCTCTTGGAGACGATGAAATAGCTTTGGTTAGAAAGAAATTAAAATGGAATGCTAGCCCTTTTGAAATACCAAAAGATATTCTAGATGAATGGAGAAATATCGGAAAAAAAGGAACAAATTTAGAAAATAATTGGAATAAACTTTTATCGAAAAATTTAAAAGTAAAAAATAGTCTTGAGGCAATGTTATCTAATAAAATTTAAATAAAAATAGATAAATTAATTAATTCAGAAAAAAATAAATATTTTAATGAAAAACCTGCAAAAGCAACGAGAGAATGTTCTTCAATGACTATTGAGTCTATTACCCCTTTTCTGTCTGAATTAGTTGGTGGATCAGCTGACTTAAGTGGTTCAAATAATACAAAAACAAAAAATTCAAAAGTAATCTCAGCAAAAGATTTTAATGGAAATTATATTCATTACGGTATTAGAGAACATGGAATGGCTGCCGCAATGAATGGATTAGCGCTTTATGGAGGGATTATTCCTTATGGTGGAACATTTTTAATTTTTTCTGATTATTGCAAACCATCCATAAGATTATCTGCTTTGATGGGTTTAAAAGTAATTTATAACTTCTCACATGACTCCATAGGTCTTGGTGAAGACGGTCCAACACATCAACCTATCGAACAACTTGCTGGATTAAGAGCAATACCAAATTTAAATGTATTTAGACCTGCTGATATTAATGAAACATTAGAGTGTTGGCAGATTGCTTTGAAAAGTAAAAAAACTCCAAGCGCGATAGTTTTATCTAGGCAAAAATTACCATACGTAAATCCATCATTAACAAAAGATAATAAATGTGAACTTGGTGCATATGTTGTAAATGCAACTTCGCAAAATAATAAAATCACATTAATTGCTTCAGGTTCAGAAGTTGAAATAGCGTTAGAGGCACAAAAAAAATTAAAAGAAAGCAACATAGACTCAAAAGTTGTCTCAATGCCTTGCCAAGAATTATTCGATCAACAAAATAACCAATTTAAAAATGAAATTATTCAAAAAGATATTCCCGTAATTACGATTGAAGCTGGAAGTGTTATGGGTTGGGAAAAATATTCCAAAAATAATATGGGTATAAATTCTTTTGGTGAAAGCGGTCCATACAAGGAAGTTTACGAACACTTTGATTTAACGAGTGATAAGATAGTAGCACTTGCTAAAAAGTTAGTTAGATAATAATTAAATCTGTAATGTCAGGAATTAAATATTTTCCTAAAAACTTAGACATCAAAGGTAAAACAATTCTTCTAAGATTAGATTTAAACGTTCCCCTTAAAGATAAAATAATTCAAGATCACACAAGAATTGATCAAATATTACCTTTCATAAAAGAACTGGCAGATAGAAAATCAAAATTAATTATTTTATCACATCTTGGAAGACCCAAGGGTATTAAAGACTCAAATTTATCTTTGTTGCCAATTTACAAATACTTAAAAGAAAAATTAACTGTAAACACTTATTTTTTTACTGGAGAAATTAACGATGAATTGAAATCAAAGTGTTCTTATTTAAATGAAGGAGAAATAATTTTAATTGAAAACATAAGGTTTTTTAAGGAGGAAACTGAAAATGATGATAATTTTTCTAAAAAATTAGGTGAATTAGCAGAAATATATATCAATGATGCATTTTCGTGCTCTCATCGTAAACAAGCTTCGATTTATAATATAACTAAACACATTAAAAATTCATTTGCAGGACCTCTACTTCAAAAGGAGATAACTGCAATTGATATGGTTATAAAAAATAAAAAAGATCCTGTTACTTGCATTATTGGAGGCTCGAAAGTTTCTACTAAAATTGGAGTTATTTCTAACCTTATAAAAAAATCGAATAACATTATTATCGTTGGTGCAATGGCTAATAATTTTTTAGCCTACAAAGGTTTTGAAATAGGAAAATCACTAGTTGAAGATAACTCAGGGAAAATAATTGAAAAAATTTATCAAGATGCAAAAAATAATAATTGTAAAATAATTATTCCTGAAGATTGCCTTACTTCTTTAAGTTTTGAGGGAGAGCCTCAAACAAAAGATAAAGACTCGATAAAAAAAGATGATATTATTTTAGATATTGGGCCTAAAACTGTAAAATTAATTGAAGAAATAATAGATCAATCTAATACGGTAATGTGGAATGGACCCGCAGGTTTTTTTGAAAATAAAAAATTTGCAATTGGCACGAATGCTATTGCTCAAAAGATTTCAGAGAACACTACTAATAAATCATTAATTTCAGTTCTTGGTGGTGGTGATACAGTCTCCGCAATTAATAAGAGTGGATATAAATTAACATTTACTCACTTATCAACAGCAGGTGGAGCTTTTCTAGAATATCTGGAAGGAAAAGACTTGCCTGGCCTAAGTGTTTTAAAATAAATAATTGTTCATGAGCTTAGAAGATATAGCAAAAAAATGTGTGCCAAAGGTAAAGGCATTTTAGCAGCTGATGAAAGTACAGGCACAATGGATAAAAGACTTAAAAGTGTTGGAGTTGAGTCTTTAGAAGCAAATAGATTAAATTTTAGAGAAACTCTTTTTTCCTCTGATGCAATGAAAAATTATATTGGTGGAGTAATATTATTTGATGAAACTATAAGACAAAAAACAAGTTTAGGTATTTCAATTCCAGAATTAATTACTAAGAATGACTCAGTGGTTGGAATAAAAGTAGATAAAGGAGCAAAAAAAATAGCTGGATCTCCTGAAGAAACGGTTACCGAAGGTCTAGATGGTTTAAGAGAAAGATTAGCTGAGTATTACAAACTTGGTGCAAGATTTACAAAATGGAGAGCCGTTTATAATATTGGAAAAAATTATCCTTCAGTTCAAAGTATAAAATCAAATGCTCATGCACTAGCAAGATATGCTGCGCTTGTGCAAGAAGCTAACATGGTTCCAATAGTTGAACCTGAAGTTTTAATGGATGGAGATCATGATATTGATGCTTGTTATAAAGCAACAACGGATGTTTTAAATGAGTGTTATAATGAACTTGCTATTCATAAAGTTTCTTTAAAAGGAACTGTGTTAAAACCTAATATGGTGATTTCAGGATCTACTTGTAAAAATAAAGCTTCATCAGAAGAAATCGCAAAAAAAACTTTAGACTGTTTAAAAAAAAATGTTCCTAGCGATGTACCTGGCATTGCTTTTTTATCAGGTGGCCAAACTGAACAAGAAGCTACTAAAAACCTAGATGAAATAAACAAAATTAATGATACTAATTTTTTAATTACTTTTTCTTATGGTAGAGCTCTTCAGCAAAGCGCTCTTAAAACATGGGCAAAAGAAATGTCTGATAAAAAAGCAATTCATAACGTTTTTAATCATAGAGCAAAAATGAATGGCTTAGCATCAAAAGGCGAATGGTCTCAAAGTCTAGAAGCTTAAAGAGAATAGTATACTTAATATCTCCAAATAAAATTTATCCAAATTTTTTTATAGATTTAGAAAAAAGTTTTATCATCTAAACAGTATCTTTTTTCAATTAAGGTTAAAAAATAATAATAAAAATCAAATAATAAAAATAGCAAAAAAAATAAAGCCAATAACTAAAAAATTTAAAGTTAAATTTTTAATTAATGATAGTTATAAAATTGCCAAAAAAGTAAGTTCTGATGGTTGCCATCTAGGACAATCAGATGAGAATATTCATTCTGCCAAGAAAAATCTAAAAAATAAAATTATTGGTGTTACGTGCCACAATTCAAAAGCATTAGCTCTTCAAGCTTTAAAAGATAAAGCATCATATGTAGCTTTTGGTTCTTTTTTTAATTCAAAATTAAAACCAAACGCAAAAAAAGCAAACTTAAAAATATTAAATTGGGCAAAAAAAAATATAAAAAAACCAATAGTTGCAATTGGTGGAATTAATGAAAAAAATTATAAAAATTTAATTAAAGCTGGTGCGAATTATATTGCAATATCCAGTGTTATTTGGAATAACCCGTTTCTAAAACCTGAAATTGCAATTAAAAAATTTAAGTAAATGAAAATATCAGCTGTAGAAGTAAAACCTGGAATGATCATTGAACATAAAAATGATTATTGGAATGTATTAAAAGCTCAACACGTTAAACCTGGTAAAGGTGGTGCTTTTAATCAAGTAGAATTAAAGAGTATTACTAAAGGCACAAAACTCAATGAAAGATTTAGATCAAGTGAAACGATTGAAAAAGCTGAATTAGAAGAAAAGAAATTTAATTTTTTATATCTCGATGATGATAATTGTCATTTTATGGATAATAAAACATTTGAACAAATCTCTATTCCAAAAAGTCTGACAGATGAAAAATTTAAACTTTTAAAAGAAAATTTAGAAGTTACTATTTCATTTATGGATGAAAAACCAATCTCAATAGATCTGCCAAATAATATAGAATGTTTGGTTGATATAACTGATGCTGCTATAAAGGGACAAACTGCTGCTTCATCTTATAAACCAGCAACTTTAGACAACGGAATTAAAATTAACGTTCCTCCTTTCATAGAGTCTGGAGATAAAATTATTCTTGATACAAGAACTTTGGAATACGTTAAGAAAATTAATTAGATGAGAATAAATTCTCCTCGAATGACAGTCATTTACAACGCTTGTAATAAAGCATCGAGATCCTTAATTAGAGATTTTGGAGAAATAGAAAAACTTCAAGTATCAACAAAAGGACCTGGAGATTTTGTTACTGCTTCAGACAAAAGAACAGAGAAAATAGTAATTGAAGAATTACTCAAAGCTCACCCTGATTATGGAATTCTTAGTGAAGAAGTTGGGGTAATAAATAAAGAAAATAAAGATCATAGATGGATAATTGATCCGATCGATGGAACCTTTAATTTTTTAAATGGTATTCCTCATTTTGCAATTTCTATTGGTTATGAAGAAAAAGGTGAAATTGTATGTGGAATGATTTTTGATCCAATTAAAAATGAAACTTTTTTTGCGGAAAAAGGAACAGGTGCATTTTTTAATAACTCAAGAATAAGAGTTACCAAAAAAATAAATTAATTAATTGTGCTTTAGCAACTGGTGGACCAAAATCAGATAGTCCACGAAAAGAAAATATTTTTGAGGAGTACACAAAAATATCTAGAGTTGTTGATGCGCCAATAAGAAAATTTGGTAGCGCTGCTTTGGGCTTAGCCTATGTTGCAGCAGGAAGATTTGATGCTTATTGGGAATGGGAACTAAATTATTGGGACGTAGCTGCTGGAATGGTAATTTTAAAAGAAGCTGGTGGATATATCGAATTTTTAGAACCTGGCGCCCCTACTTCAAATAAAAGAAATGTAATTGCTACAAATTCAAATATACACGAAGAACTTAAAGGTCTTTTGATAAAGAAAAATATTGAGTAAATTAATCTAATAAGTTAAAAGACCATCCATGAAAAAAGAAATTCACCCAAACTATCATAAAATTAAAGTTGTTATGACTGATGGAACTGAGTTTGAAACAAGATCAACTTGGGGAAAAGAAAATGATGTACTAAAATTAGATATCGATCCAAAATCACATTCGGCTTGGACAGGTGGAACTCAAAAAATTTTAGATAAAGGTAGAGTAAGTAAATACAATAAAAAATTTGCTGATCTTAGAAGTAAGAAATAATTATTATGTCTCAAACTCCATTTATGCCAAAAGCTACTGCTGTTTGGTTAGTAGAAAACACTACATTAACATTTAAACAAATTGCAAATTTTTGTAATTTGCATGAATTAGAAATTAAAGGCATCGCTGACGGAGATGTTGCTAAAGGTATAAAAGCTTATAATCCAATTTTAGCTGGTCAACTTACTCGAGAAGAAATTGATCTTTGTTCAAAAGATCCAAATAGAGAATTAAATTTAATTGAAAGATCTGAAGAAGTTCAGGTTAAAGAAAGAAAAAAACCAAAATATACTCCTCTTTCAAAAAGACAGGATAGACCAGATGCTGCACTATGGTTGTTAAAAAATTACCCTGAATTTACTGATGGTCAAGTTTCAAAATTAGTTGGTAGCACCAAGGGAACAGTTTCGTTAATTAGAAAAAGAAGTTATTGGAATTTTTCAAATCTAAAAGCAAAAGACCCTGTTATTTTGGGGTTATGCTCTCAAGAAACTTTTGAAAAAGCACTTGGTAAAGCAAAACGAAGAGTTGAAAGAGAGAAAAAAGCTAAAATTAAAGAAGAAAAATTAAAGGCCTCAGAACAAGCTAATCCAGCAGAGTAAAATCTTATAAAAAGATAAGAAACCTTAGTTACTTCAAACTAGACAATTTATAATTAAGATGTTACGTACCGATCTAAATTTAACAGGAGTATTTTATTAAAATAGAAGTCAAAGATAATAATGTTGAACAAGCTTTACGAGTTTTAAAACGTAAACTTCAAAAAGAAGGATTCTTCAAAGTAGTAAAAATGAAGAGTACTTATGAAAAACCTTCTGAAAGAAAAAAAAGAATTACTGAAGAAAATATTAAAAGAGTCAAAAAACTTCAAAAGCTTAAAAACAGAATTTAGCTTTATTCAAAAACGATAAGGAATTTAAATATGCCTACGGGTAAAGTAAAATGGTTTAATTCAAAAAAAGGTTATGGATTTATTACTGAAGATGGTACTGAAAAAGATATTTTTTACACGTATCAGCCTTAGAAGAGTCCAAATTAAAATCTTTAAAAGAAGAACAACAACTTGAATTTGATATAAAAGAAGAAAATAATAAACTTCAAGCAATAAACTTAAAAAAAATTTGAGTTTTATCGCGGGGTGGAGCAGTCTGGTAGCTCGTCAGGCTCATAACCTGAAGGTCGTAGGTTCAAATCCTACCCCCGCAACCAAAACTAAATCATGACAAAAGATATTCGAAACATAACAATTATTGCTCACGTGGATCATGGAAAGACTACGCTAATAGACTCACTTATGAAACAAAGTGGTTCATTTAGAGAAAATGAAATCGTTGAAGAAAGACTGATGGACTCTGGTGAATTAGAAAAAGAAAGAGGAATTACTATATTAGCAAAACCAGCTTCAATAAATTGGAAAAATTCTAGAATAAATATTATTGACACTCCTGGACACAGAGACTTTGCTGCTGAAGTTGAAAGAGTTTTGAATATGGCTGATGGTGCTTTACTTTTAATAGACTCTGCTGAAGGTGTAATGCCTCAAACCAAGTTTGTGTTAGCAAAAGCTTTAAAACAAGGACTTAAGCCAATAGTAATCATTAATAAATTAGATAAAGCTGATCAAAGAGCAAATGAAGTCTTAGATGAAACTTTTGATTTATTTGTAAGCTTGGATGCAAATGAAGAACAATTAGATTTTCCTGTTCTTTATGCAAGTGGTAGATCAGGATGGGCTACTAAAGAAATAGATGGTCCAAGAGAAAATTTAAATCCACTTTTAGATACAATATTAGAAAAAGTTCAACCAAAAAAATATGATAAATCAAAACCTTTTGCAATGTTGTGCACCCTTCTCTATGCGGATACTTTTTTAGGAAGAAGCTTAGTTGGAAGAATTTCTCAGGGAACAGCTAAAGCAAATCAACAAATAAAAGCTATAAATCTTAAGGGCGAAAAAGTTGACGAAGGAAGATTAACTAAAATTTTTAGGTATGAAGGTACTAAAAAAGTTCCTATAGAAGTTGGAGAAGCTGGTGATATAGTTATTATCGCAGGATTAGAAAATGCAAATGTTGCAGATACAATTTGTGACTTAGAGGTTGATAAACCAATTGATGCCACACCTATAGATCCTCCAACGATGTCTATCAAAGTTACAGTAAATAGTTCACCTTTAGCAGGAACTGAAGGGAACAAGCTTACAAGCACTCAAATAAGAGAAAGATTGATTAATGAAGCACAAAATAATGTTGGAATTATTTTTTCTGAAAATGAAAATAAAGACTCTTTTGAAATTAGTGGAAGAGGTGAACTAATGCTTGAGATTTTATTAACCCAGATGAGAAGAGAGGGTTATGAAATGACTGTTAGCCCACCTAAAGTTTTATATAAAAAAGATAGTTCTGGAAAAAAATTAGAGCCAATTGAAGAAGTAACTATTGATATAGATGAAGAGCACTCATCAAGAATAATAGACTCGATGAACAGAAGAAAAGCTCAATTAATAGAATTAAAAGATACTGGAAAAAATAAAAAAAGATTAATTTTTCACGCTCCTACTAGAGGTTTAATGGGTTATACAAGCAGATTTTTAACTCTAACAAAAGGTACAGGAGTAATTAATAGAATATTTCATTCTTTTGGAGAATATGCTGGTGATTTAGAGGGTAGAAGAAATGGAGCATTGGTTTCTATGGAAAATGGTAAAGCAGTTGCATATGCAATTTTTAACCTTCAAGACAGAGGTGAATTTTTTATCACTCACAACGATCCAGTATATGAAGGTATGATAGTTGGATTAGGATCAAAAAGTGGGGATTTAGTTGTAAATGTTCTAAAAGGTAAAAAACTGACAAATGTAAGAGCATCGGGTGCAGATGAAAACGTTGTTTTAACTCCTGTAAGAAATATGTCTATTTCTGAAATGCTTGGTATGTTAAATACTGATGAAGCTTTAGAAATTACTCCAAAATCTTGTAGACTAAGAAAAGCAATTCTTAATCCTCACGAAAGAAAGCGTCAGGCAAAAGCTTTATAAACCCTAATTCAATTCTACAATTATACTAAAAATCTAAATTAAAATAATTTTAAAATTAATTTAATTTTCAATTTATAAAATTTAAATTTTATTTTGATCAAATTTATATTATTTTTTAATTTATTTTCATTATTTTTAACCATAGATTTATTTCTTCTAAGTATTTAAATTTTTGAATAATTGCTTTTATTATTCTATAGTTACTATGTTAAAATAATTTTAAATTTAAAAACCTTTTATAATTAAATCAAAGTCAATTACATTAAATTTCTCATTGAACAATATTTCTTTAAATATATTCTTACGAAAAAAAGTTTTCCAACACAATTTTTACTAGATTTTGAGTTATATAACCTGATGGTAATTTATATTTGATTTGAATAAATATTAAAATTTGAATAAAAAATTTTAATTAAAGGATATCTAATTGGCAATTGTTTTTAATTTTATTTTTTTTTGATGTATCGTCAACATCAAATTGTTTTTTCTTTTTGTAAGCCCTGTAAATAGTTATAAAATTTAATTCTTCAAGTGCAGATAATTTTACAAATTATCTTCATTTATTATCAAAAAATTTTTCCCAATTTCTATATGTTTATTTTTATATTTTTTAACTAGATACTTTTCTTTAAAATAATAATAATACTTTTAATTCTTTTTTGTAATAGGAAGATTTTAAATTTTGATTTTTTACTATCTGTTAAAAAACCTTTTACAGTATCAATTGTGAGCTCACCAAAACTCTTTCCAAATTTACTAATTTGATCAATAATTTTTGGCATTGTAATTATATGACATCTTAATTGTTTAGCTTGTAAATAGTTATAAACTGCAAATATTGAAATATTTCAATATTTTTATATTTTTTTACTTTAAATAATACTTTTTTAAAAATAGGAAGAGGACTTTACCTTTATCTGCCATCCGACCAAAAATATTGAAATTATTGATTTGCTTTTTTATTTAAACAATTTATACTAACAGTTTGCTCATAGAATATACAGCAGTTATATTAACTTAATTCCTTTATTGCTAAGTTTTTTTATTATAGGACCAGTAAATTTACCCTTAGAGTTAACCACTGGTATTTTTACATAAACATTTTTTCCCCAATCATTTATTTTTAAAGCTTGACTATATATCTCATCAAAATTGTCTGCAAAAACTTCAAAGGAAATTGGTTTTTTTTTGCAAACTTTTAATAATTTAATACAGTATTCTTTATAACTTTTTGCACCAGCTAATCTCATTAAACTTGGATTTGTTGTAAAACCATCTACTATTTTTTTTTTATTAAATAGCTTAATAGTTTTGTAATCAGCAATATCGCAAAAAATTTTTGTTTTCATTAATCTAAATTTTTGACAATTTCTTCAGTCATCTTTTTAGCATCAGCAAATAACATAAGTGTATTATCTCTATAAAAAAGTTCATTATCTACACCAGCATATCCAGGTGACATACCTCTTTTTACAAACAAAACTGATTTACATTTTTCAACATCTAAAACAGGCATTCCAAATATTGGGCTTTTTGGATCAGTTTTTGCAACTGGATTTGTTACATCATTTGCCCCTATTACATAAGCAACATCTGTATTAGCAAAATCATTGTTAATGTCTTCTAATTCAAATACTTCATCATAAGAAACATTAGCCTCGGCTAACAATACATTCATATGTCCTGGCATTCTTCCTGCAACTGGATGAATAGCATAACTTACCTTTACATCATTTTTTTTTAATTTATCCACCATCTCTCTTAAAGCGTGTTGAGCCTGAGCGACTGCCATTCCATAGCCAGGAACAATAATAACAGAAGATGCATTTTTCATTAAAAAAGCTGCATCTTCAGCATTTCCACTTTTTACAGGTTTTTGTTCTCCTTTATCTTTTGAATTAGCAGAAGAATTATCACTGCCAAAACCACCAAGAATAACATTGAGGAATGATCTATTCATTCCTTTGCACATTATATATGAAAGAATAGCTCCAGATGATCCTACTAATGCTCCTGTGATAATTAATGCTGTATTTTCTAAAGTGAAACCAATACCAGCTGCAGCCCAACCAGAATAAGAGTTTAGCATTGATATTACTACCGGCATATCTGCGCCACCAATTGGAATAATAATTAAAAATCCAATTGCTAATGAAGCTAAAATTAATATCCAAAAAATCTGTGATGATTGATTTATAACTAAATATATAATCAAACTAATTATGAGTATTCCTATTAAAGCATTTAAAATATGTTGACCTGGAAAAGTAATTGGTGAGCCAGACATTAAACCTTGTAATTTCATAAAGGCTATAATTGAACCAGTAAATGTAATGGCACCAATAGAAACCCCTAGTCCCATTTCGATTATGCTTGCAGTTTTAATATTTTGAAAATTTCCCAATCCAAAAGCTTCAGGATTATAATATGCTGATATTGCTACTAATACTGCTGCTAAACCAACTAAACTATGAAAACCAGCAACTAGCTGAGGCATCGCAGTCATTGGTATTCTAAAAGCTATAAATCCACCAATTGATCCACCAATTGTTAATGCAATGATAAAATAAATTAAATTAGCCAAAAATATATCAACAGATAAAATTGATACAACTATGGCTAATGCCATACCTAATATACCAAATAAATTACCCATTCTTGATGTTTCAGGTGAAGACAAGCCTCTTAAAGCTAAAATAAATAAAATTCCTGTAAGTAAAAATAAAATTGAAGATAAATTTGCTGACATTTCTTATTTTTTTTTCTTTTCTTTTTTTTTATACATTTGAAGCATTCTTTGAGTTACTAAGAAACCGCCAAAAATATTAATTGCAGCCAAAATTACTGCAACAAACCCAAGAATATTTGAAAATGTAATGCTGGTTCCTTCAACTGAACTAAATGAGGCGATAATAGCTCCTACAATTATAACTGAAGAAATTGCATTAGTTACTGACATTAATGGTGTATGCAATGATGGGGTAACACTCCAAACTACAAAATAACCTACAAAAATTGAAAGTATAAAAATACTTAATCTAAATATAAAAGGATCTATTTCCATAAATTTTTATTCTTTTATTAAGGTTTTTGAAATTATTTCATCTTCTAAATTGATATTAAAATTCTTTTTTTCTTTACTATAAAGATTTCTAACAAAACTAAATAAATTTTTAGCGTATAAATTTGATGCAGTTAAAGGCAATTTATTCATTAAACTTTTAGGTCCTATAACTTTGACGCCATTAATAATATTTATTTTATCAGGTTCACTATAAGCTGAATTTCCACCTTGTTCAGCTGCTAAGTCATAAATTATTGACCCTGGTTTCATTAGTTTGACAAGTTCTTCATTTATAATTTTAGGAGCTGGTTTGCCGGGAATTAAAGCAGTACAAATTACAATATCATTTTTTCTTAATGCCTCTTTTAAAAGATCTGCTTGTTTTTTTTTAAATTCTTCACTAGCTTCTTTTGCGTATCCTCCAGCTGTTTCTAGATTTTCTTCTTGTTCAACCATTAAAAATTTTCCACCTAAACTTTCTACTTGCTCTTTTGATGCAGCTCTTACATCTGTTGCTGATACAATTGCTCCTAATCTTTTTGCAGTCGCGATTGCTTGTAAACCAGCCACACCAGCCCCAATAACTAACACTTTAGCTGCAGGGACTGTGCCTGCTGCTGTCATCATCATTGGCAGTGCTCTTTCAAATTCATAAATAGAATCTACTACTGCTCTGTAACCAGCTAAGTTTGACTGAGAAGAAAGTACGTCCATAGATTGAGCCCGAGAAATTCTAGGCAATAATTCTAAAGAAAAAATATTAATTTTTTTTTGCAAAATTTTTTTTAAAATAATCTATATTTTTTGATGGATTAAACATTCCAATAATAATTTGTTTTTCTTTTAAGTTTGAAACATCTTCATCATTTGGGCAATTAACTTTAAGAATTAAATCTGAGTTATTTATTACTTCTGAAGAATTACTAAAAAATTTTACACCAAGATTTTCGTATTCTTTATCTTCTATGCCAAGGTGAGTGGCATAATTTTTTCCAAATTTATGCTTAATCCAAGTGCTATAAGATTTTTTTGCAGTTTCTGGAGTTATAGAAATTCTTTTTTCTAAATTAATATCTTCTTTAATTGAAGCAACTATCACTGATTAATTATAATAAAGTTATTGCTAAGATAATTAATATTAAAATTACTAAAGCTGTTCCAAAAAAAACAAATTTTGTAAAATTATTCCAAGTATTTTTATGGTCTTGGTTATCCATTTAATTAGCCTTGTCTTGCTTTGTATCTAGGATTTTTTTTATTGATTACGTAAATTTTTCCTCTACGTTTAACAATTTTAGAGTTTAGATCTCTTTTTCTTAATGATTTTAGTGAACTTGCTATTTTCATAAATTTTATCTAGCCTGGCAACGTCCTACTCTTCCATGTCTTAAGACAAAGTACCATTGGCGCTGAAGGACTTTACTTCCGAGTTCGATGTGATGTAAATAGTCAAAATTACTTTTTTAAAGGATATATTAGTCGTTCTACTTATGAATAAGAAAAAAGGTTTTCAACTTTAAATACTTAGGTTACAATTTTATTTAATGGCTGGCTACTTCCATTAAACAACACCGAAATACTCTTTTTGAAACTTTCAAATTTAAAATAGATTTATCCGGGCCTTATAATTCTTTAAATATTTCAACCAAATGTCTCCATATTCAATTTATTTTTAAACTTCTGTCATTACCAAGTTAATATTCCTTCAGTATAATGTTGATTACCTTTGGTTTTCCATCATCAGTTTTATACCAACCAACTAACCAATTCCAATAATTTTAAATTATTTTTCCTTGTTTTTGATCTTTATTTTAACCAAATAATCATGTAACATTTTCTAGAATTTTTTTTAATGCATTATTTTGACTAAATCTAAATTAACAACTTTTTGACTTGGATGGGAACAGTTCCACAAAACTGATGAGATAAGCTTTTTCTTGTGAGCATATTACAAAACCTAAGTTTTCAGATTTTTATCGTCAGACTTAACTCATGCTGAAAGACTTCTTTTACTGCATATTCTATCGGCTGCTGGAAAAATAATTCATCGATATAATTTAAAAATTCTTTTTGAGTCACAAAATATTTTTAATTTTCACTATAATTTTTGCAAAATAGGAATTCTAAAATCTTGTAAAAGTAAATTAAAAATCAGAAGAAAGCTTAGTAAAAGTCTTGAATAAAGACCTTTTTTTTCTAGATTTGATCTTTTTAAATGATTTTCAAAAGTTTTTTTGAATTTTTCAACTTTATAGAAAATTCACAAATTTCGCTAGCTATTTTTTCCTTGTGGAGTGACCCAATTTATAATACAGTTTTATAGTTTTAATATATTCAAAAATTTTATTTTAACAATTTATTTTCCATTATCATCCTTCATCTATTTTAGAATTTTCTTTAAAAAATTTTACTCTTACTTTCACTTCATAACGAATTACCTCAGGTAGCTTTTTTCAACTACATTGACTGCAGTTAATGTATTCAATATTTTTTTATTTTAAATAAATTTGAATAATTTTAAGATTAATTATTGTGCAAATCATTTCAGCCTGCGTCATCAAAAATTATTTTGTGGATATTTTTTAAAGTAATTAATTTACTGACTTAAAAATTTATAGTGTTTAAAGTTACTTTATATTTAAATTTTTCCAATTATCACTTTTGAATATTTTTATTAAAAGTTTTTTATTATTTTGACCAGGTCTATCTAAAAAAAATAATTTATAATTAAATTTCGCAAAATTTAATTATTTTTCAAAAATTAATTTTCAATTTAGGTCTCTTTTAACATAGGCTTTGATCATTTTTGGTATATTCAGTTTTTGTTTTCTTTTTCATCACTAAAATAACTATTGTTTCTAATTTTTTTTATAATAATTTTATAGTTTCATTTTAAATTATTTTTTAAGTTTTTGGTTCTCAATTTTATTTCAAAACAAAACAATAATCACATTTAAATTTTGTATTATTTTTTTATTCCTTATTGCAACTTTTCCAAAAATTGGTTTGTTTCTTTTTATCATTTTATCAAAATATAAATCTCTTATTTGGAAAGATATTCTTTAATAAATAAAATGCAGGATTATTGTCTATAGAAGTGTAAACAATTTTAGTTTAACGCAATTAAAAATAAAATATAATTTTTTTAAAATTTATAAATCTAAAATTTATTAAAGATTTTAGAAAAATAAATAAATTCAATTTTTTCAAATCTATTATAAAAATTTCTTTTTTATTTTTTAAACAAAATATCTGAATACCAACCAGAGTATGTTTATAATCAGTAAATTAGAATATCAGCCTTTTTTGGAGGATATATATCAAATTTAATTTTTACTAAATTTTTCAAATAGTAAGGGCTTTTAAGAACTTTAAAAATGTTCATCGTTAATGTTATGATTTTTCAATAAATAATGTTTTAAAAGAAATTATCAGTTATAAAATTATATTACAATTTGGCTTTGATATACTTTTTTTAAGTTGATGGTTAAATTTCTCCACTAATTAAAATGTTTTTAACATAGTTAATTTGATCAATCTTATTTAATTTTTTTTAAAACTGTAGAATTTCTAGTTATCACAGAAAATATATTTTGATATTTTTAAATATCTTTTTTACTTTAGAAATTTTTTAAATACTGATTACATCCCAATTTTTTTAAAAAATTTTTGCTAAATAATAACCAATAAAACCTGTGCCACCTACTAAAATTTTATTTTTTTGTATTTCAAAATAATTATTTATTTATAAATTTTTAACTTATAATGTTTAATTGTTTTAACTTTTTATTTTTTTAAAGCCTCATAAATTTGATTTATTTGATTTTTAGACAATAAATTTGGATAATAAAAATTAAAAGTTCTCAATATAAACGTTTTTCTAAATTTTTTTTTAAAATATGTTATTGGATCAATTAAATAGTCAAAATCTTTATTAATAAAAATTTTATTCCATAAGGGTTGTTTAATAAATATAAATCATTTTTATTAATTTTTTTTTTTTTAAAATAAATATTTGAAGAGCAACTGTAGAAATCAAAAAATGCTAAAAATCGTATCCTCCAACTACTCCGATTAATTAAAAAATTTTCCCCATTCAATTATATGTGGTACATAATTTGTTTTAAAATTATATTAGAAAAAGTAAGATCTCCGTAAAGGAGTAATTTTTCTTGAGGGCAAAACTTGAATGTAGTGAGCAATAACTTTTTAGCATATTCTATTTTTTTTCTAATGTTCCCAATATTTCACCTATTTTTATTAATCTTAAATCAATATAATTTTGTTTTTTTATTTAAAATATATTTTTCTTTTAATTTTTTTTTGTATAGAATACCAATTTAATCCATTAGCCTCATTTTCTAATAATTTTGGTTTTTTTTTCATTTTTTATAAATTTTCTAATTAACCTATTTTATTAAAGCAGATTAAAATAACATTTTCTTTGTTTATTGAATTTTAAGCTTCAAATATTCATTTAAATTTTACCACGATACAACTGATTTGTTTAAATTTAAAATAAAAATATAAATTTTTTTTTAATGCAGAATATAAATTATCAAAAAAACCAAAATACTTTTGTCATCACAAATTAAAAATAATTTTTCCCCAACTATTTCTCTTTTAAAATTATAGAAAATTATTAAATTTTGGATCAATTCTTCTTATTTTATTAATTTTGTATAGAGTGGATAATATTCTAAATAAACCTAATTTTTAAATTTAAAATTATAAAATATTTTTAAAATTTTTATTTGAAAATTAGTATATTTTTTTTTTTTTACATTAAAATATTTTTTTCCTTATTTAAGTTTAAAAATTAATTATATTTTTCTAAATTCATCTAAACAAACTTTTTCATTTTTTATAAATTTTATCCATTGATTATAAGAATTTTTTCACGTTGCAAAATGAGTATTTAAATTCATTTATTACACATTTGAACTTTTTTAAATTCCATAATCTTCAACATTATATCAAATAAATTTTTATCATGCATCTTTTAGCATTAAAAATAATAACTTAGAGTCAAAAGTTTATAAATTAATTTAGACTAGTTCATCAAAACTGTTTTGGCTCAATTCAAACACTTTCAAAAATTAAGATTGTTGGTCTTAAATAAATTGCTTCCTGAAAAATGCATGTTTCTGGATAAGCACACACACAATTAGGTTGATATTCCTACTTCGTATTTAGAAAACTGGTTATTTGATTTAAAAAATTTTTCCTAAAATTTCTCAATTTTATCTTTTCTAATTCTAACTCAATATTGTGAAGGTAAATACAAGATTTTGAAAAATTTTTTTTTTAAATTTTCTTTCAAATTTAAAAATATTTTTTAAATTAAATGTTCATAAAAATTTTTGAATATTTTATTAATCTGGATATTTAGAATTTGGTCTTTCAACAATATCTAATGGAGAAACTTCAAGTCTTTTTTATTAATTTTTTTAATATTAATAAATTTTAAAGGACTTAATTGAATTTCTTTTGTATTTCTTGCTAAAATGTAGACTAATAAACTTATTTGTTTGTTCTTAAATTTAAAATTGAAATCATTTTTATGATGTTTCCCTCCTATTCACATATAAAAAATTTACAAAATATTTTTAGTTATATATTTTTCCCAACCAGACTTTAAAAAATTTCATTATAAATATGATTAAACCCTGAAAAAATTAATTTTGGTTTAATTTTTATTATATTAGTATTTTTCAATAAAATTGGAAATCCCTCAACAAAACATTTGGGTATATCATCTTTAATACTTGTAAAAATAAAGTCAATAAAGCTTTGCTTTTTTTTTAAACAATTTTGGAATTTTTATTTTTTGGTTTTTTGAATTTATCCTTAAAATAATTTGTATTTCATCATTTCAATATCGTTGTTTTTAAAGTTTTTTCCAAAAATAATTCTTTAATAATTTAAAAATTAAAACACAAATCAAATATTTTTTTTTTAAATAACCTGCTTTCAAAAATACCATTTGATTATTTTTTGATAGGGATAGTTAATTTTGTCGATAAAATTAAATTTAGTCTAGTTAAAATTATTTTTTTTTTTTTTAAATAAATTTATTTTTTTTTTTATTAAAAGATTTTTATAGAATTTTATATTTTTTTAAAATTTTTATAATAAAACTTGAAAATTTCTAAAAATAATAAATAATTATATTCATCATCATCTTTTTTGATAGGTTTGAAAATCTAAGGTATTTACAGGTGTCTTGTCTATTTTATAAAATTTTTTAGATCAAATACCGACAATTGATTATATTTTTTTGAAACTGACTTTACGGTTCTCCACCTTATAAGTAAGTTGGAATATATAATTTGATAACTTTGGATTCTTTAAGAGTTTTATTTTTTATAATCCAATATTTTCCATTTTTTCTAAATTATTTGACCTCATTTAAAACCTACCTAATTCAATAGATAAATATCTTAATAAAAATTTGCATAATTTATAATCATAATAAAATTTTTTGATTTTTTTTTTCCACACATCATCAGCAATTAAATAATTTTTTTTTGAATTTCAATTAACTCATTATTATCTAAAAACACCATTTTCCTACAAAAATCTTTTTTGTTTTTTTGTTTTGTATATTTTGTCTAAATTATTAAGATAAAGATGCAAAGTTTTTTTTTTTTATTTTATAATTAATTTTTTTATTAATATTAATCGTATAAATAACTATTTAAGAGCTTAATTTAAAATACTTTAATTAATTTTCATTATTGATTTAAAATAAGATTTAAAAGAATATTTTACTTTTTTTAAGTCGTTTATAATCATCTACTGTTCCAATATCTATAAAACTACTGACGGGTATTGGAAAAAATTTATTTTTTTTTATTTAATAAATTACTTAAAAAGCATTCATATTTAAATATTTGTTTTTTAATTTCTTTTATCAAATTTTGCTTCATAATATAAAATCACAGTTAACAAATCTGTTAATTTTTGGTTTTTCAACAATAGATAATAATTCTCCTTTATTGTTTAAATTACAAACTCCATACTGAATAAGATCTTCATATAAACCCAACAAGGGTTACATCCGATTTAGTATCTAAAAAATATCTTAAAATTTCATTATAATCATTTTTACAAATTGTATCGCAATTAGTAATAATTATTGGATTTTTAGTGTTTTCCCGTCAATTTTGACCAGAGAACCAGCTGTGCCTGTAGGAATATTTTCTTTTAATAAATTTTATGTCTAATTTATTTAAATATGTATTTTTTCACATATTATAAATTTTTTTCTTTCTTATAAAACAGAGCTAAAGTATATTTTATCAAGATTTATCTCGTAAAATTCTTTTATTATTCTAAATAAATTTGCTGCTTATTCAGCATAACTAATGCTTTAGGATTTTTTTTGTGATTGGTCGTAATCTTTTATATAACTACTCCAGCAAGAATAAATAAAGAAAATTTCGTATTTTTTTATATTCTTATTTAACAACAAGTCTACGTCAAATACTATATCGATTAATTTTTTTTTATAATCGGGATATGTTTTATATTGTTAGGTAATGATAGTTTTTAATATTTTTTTTAGAATTTAAATAAAAAATTTTTTATACCTATAGTACAAATATTATTTTCTTTGATTAATATTTGACCAAAAGATCTTCTGAAATCTCCATCTGTAACTAAACCATAGAGTATTAAATTATCATCACATATAAATACTATTTGTTTATTGTTCTTTAACATTTTATGATAAACATTTTTATTGTTGCTGTAGGGGTACAATAAATTTTTAAAATTTTCTTCATATAATTTTTATTTATTTTCATTTATAAAAGAATTTGCTTCATTAAAATCCTCAATATTATCAATATCAATTGATCTGCTTCTAGGCATTTCAAAGCCAAATATTTTTTATGCAAACCAATTTTTTTTTAAAAAAATGTCCATTTAGCTAAATATATGCATCCATTTATATAATAATTTCTTTAAAATCTTGCCTATTTTCTTTTCGATTTGATATTTGTTCCAGTCATTTAAAAAAATCTTTTAATCAAGGTTAATCCACTCTTTAGGCTTATTAAATTTACATAATGAAACAACCATATCAGCAGATTTCTTCTAATAATTTTAAGGCATATCTAAAATCTTTTACGCTTTTAGAGAGGTGTTGTTATATAACATACTGACATAATCAAATTTTTTTTATGTTGATTTTTATATATTTTAACGCGTGTGCTATCACATCGATAGCCTTTGAATTATTAGTAGATAATTTTTTTGGTCTTAAAAAAGGAACTTCAATATTATATCTTTTTGCTAATTTTGCACATTTTTTAGTCCGTACTTATAATTATTTTATCAAACATTTTTGCCTTCTTTTAAAGTTTCCAAATGTATGACAGATAAGTGGTTTTTCTAAAGTTTGGTGTTTTTATTTTTAATCCTCTAGAGCCAGATCTAGCTAAAACAATCGCTAATATTTTTTTTTTCATCAAAGTTATTTAAAATGATTTTTTTAACAAAAATATCTTGTGCTAAATTTTTTTTGCAATTTTTTTATTTATTATTTTCAAATAATTAGGTGGTTCAATTCCTGTTCCAGGCCTTTTAAAATTAATATTTTCTAGTTTTATGATGCTGCCTTTTTAATAAAAAAAAAAGTTTCAGTAACAATATACTTCTACGCATATTTTTTTAAATTTTTGCTCAGTAGTACTTATAATTCTTTTTCGCTACTTAGTGTTTTATTTATTCGGATGCCTTCTTTGACTATAATTTTTAATTCACTTGGTGTAGCTGAAATTTTATGATCCCATCCAACAGATTCTTTTATCAATGTAAAATGTTTCTCAATAATACAAGCACCGTTTGAGATGGCAGAAAGACTTGCTGAAATTCAATTGTATGATCTGAAAAAACCTATTGGTAAATTAAAATGTTTTCTAAGATAATTAATATTTTGAATATTAATTTGATCATCTCTTGGCGGGGTATGCAGAAATGTAATGCAATAACGCAATTTTGCTTTTGGTATTTTTTTTTTTTATTATATTTATAGCTTCTTCAATCTCTTTAATACTTGCAAACCCAGTGGAGAATTATAGGCTTTCCTGTAGAAAGCTATCTTTTTAATAACAAATGATGATTTAAATCCATTGAAGCAATCTTAAAGAAAGGTACTCTTAAACTTCTAGAAAATCTACAGCCTTAAGATCAAGGGGTGGATGAGAATATTATTTTTTTTTTTTTACAATATTCACTTAGGCTCTTTTGATTAGCCTCTGACAAAGAAACTATCAATAATATCTTCTGATTTTTAGTTTATTATCAAATTTAAAATCTGCTTTTTATTTTATAAAACCTTCAATCCCAAATTTTTTTTTAAAAAGATTGGAAACTTTACTGCATCAGCTCCAAGTGATTTAGCTTTATGAATTAATTTTTTTAATAGTAAATTTCGTTATGATTAATAACACCTATCTTATATAAAAAGGTCTTCTAAAATTATCAATTTTAAAATTTTTAATTTTCATAATATTTTTTAATAAATTTATTACAATAATAGGACTCTTAAACCAATATATGGATTTTTTTTTTTGATAAAATTTTTTATAAATTGTATATATAAATTTATAAATTTTTATTTTGTAAAATTTTTAATTTGATTTGCTCTCTTAATTTTTTTCTAAATAATAAAGCATTGTGATTATTAATGCTATTGCAGAAGGATACCATTTTGAATAAACATTAATTTTAACATTTAATGAGTCTATAATACGTTTATGGTTAATTCTCTTTGAGGTCCCAATTGATTTTTTTTTATGTTCTCGATAAAAAATCTTAGAATTAGTTATAATTTTTATTTTTTTATAGAGAATTAAATATTTTAATACAAAATACCAGTCTGGAATAATTGGGTTTTCTTTTAAAACTTTTATTAAAAAGGTATTAATTCTTTTTTATTGCTAATGCACCATACCTATGAAAATTATAGTCAATGACATCATGACAAATATATTTTTTTTTATTAAAATAACCACATTTTGTATCTTTTTATAAATTGCTACTAAAAGCTAATGGTTCTTGAGTGCTTATTGAAAAAATTCTATTATTTTTATTGAGTTTTTATAAAAATAAATCATCTATATCGTTACAAACTACCAGGTCATAATTTTTATTTAAACAAAATTTTAAAACCATTATTCTATTTTTAATTAGGCTAGAATTTGAATGTATAAAATAATAGGAAAAATTTTTAATTTTTTTTTTTTAAATATGTTAAATCTTTTAAAATTGTCAATCACAATTACTAAACCGACATTTCTTAACTTTAGCTTATTTAAATTTTTAACATAATCTATAAAAAAATTTCTAGAGTCAAGGTAAACTACTGTCAATATTGCAATTTTCATCATTTAAAGTTGGGTCCCACTTGGCAAATGTATCAATCTTTAGAAGCCTCTATTGAGTTTTTAAATTCATTCTGCGACAACTTTTAGGGTTTAGTTTATGTATTAATTTCCAGATAGGTCTGGCAAAAATATTATTTTGTTTAAAGCGTGTAAAATTTTATTTTTTATTTTTTTGAAATTTTTTTTAAAATAATTGTTTGAAACCAGTAATTACTTTTGCAGTTTTTAGGTTCTGTCATCAAATTTAAATATGGGTTTGTTTTTAATGCAATAGAGTATTTAAAAAAGTTTTCTTTCAATTTAAAAATAATTTATTTTTTTAATTGAAGCCAAAACCTAATGCTGAATTTATTTGGTAATCTGTAATTATATCCAATTTCACTGTGAGAAATTTCATAATTCTTAACAATTTTTGAGGTTGAAGCTAGTTTTTTAATTTTTTTGCAATAATTTTTTGAGTTACTTAATACAGCGCCGCCGCCACGCCTGTTGTAATAATTTATTTCCATTAAAACTTATAACACCACAGTCCCCAAATAAATAATACGTATTATTTTGCAAAAACTCCTAAACCCTCAGCACAATCCTCGACAACTGTTAAGTTAAATTCTTTTGCAATACTTATACATTTATTCATATTTTGAAGGATGACCGAATAAATGTACAGGCATTGAACATTTAATTATTTTTGGTTTATTATTTATTAATATACCATTTGCTTAAAGATATTTTATTTAAATGTATTTTAATTTATCATAATCGATATCATTAAAATTTTTATTAACATCAATAAAATGTGGGTTTGCACCTGTATAGCTGATGGCATTAACTGTACCGACAAAGTCAAACTTAGTACCTAAAACCCCGTGTTTTGAGTTAATGTAAGCCCTTTTAAATAAAAATAATCCAGAGTACTTATTTAATACTGCTACATAATTTTTGCTCCAGTAAATTTCTTTAGATTTTTTTCAAATTTTTCTGTTTCTTTTCAAAAGTTGAAACATGTGTGGAGTCTATACATTTTATTAAATATTTTTTCTAGATTGTTAAAGATAGGTTAATGTAAATAATTTTTTTAGTTACATATTTTTTTATATCTTTTAAAGTATGTTCTATTAAATTTTTCATTTTTTTTAATTAAAAATTAACTAATAAATTTTAATTAAATATAATACTTATCATTTACAATCTTGCTTTTATTTGAACCACGCTCTATTCTTTGTTTGATTCTCTTATATCCTCGTTTCCCTTAAAAAATCCTCAAGGATATAAGTATGTCTCAAACTGACATTTTAAGCTTTGATGTTTTGTTTTGTTTTATAACAAATTAAGTTCCCCTCTAAAATTAATAAGCGATTTACTTGGAAATTTTTTCAAATTTTTTATAAAACGAGTGAAATTCTAGAAGTTGTCTTAATTTGTCTATTCATAACTATACACTGTAGTTATTTTTTCATATCGTTTAAAAGAAATTATTTTATATTTACATACAAATAACTGTTAATTTGACTAAAATATTTCAGTTAAGGACAAATATATAGTAATATTTAATAGT
>JAYQTL020000003.1:0-122208 GCA_038147375.2 Candidatus Hypereutrophica brisbanensis | reverse complement strand
TTACCTTCGTAGAGTTTTTGCCTTTGTTCATTGGAGATCTAGTTCTTTAAACTTCGATTGAAAATTACATTAATTTTCTTTGTATGATAACTAAAATCAAAAAGTTTTTTTAATTTATTAACAGGGAGTTTTTTAATAATTTTAGGATCATTTACTAGATTTTCATATAACGAAATCCCAGTATCCCAAGTTTTCATAGCATGTTTTTGTACTAACGAATAAGCTTGTTCTCTTGTAAAGCCAACACTAGTTAATTCAAGTAGTACTCTTTGAGAAAAAAATAATCCATTAGTTATATTTAAATTACGTTTCATGTTTTTAGGATAAACATTTAGATTTTTTACAACACCATTCAATCTTGCTAACGCAAAGTCCAAAGCTATTGTAGAATCAGGGCCAATATTTCTTTCAACAGCAGAATGAGAAATATCTCTTTCGTGCCAAAGAGCAATGTTTTCAAGAGCTGGAACTACACTCGATCTAATTAGTCTTGCAAGTCCTGTTAAATTTTCACTTAAGATGGGATTTTTTTTATGAGGCATTGCTGAAGAGCCTTTTTGTTTCTTTCCAAAAAATTCTTCAACTTCTAAAACTTCAGTTCTTTGCAGATGTCTAATTTCTGTCGCTAGTCTTTCAATAGAACTAGCTATAATTCCTAACGTTGCGAAAAACTGCGCATGCCGATCTCTTGGAATTATTTGCGTAGAGATTGGTTCAATTTTTAATTTTAATTTTTTAGCAACATAAATTTCAACTCTTGGATCAATGTTAGCAAAAGTTCCAACTGCACCAGAGATTGCACATGTAGATATTTCATCAATAGCATTTTCTAATCTTTTTTTATTTCTTAAAAATTCTTGGTAGAAAGTTAGCATTTTAAAACCAAATGTAATTGGTTCAGCATGAATTCCATGGCTTCTTCCAATACATAAAGTCATTTTATGTTTTACTGCTTGCTTCTTGATAGATTTTAATAATTCTTTAATGTCATTAAGAATTATTTCACCAGATTGTTTTAATTGTAGGTTGAAACAAGTATCTAACACATCAGATGAAGTCATTCCTTTATGAAGAAATCTTGCTTCTTTTCCAGCTCTTTCAGTTATTGAAGTAAGAAAAGCAATTACATCGTGTTTAACAGATTCTTCTATCTTTAAAATTCTATCTACATTTATTTTTGCTTTAGATTTAACTTTTTTAACTACACCTTTTGGAATAATTTTAAATTTTTCCATTGCTTCAGCTGCAGCTAATTCAATATCTAACCAGATTTTATATTTGTTTTCATCAGACCAGATATTTTTTAATTCTTTTCTAGAATATCTTTCAATCATATTGAGTAGGGTGGGTGATCTAGTCCTTTCTTTGATTTCGTGAATATTTCATACCCATCATCTGTTATTCCAACTGTGTGTTCAAATTGTGCAGATAATTTTTTATCTTTTGTCACAGCTGTCCAACCATCATTAAGCATTTTACAGTCATAATCTCCTTCATTAATCATTGGTTCGATTGTAAAAATCATACCTGCCTCTAATCTTGGTCCTGTATCTTTTTTTCCATAGTGAAGAATATTAGGTTCTTTATGAAAAGTTTGACCAATACCGTGACCACAAAAATCTCTAACAACAGAAAAACCTTGTTGTTCAACATAATTCTGAATTGTGTATCCAATATCACCAAGTTTAATTTTATTGTTTAAAATATTAATAGCATTCATCATTGATTTGTAAGTAACTTCTGTTAATTTTTTTGCTTTAACAGAAACATTACCAACATAAAACATTCTGCTCGTATCTCCGTGCCAACCATCTTTAAAAGCAGTTACATCAACATTAATAATATCACCTTCTTTTAATTCTTTATCACCTGGAATCCCATGGCAGATTGTATGGTTAGGTGATGTACAACAAGATTTGGGAAAGCCTCTATAAAATAATGGAGCAGAATATGCGCCATGGTCATTTATATATTCATAACAAAGTTTATCTATTTGATTAGTTGTTATTCCTACATGAATTAATTTGGAAACCTCATCTAGAGCACCTGATGCAATAGAACCAGCAATTCTTGTTTTTTCAAATGATTCTTTTTGTAGATCGTTCATTGACTAATAAATTTAAGAGGTTTATTTAACTTTATTCCTTTCGACGTGAATTTGCAATCATAGCACAATATTTTAAGCCCCTCTTTTTATAGCCTTTGATAATAGGCTAGAATAAATTTGATCAATATCGCTAGCTATTTTAAATTTAGTGCAATCATCTCTTTGAACAACAAATAAAATATAAATTTTATTATTTAATTTTTTTGCTTTCAACAATTCGTTTATATGTTTTGCTCCTCTAGATGTAACAGCATCAGGAAACTCAGCTATAGTTTTTTTTCTAGATAATGTTACATTTTTTACTTCTAAAAAATATTTGCATTTATTATTTGATAAAAAAAAATCAAATCGTGTAGTTGCAGCAAAGGCAACCTCCTGTTTAATGGTTTCTACATTATTAAATTCAGGAATAAGTTTATTTTTAATTGCCTCTAATACAATATTATTTGTTAAATGAGTATTGATACCTACTTTTTTTTTATTATCTTCTATAATTTGTAGAGTATATTTTAGTTTTCGTTTTGGGTTATTAGACTTCGTGAGCCAAACTTTGTTTCCTGCTTTTAACAAACCATACATGGAACCAGTATTGGGACAATGAGCTGTTATATTTTTATTTCCAATTTTTACATTTACAAAAAATCTTTTATATCTTTTTACTAGTAGTCCTGATATTAATTTATTTTCAAATTTCATATTAAAAATTTTTAATGAAAAAAAAAGTTAAAGTAGCGATTCTAATCATTGGCAATGAAATTTTATCAGGAAGAACACAGGATTTAAATGTTTCATTTTTATCAACCTGGTTAAATGTTAATTGTGGTTTGTCTGTTCAAGAAGTCCGAATTATACCTGATATTGAGAAAATCATAGTTTTTAATATTTTAGAATTATCAAAAAATTTTAAATACGTTTTTACTACTGGAGGAATTGGCCCTACACACGATGATATTACTTCAAAGTCTATTTCACGCGCTCTAAAAGTAAAATATATTTTTAATAAAGAAGCTTATAAAATTTTAGAAAACTATTATGGAAAAAAAAATTTTAATACAGCTAGAAAAAAATGGCTAAAATTCCAAAAGGTTCAAAATTAATTTATAATCCTTCAAGTGCCGCACCAGGTTTCATTATAAAAAATGTTATTTCATTGCCAGGCGTCCCTTCAATTTTAAAATCTATGATGCCAAACGTTAAAAAATTTTTAATTAAAGGTCCAACTTCATTTACTAAAACAATTAAGTTACACACAGTAGAAAGTAAGATTGCTAAATTAATGACAGATTTACAAAATAAATATAAAGGCAAACTAGAAATAGGAAGTTATCCTTTTTTTAAATTAGGAACAGTTGGAGTTGCAGTAGTGTTTAGATCAATTGATAAAAAAATAATAAATTTGTCTGCATTAAATTTTTTAAAAAAAATAAAAACTTATAAAATTAAAATTAATGAAATTGAATGAAAATATTTGATTGTTTTATGTACTATGATGAAGACCTAATTTTAGATTTACGTCTTAATTATCTAAATAATTATGTTGATTATTTTGTAATAGTTGAAAGCAAATACACTCATAGTGGAGAAGAAAGAGATTTATTGTTTAGTTTAGATAAGTTTTCAAAATTTAAAAATAAAATAATTTATGTAGTTCTTGAAACTTTGCCTGAAGGCTTATCAGAAATTTCCAAAAACGACTCTGCTAATTTAATCAATTCGAAATTGATAATGAATGCTGTTAAAAGAGAAAATTTTCAAAGAAATGGAATAGCAAGAGGCCTAAAAGATGCTACGTCTGATGATTTTATTATAATTTCTGATGTTGATGAAATACCTGACTTAGAAAAAAATAATCTAAATAATGTAAAAAATAAAGTAGTTTTGTTTAGGCAAAAATATTTTTATTATAAGTTTAATTTAAAATTAGACGGTATTAATTGGTGTGGTTCTAAAGCATGCAAATTTAAAAATCTTCAATCACCTCAATGGCTTAGAAACATCAAAGATAAAAAATATGAGTTTTGGAGAATAGATACAATTTTGTCTAATAAAAAATACCAAAATATTAAGATATTTAATGATGGTGGATGGCATTTTTCAAATATTAAATCACCTTTAGATATAGAAAAAAAAATGAAAACATATTTGCATCACAGAGAATTTGAATTGAGTCCTTTAAATACTAATGAAATTGAGAAAATAATTTCAAAAAAAATACCAATTTATAATTTAAAGACAGACATGAGGTCTAGCAAGTTTGATTTGTCAGACAGATTAATAACAGCAGAAATTGAGGAGTTGCCATATTTTGTTCAAAAAAATTTAGACAAATATAAAGAGTGGTTAGAATGATAAAAAAAACTATTGTAACTTTAGCTGACGCTAATTATTTTGAAATGCTTAAAGAGCTAATTGATTCAATACAAAGATTTCCTCAAAGCAAAGATATTTCTATTTGTATTTTAGATGCAGGTTTAACTAATGAACAATCTAGAATTATTCAAAGTAAAGTTCACTTAATCAAAAAAGCAAATTGGGACATTGAAGTACCTAATTATAAAATTCTTAATAAAGAGTGGTTAAAAAGCCAAGTATCAAGAGCATTTTTACCAAATTACTTTCCAGAGTTTGATAAATTTCTTTGGATTGATTGTGATGCTTGGGTGAATTCATGGCCATGCATAGATTTATATTTTAGAGCATGCGAAAATAATAAACTTGGTATCACTCAAACAATGGGACCAGGCTATAGAAGTATGGCAAAAGTTAATTGGTTAATTGGATCCATAGCTAGAATAAAATCACAAAACTATAAACACGCAAGAAGCTCAGGAATTGAAGAGGAGAAAGCTAGAAAGATTGCTTTTGCCCCACATATCAACATTGGAGTTTTTTCTTTAAGCAAACATTCACCTGCATGGAAAACTTGGCAGAACAATTTAAGAAAAACATTAGCTAAAGGTAAAATTTTTGGATCAGAAGGTCTTGCAATTAATCTTAGTGTATATGTAGATAATATTGAAACTGAGTTCTTGCCTTTATATTGCAATTGGATTGCAAGTAATCTTTTGCCAATGTATGACGAGAAAAATAAAACTTTTGTAGAGCCAAATTTACCTAATAATGAAATAGGAATTATGCATTTAGCGGCAGGTTTATGGGTTAATGGTAATGATATGAGATTAAATAGGGATTTAAAAATTGAAATAAAAGAATTGAGTGGAAAAAAAATAATTAAATCACTTAGGTTTAAATCTTAAGCATAAGAAATTTTTAAAAGTATGAATTTAGCTTTTTTTTTAAATGAATTAAATTTTAGAGGCGTAACAAATTCTACTTTTAAATATGCTTATTATAATAAAAAAATTTTAAAAAATTCATCTTATATTTTTTACAAAAAAAATAACAAAAATAATAAACAAGAAGTTTTAAAAAGATTTGAAAATTGTTTTAAGACAATAGGAATAAATAATTTTTTAGAAATTGAAGATTATCAAAAAAAATTTAACTTAGATTATATTTATTTTCAAAAAAGTGGTCAAAAAGATAATCAAATTTCAAATAAAATAAAAACACTGGTACATTCTGTATACCCACAATTTTTTTCTGAAAGACATGGATATAAATATGTTTACATTTCAGAATGGCTAAGTAAGAAATTTGGTCGTACAAAAATAGAATATGTACCATTAATTTTAGAGTTAAAAAATAATAAAAAAACTCTTTACAATAAATTACATATAAAAAAACATAATATTATTTTTGGTTGTCATGGAGGAGAAAGTAGTTTTGATTTAAAATTTGTGAAAGATACTATTGTCAATATTGTAAAAAAAAGAGAAAATATTTATTTTTATTTCTTAATATAGAAAAATTTGTTGATCATAAAAGAATTATTTTTTTAAAAGGTACATCAAATGAAGATTTCAAAAGAACTTTTCTTAACACCTGTGATGCTATGATTTATGGTAGGAGTTTAGGCGAATCTTTTGGTTTATCTTGTGGCGAGTTTTCTATTTTAAAAAAAAAAATTATTTCATATAAATTCAATAGACATCGCAACCATATACACAGCTTATCTAAAAGTTATTTTTTTGAGTATTCGTCAAGAAATAGTCTTTTTAATATTTTAAACAATTTCAAAAAAAACAGTAATAAAATTAGTGGTTATAATAAATTTAAAAACAGCACGCCAAAACAAACTATGAAAGCTTTTAATAAGATATTTTTAATTAATAAAAAAATTATTAATAACAAAATTTCATTTTTTGATTTTTTTTTAAATTATTTAAACCATGTTATTGTTCTTTATTATTATTTGAGGCATAAATTTTACACGCATTATTATAATTTAATCGAATCAAAGCTGCACAATTAGATGCAAAAATTTTTAAAATGTTATTATATTGTGTTGTATTTAAAAATAATTTAATAACACTAACTCAATGCCCTCGTGGTGAAATTGGTAGACACAAAGGACTTAAAAAGTAATCACTTTTATAATTAAGTAAATAAAATCAACACTTCTAGTTAAAATCACTCTCGTGTAGTTCTCGTGTAGTTCGTAGAAGAATTGGTTTTTAATCTACACGAGTAGTTAAGTCATATAGTGCTACTACACGAATATTGAAATTAACATATAATCATAATTATTATCTTTATAATGAGATTCTTTTTCATAGTTTTTTTTATAATCATTAGTTCTTGTTCAGGTCCTTATCAAAAAAGTGATAAATATTACGAAACTGTAATAGGGCACATTATTCAAACAATTGTCTCTGGTGATTGTAATTCAAAATGTATTAATTCAATTGTAAGCAGCGATCTCAAATATGCGACTTATGCCCAAGCAATATATGTGCTTGATGAAGTAGGTAAAAAATTACCCAATGTATTTAAAGGTGTAAAAAGGGAACTTTCAATTAAAATTGAGGAGAAATATAAAAAATAATTTATTCTCGTTATTGAGAATTTTATTGATCTAATACTATTATCTTGTTAAGTTTTTTTAACGAAAAAACTGTTCATATTTATGAGAAACTTTATATATGATGAATGGAATACCCTTTATAATTCAATGAGTTTGTTAAAAAAATATTTTTAAAAAAATTTTTCATCTTTTTATTTTTTTTTTACGCTACTAATGTTTATTCAAACTCTCATAATGAAATATTAAAAGGAATTTTAAATTCAGTAATTCCTGGAGGGGAAGTTAAATTATCAAGTTCTAACAAACAATATATAACTGGTGAAAATTTAAAAATTTTTTTGGTTTCAAATGAAATTGCAATAAAGACAGAAGATGGAAAAACACACGCATATCAATTTAACTCTAATATGACTTATGAGGTTTTTTCTTACCCTCAAAGAAATTCATTAGGTAGTGGTAGTTGGGAGATTTATCCTGGTTTTGTTGTTGATCAAACATATACAGTACCTGATCACATTTATCTTAGAGGTTTTAGAAGTGGATTAAGAGATCCATATTTTATTTTCGTATCCAATCCAAAAATAATTAAAGTTGCTGGAAATATTCAGAATCCCAATGATTATGTTGTTGCAGAAATAGTAAGTGTATTATCTAAGGCAGAGGTTAAACAAATTATAGAACAAAGAATTGCAAAAGAACGTGCAGAACAAGAAAGACTTGCAAAAATAAAAGCAGAGCAAGACAGAGTTGAGCAAGAAAGAATTGCAAAAGAACGTGCAGAACAAGAAAGACTTGCAAAAATAAAAGCGGAACAAGACAGAATTCAAGCGGAAAAGGATAGAAAAGAGCGTGAACGATTGGAAAAAATAAAAGCAGAGCAAGAACGTAATCAAACAATATTTAATATTATAATTGTATTAGCAATTGCTATTGCGATTTATTTTGTTTTTAAAAAAAGAGTAGAAGCACAAAGGTTAGCAAAATTAAAAAAAGACAAAGAGCATCAAAAATTTTTATCAGAAAATCTTGGTCAAAGATTAATAGAGGAGTCTTCAAATATTATTAAATCAAAAGGAGATATAGCATCTTGGGATAAAAAAAATGCTGAATATTTAGATACAGTAAAAAAATACCTTATTAAAAATTTAAATAAAACTAATAAAGGGTTAATAAGTAGTTTTGAAAAACTATCTAGAGAAATTCAAACATTAAAGAAAGATATAGATACAGAAAAAGACACTTACAAAAATTTGAATAAAAAATATCCATTTATTAAAACTATTATAAGTGCGAGAGGTGAAAATTAATGTCTGAAATTGATAGGCAAAAAAGAATGACAAATTTACTTTTAGCGGGAAATCTCGCTACTAGTTACAGAAGTACAAAAATTTTGGGAGAAATGAAAAACCTACAATCTCAACAATTGCAGGCAGACCAAAAAAGAAATGTTGAACTTCAAAAACAAAGTAGATTGCAAGAAGAGCAATTAAGGCAGCAAAGACAAGAAAATTTTATAAGACAACAAAAAATAGATTTTGAAAAGCAAAAATATGAAAAAGAAGAAAATAAAATTAGACAAACTAAATTGATGAGAGAAGTGTTTTTTCTTCTAACGGAAGAGTTAAATGAAGTAAAAAGTAGTAAAAAGCAAAACTTAGAAAAATATTTTATTGTAGCGAGTATTAAGACCAATTTAATAAAATACAAAATCTCATCTAATATGACAGATGATTTTCAAGAAAAAAAAGTTATTAAAAATTTTATTAATGAATTAGACAGTTTTAGTGATGACATATGGAATAAATTAAATAATGATGAAAAAAAAGATCATTCAACTATTTTAGAAATTTTAGAAGTAAATGAAGAAGAGAAAATAGAAAAAATTCAGAATTCTGAAGATTATAAAAATTATATTAAATTACAAAAAGAAATAGACGAGATTGAAAAATGTAATAACTTGCATTCTTTAGTTAAATATTATAAAAAAGAAATATCTACTTTAAAATAATATGTCAGAACAAATTTTAAAAAATAAATTGGGTAACAAGATTGGTTCAATTAAAACTCACACCGATGGAAAGCAAGAGATAAGAAGTAAACTTGGGAATAAATTGGGAACGTACGATCCAAAAAGAAACGAAACTTATAATAAACTTGGAAATAAAATCGGATCTGGCAATTTGTTAACCACACTTTTAGTAGATTTTTAATAATAATATTTTTAAGAATTAACTTTCCAAAAAAGAAACTAACTACACGAGAAATTATTTAATAAATCGTATATTTTGTAAAAAAATTCGTGTAGTTCTCGTGTAGTATAATAATCATAAAAAATCATTTTACATTCGTTTAATAATGTTGATATACAAAGTTTGCGTTGCCCTCGTGGTGAAATTGGTAGACACAAAGGACTTAAAATCCTTGCCCTTTTGGGAGTGCCAGTTCGAGTCTGGCCGAGGGCACCATTAACTAAATGAATAAGATAAATATAACTGCAGATAAAAATAAAAAATCAAATAAAATAAAAATATTTTTAGAAAAAAATAAAAATAAAATTAAAATTAAAAATTATAATTTATTAATAGTTATAGGAGGTGATGGTTTTATGCTGCATACTTTAAAGAAAAATATTGATTCTAATAAAGTTTTTTATGGAATTAATTCTGGGAATTATGGTTTTTTAATGAACAAATTTAATTATCAAAAAACACTTATCAATGCATCTAAAGCAAAAAAAATAACAATATCACCTTTAGAAATTACAGTAAAAAAAAAAGATAACAAAATTAAAAAAACAATAGCGATTAACGAAGTTTCTATTTTAAGACAAAGCAGGCAAGCCGCTAATCTGTCAATTAAAAATAATTCAAAATATTTAATAAAAAAATTAGTTTCAGATGGTGTATTGGTATCTACACCCGCTGGCAGTACTGCATATAATTTATCTGTTCACGGTCCTATATTGAGTCTAAATTCAAATAAAATATCAGTTTCTCCAATAAGTCCTTTTAGACCTAGAAGATGGAAAGGAAAAATTTTAAGTGACGCTTCTAGAATAACTATTAAAAATTTAGATATTAAAAAAAGACCAATAAGCGCTGTGGCTGATAATGTTGAGGTAAGGAATGTTAAATCGATTCAAGTAAAAATAAATAAAAAAATTAAATTTGATCTTTTGTATGATAAAAATAATAGCCTACAAAAAAAAATTAAGTTAGAACAAATTAGAAAAGAAATAAATTAATTAAGGTGGTGCCCTCAGACGGAATTGAACCGCCAACCTACTGATTACAAATCAGTTGCTCTACCAATTGAGCTATGAGGGCTTGAGCGATTATGTAGATTATAATTGATTATTTTTCAAGCACACAAATAAATTTGTGCAATACTTAATTTTTTTAATATAACATATTGTAGAAGTTTTGATGCCGATACACATAAAGATACTGATCAATTTAAAATAATAAGTAAGTTATTATTTGTTATAGAACGTTAGAATTATCTGGGCTATGTAATCTTTATGATAAGAAAGTTAATCAATTAATGAAAAAATTAATCTTATTAAACATTCATATATTATTTTTTTTGTTAGTAATAGGTAATTATTTACTATCTTTTTATTTATTTGGCAGTTTTGTCTTTGCTTCTAAAACAGATTTGCTTGAAAGCGAAATTTTGTACAATAAGATTTTAGGACAAATTTTTGTAGGAGATTTTTATATTTTAGACTCTTTGCTTGATGGTGATTATAAATGGTTTTATTTCACAAGAATATTTTATATAATCAATTTCTTTTATTCATTTTTACCAACTGAAACTGCGTATCTTACTTTAGATTTTTTGGTTAAAGCATTTGCTTATATTGTTTTTTTTAATCTTATAAAAAAAATAAACAAAAATAATTATTATTCATTCATTTTAGCTGCTCTTTATTCATTCTCAATAACAAATACTCCAACTAATTTTAGTTCAAGCGTGTTTGGTTTTGGTTGTGCTGCTATACCTTATATATTTTATTTATGTATTAAAAATAAAAAACTCAAAATAAGAAATTACTTTTTTTTAATTTTTGCAGCTTTAAATTCTCATTTTTATTTTGCACTAAACATGATTTTTCTTTTATTTTTTGTTTATTTCTATAAAAATAAAATTTACTTTAATTTAATAGCAAAAATTTTTACAATATTTATATTTTTTTGTATTCTGGCAAATTCTAATTTACTCTATATTGCTTTATTTAATGAAATACCTTTTAATAGAGATATCTGGGTAAAAGATTATCACTCTTTATCTAATAATTTAAAAAGTTTTTTTATTAATTTATTTTATTTCCCGGTTTTTTTAACTGATATTGAAATTAATAATAACGTTTATAAAAAAATTATATATCTTCCCGCTTTTGTTGATAGAGTTCCATTAACAATTTTTTATACATTGAATTTTATTTTATTGATATTAAAAAAAATTAACAGAAATTTATTATTTTTTATATCTATTATATTTATATTAGCTGTTTCTTTTTTTGAGCAAACTAAATTATTTACTAATTTTAGTAATGACCTAAATTTAAGTATTATAAAATCAATAAGCTTACATAGAATTAAAATATTTTTAACATTTATTGTTTTGTTTTCATTGGGACATTTATTTTTAAATAGAACTTTTTCAAAAAAAATCTATCTAATTCTACTTTTTTCATTATTTTTATTTCAAATTAATAAAATAACTATTCCATACATTAAGGATAAAATTAATTATTCTAACCTTAGTATTAAACAAAAAAATGAATTAAAAGAAAATTTAAGTAATTTTAATATATTTAATTCAATTAACTTGCTTAAAATGTTTGGAAAAACAAGAAAAGAAAATAGAGAAATTGTATTAAGTTTTAAAGATTATTATGATGAAAAAAATTTCTTATTCATTAAAAATATTGTCAAAGATGACTATGTTTTGCCTTTAGACATAGATCCGGCAAAATTAACTTTTAATAATATTAAAGTATTAGGAGGACTTTATCAATTTTATCCTCAATCATATAAAATAAATTTTAGAGAAATTATATCAGAAGAATTAGATCAAAATGATTTTGAAAAAAATTATTTTGATAAAATGGGACATAGGCTTTATGCTTTTGTAAAAAATCCTGATAACGTAAAAATTGATTTTAGCAAGGCTAAATTAATGAAAGCAAAATATGTTCTTTCTTTTAAAAGATTAAAAAATAGTAATTTAATCATAATTTGTGAAAAATGCAATTTTCAATTAAATTTAAATTTATATAAAATTAAATAAATTTTTTATTGTTTTTCTTTAAATATAAAAGATATTTTTTGCATCGCCAATATCTTGCATTAGAGAATGTTATATTGGCATAAAAAGAAAAGTGTTGGTTAAAATATAATGGATAGCTAAATTTAATTTCAATTTTTTTATAAAAATATTTAATTAAATTATAAATTTCATAAAAATTGTTTACATGCTCATGTTGCATTAAAAGATTATAATTACAACCAGTTCTTAATTTGAATATCAGACCCATTAAAAGTCTATTAACCACATTCCAACTAAAACATCCTTCACATGGAATAGAATGACTGTGATATCCTCTTTTAGACAATTTAAACGATGTTACTGCTAAAAACTTTGGAAGCTCAACTAAATGTTCAAGCGTAGCACAAGATATTATTCTATTGTAAAAATTATTCGGTGTGTTTTCAAAATTTTTATAGCAATTATTTATCTTATTTATAAATTTATTTTTTTTTAATAAAAATTTTTTTGGTTCAATGATATCATAAAGGTGATTTTTATTATCTATATTTTCATATTTTAGGTGATTTAAAGTTCCAGCACCAATTTCCAGAGTTTTTTGTTTTTTATTTTTTAATTTTTTAATTGACTTGTGTAGCCAACTTTCAAAATATGAAAATATCTTACTGTTCCTGTTCTGCCTGTACTCATTTTTATATATTTTTAATATTTTTTTGGTTAATTTTGGTCTTTTTTTTGGATATTTATTTAATATTTTATTAATCATATTAAAATTTATTAGTAGATTATTTTCACAATAATTAAACAAGATTTATTGTTTAAATTAAATTATATCTTAAATTATAGTTAAAATGTTATTAAAAAATTTATCAGTAATAGTTCCTTGCTACAACTATGATAAATTAATCAAGAAAAATGTAATAAAACTTCAAAAAAAAATTAAAAAATTTAATATAAGTTATGAAATTATTATTATTAATGACGGAAGTTCTGACCACACTAAAACTAAACTAGAGGAAATTAAAAAAAAAGTTAAGTTTATTAAAATCATAAATATTAAACAAAATAAAGGCAAATCTTATTGTGTTATAACTGGAATTAAAAATAGTAAATATGATAACTTAATACTTATAGATTGTGATTTACCTTATTTTGAATATTTTAATAAGGTAGTAAAAAAACTTAATGAAAAATATGAATTAGTAATAATTAATAGAAAATCAAAATATAGTAAATTAGATAAATCTAGTTTAAATTTATATAAAAAATTAAGAATTTTTATAGGAAATATTATTGGACATTTTAACAAATATTTTCTCAATTTGAATTTTGCAGATACCCAAGCTGGATTAAAAGGTTTAAAGAAAATAGAAAAATTTAACAGAATTAACTTTTATTCTAAAAAATTTTTTTTTGATTTAGAATTAATTTTTCATTATCAAAAAAATAATAAAAAAATTATTGATATTCCAATCAAATACATCATTTCAGATGAGTCTAGTATAAAAATATTTTCATTAAAAAATTTAAATATTTTATATGAGCTTATCAGGATTTTGTGGTTACTTAAAATAAATTCTTTTAAATTATAGAATATAATTTTATTTTAATTTGTAATTTATATGATGGCATACTATTGCTACGGTATTTGAGATGTTTAGGCTTTCTATGTTTTT
Source organism: Candidatus Hypereutrophica brisbanensis (assembly GCA_038147375.2). Classification (GTDB taxonomy): domain Bacteria; phylum Pseudomonadota; class Alphaproteobacteria; order Pelagibacterales; family Pelagibacteraceae; genus Pelagilacustribacter; species Pelagilacustribacter brisbanensis. The sequence continues at coordinate 108,224 of JAYQTL020000003.1, read as the reverse complement.
ACTTATATCAACCTTGAACCTATAATCAGAGTTTTTTAGGGTTTGATGTTTTAAACCAAAACCTTCTGAACCAAATAATAAAACATTTTTACCTTCCCACTTGTGTTCGGTAAAATTTTTTTTAGCAGAAACATCAAAGGCACTAATCCAGAAATTTTGAGTTTTTAAATATTTTAGTGATGTATTTATATTTGACTCTTTAAAAATATTAATATGTTCAGTTCCACCACTTGCACTTCTATATAATAATTTACTTTTATCTGGAAAGGATCTGTCTTTAACTATTATTCCATCTATATTAAATGAGGCTGCCGATCTAATAATTGATCCTATATTTCTTGGATCTGTTACTTCTTCTAATGCAATAAAATTAATATTTTTTTTATTTGTTTCTTTAACAAAATCTTTCAGTGAATATTCATCTAGCTGTTCAACTTCAGCAACTAATCCTTGATGTGCAATTTCATCTCTTCCACAAATGTTATCTAATTCTCTTCTTGATTTATAAAACACATGTGTGTTTTTAAATAAATTTAAAGACTGATTTTCTCGGTTAAGATTTTTTTGTGCATCTTCAGTTAAAAATACTTTTTCAATTTTTCTTCGCGGGTTTTTTAAAGCCTCAGCGACTGCATGTTTACCTACTATAAAAACGTTGTTTTTTTCATAAAATTTTGGCTAATTTCTTAGATAATTAGCATAATTTATTATAAAATGATTTATTGCATTTATACATCAAGATGCTTATAAAACGTTTGTTTTTAAATACTTTTTAAGTTAATGGGTATCCCAATTTTATTAATAAGGAGGGGTACCAAAGCGGTCAAATGGGGCGGGCTGTAAACCCGTTGCCTTCGGGCTTCGAAAGTTCGAATCTTTCCCCCTCCACCATACTTAAAGTTGTATTTATTAATATAAGGAGTTAAAAGGTTTGGCATTGCGGGTGTAGTTCAATGGTAGAACGCTAGCCTTCCAAGCTGGATGTAAGGGTTCGATTCCCTTTACCCGCTCCAAGAATTTTAAAATTAAAAAGAAAAAAAAAGGAACAAAATAAAATGTCAAAAGAAAAATTCGTACGGAATAAACCGCACTGTAATATCGGAACTATTGGTCACGTGGATCACGGTAAAACAACTTTAACAGCCGCAATAACAAAAGTTCTTTCTGAAACTGGTGGAGCAAAATTTGTAGCTTACGATCAAATCGATAAAGCACCTGAAGAGAAAGAAAGAGGAATTACAATTTCAACAGCGCACGTTGAGTACGAAACAGCAAATAGACATTACGCACACGTTGACTGTCCAGGTCACGCTGACTACGTTAAAAACATGATCACTGGTGCAGCTCAAATGGACGGAGCAATTTTAGTAGTTAATGCTGCTGACGGTCCAATGCCTCAAACTAGAGAGCATATTCTTTTAGCAAGACAAGTTGGTGTTCCTTCAATCGTAGTATTCTTAAACAAAGTTGATACAGTTAAAGATAAAGAATTGTTAGATCTTGTAGAAGAAGAAATTAGAGAATTATTAACTTCATATAAATATCCAGGTGATAAAACTCCAATCGTAAAAGGTTCAGCACTTAGTGCAGTTGAAGGTAAAAATGATGAAATTGGAAAAAATTCTATTTTAGAATTAATGAAAGCAGTTGATACATTTATTCCTCAACCTAACAGACCTAAAGATAAAGATTTCTTAATGCCAGTTGAGGACGTGTTCTCAATTTCTGGAAGAGGAACAGTTGTAACTGGAAGAGTAGAGTCTGGCGTAGTTAAAGTAGGTGAAGAGATTGAAATCGTAGGAATTAGAGATACTAAAAAATCAGTTTGTACTGGTGTTGAGATGTTTAGAAAACTTCTTGATAGCGGTGAAGCTGGAGACAACATTGGAGTTCTTTTAAGAGGTGTTGAAAGAGATGATGTAGAAAGAGGTCAAGTTCTTTGTAAACCTGGATCTATTACTCCTCACACTGAGTTTGAAGCTCAAGCTTATATTTTGAAAAAAGAAGAAGGTGGAAGACATACTCCTTTCTTTACAAAATATAGACCGCAGTTTTACTTCAGAACAACTGACGTAACTGGAGAAGTTACTCTACCTGCAGGTACTGAAATGGTAATGCCAGGTGATGATGGTAAATTTACTGTAAAATTAATTACTCCAATCGCGATGACTGAGAAATTAAATTTCGCTATTCGTGAAGGTGGAAAAACAGTTGGAGCGGGAGTAGTAACTAAGATTATTAAGTAAACGCCTAGGAGCGTAGTTCAATTGGTAGAGCGCCGGTCTCCAAAACCGGAGGTTGGGGGTTCGATTCCCTCCGCTCCTGCCAAACTGAATTAGAAAAGATAGTATGAAAAACCCATTAAGATTTATTCAAGAAGTAAAGCAAGAAGCTTTCAAAATAACTTGGCCTACTAAAAAGATACTTTGACAGGTGGTCTAATGGTTTTTGCTTTAGCATCGATTGCTGCACTATTCTTTTTATTACTTGATCAAATTTTAAGGTTCTTACTTAACTTAGTTTTAACAATTAGCTTTTAATTTATGAATTGGTACATCGTTCAAGCATATTCTGGTTTTGAAAAAAAAGTAGTTGAGTCTATTAAAGATGTACTTACTCAAAATAAGCTAGAGGCTAATTTAGGAGAAATATTAGTTCCTACTCATGAAGTTACAGAAGTAAAAAAGGGAAAAAGAACTAAAAAGCAGAAAAAATATTTTCCAGGTTATGTCCTTGTTAAGCTTGATATGAATAAGCAAGTTTACCATTTAATTAAAAATATTCAGAAAGTAAGCGGCTTTTTAGGCTCAGCTGATAAACCAACTCCTATATCTGACAAGGAAATTCAAAGAATATTAGGTACGGTATCAGAAAGTGCAAATATTCAAAAAAGTGGTATAAGTTTCGAAATTGGAGAAAAAGTAAAAGTCTGTGATGGTCCTTTTGCTTCTTTCAATGGTTTGGTTGAAGAAATAGACGAAGAGAAATCTAGATTAAAAGTTTCTGTTTCTATTTTTGGAAGAGCAACACCAGTAGATTTAGAATACCATCAAGTAGAGAAAAATTAATATGGCAAAAGAGATTGCAGGTTACGTAAAATTACAAATTAAAGGCGGTCAAGCTAATCCAGCTCCTCCTGTTGGTCCTGCTTTAGGTCAACGAGGAATTAACATCATGGAATTTTGTAAAGCATTTAACGACAAAACAAAATCAATGATGGGAAAACCTGTGCCTGTAGTTATTACAGTTTATAAAGACAAGAAATTTGATTTTATTATTAAAACACCTCCAGCATCTTTTTATATTAGAGAAGCAGCAAAATTAAAGAGTGGATCAAAAGAACCAGGTCGAGTTGTTGCAGGTTCTATTACAATGAAACAAGCAGAAGAAATTGCAAAAGCAAAAATGCAAGATTTAAATGCTTTTGATTTAAAAGAAGCTACAAAAATTATTTGTGGTTCTGCAAGATCAATGGGAATTGAGGTTAAAGGCTAATGGCAAAAAATTCTAAAAGATATAATGAACTGTTAAAAAGTTCTAAAGATTTCAAATCAACTGATCTTAAAGAGATTATTGAAAACATTAAAAAAAATTGTACGTCAAAATTTGATGAGTCAATTGATATATCAATGAGAATTGGTTTAAAACAATCTAAAGGCGGAGACTTTAATTTAAGAACAGTTACACAATTACCAGCTGGCACAGGTAAAAAAGTTAGAGTAGCAGTTTTATGTGAAGCAGACAAAGTTGATGAAGCTAAAAAAAGTGGAGCAGATGTTGCTGGAGCCGAAGATTTAATTGAAAAAATTGCTGCAGGTAAATTTGATTTTGATAAATTAATTTGTACACCTGGCATGATGGCAAAAATTGGTAAGCACGGAAAAGTTTTAGGTCCAAAAGGTTTAATGCCAAATCCAAAACTTGGAACTGTTTCAACAAATATTAAAAAATCAGTACAAGATATTAAATCAGGTCTTATAGAAATTAAACATGACAAAGATGGAAACATTGGTGCTTCCGTTGGTAGAAAAAGTTTTTCTACAGAAAATTTAGTAAATAATATTAAACACTTGGTAGATTTTATAAAAAAAGAAAAACCTGACACTATGAAAGGTGAATTTATTAAAAATATTTTTGTAACATCTACAATGGGTGTTTCAGTAAAATTAAACAGTAAGAGTATTTAGTTATGATGAACAAAGAAGCTAAGAAAAATTATATTGAAGAAATGAAGAAGGTTTTTTCTTCTAATGAAGCAGTCATGATTGCTCATTACCAAGGCTTGAATGTAGTTGAATTAGATGAGCTAAGAAAAGAATTAAGAGAAAACGGAATACTTTTTAAAATTACAAAAAATAGAATTACTAAATTAGCTGTAAAAGATTCTCCTTGTAAGGATTTAGAGCAGTATTTTTCAGGTCCAACTGCTGCAGCTGTTTCGTCAGATCCTTTTTTATCTGCAAGAATTTTGCATAAATTCTCTAAAAAGAACGATAAGCTAAAAATTGTCGCTGGTTTCATGGAAGGCAAGGTCATAGATCAAGCTGAAGTAGCGAAAATAGCTAGTTTACCAACTTTAAGTGAAGCTAGAGCTAAAATCGTGGGTGTTTTAGCTGCTCCAGCACAGAAAATAATTAGTATTTTACTTGCACAAAGCAAAAAAATGGCTAGTTTAGCGCCCGCAGAAGAAAAAAAATAATTCACAGGAAAAAAATGTCAGATTTAAATAAAATTATCGAAGATTTATCAAAATTAACAGTCGTTGAAGCTGCAGAACTTTCTAAACAATTAGAAGAAAAATGGGGAGTAACAGCAGCAGCACCAGTAGCAGCAGCAGCTCCAGGAGCAGCAGCTGGCGGAGAAGAAAAATCAGAATTTACAATTTTTCTTGCTTCAGCAGGGGATAAAAAAATTAACGTAATTAAAGAAGTTCGAGCAATAACTGGTTTAGGATTAAAAGAAGCAAAAGATTTAGTAGAAGCTGCACCTAAAGAAGTTAAAGCGGGAGTTGCTAAAAAAGAAGCTGAAGAAATGAAAGCTAAATTAGAAGCAGCTGGTGCAAAAGTAGAATTAAAGTAAACAAAAAATTTTTTACATTTTGCTAAAGTTGAAAAAAACTTTAGTAAAATTTTAGGTTATTAATGGATTTATCTTTTACTAAGAAAAAAAGCATTCGAAAAAATTTTGGAAAGTTAATCGAAGGCTTATCAATCCCCAATCTTATCGAAGTTCAAAAAATTCTTATAACGAGTTCTTAAGTTCAAAATCAGTTCATGAACAATTAGAAGAATTATCAAAAGGTATTCATAAAACTTTTCAAAGCGTTTTTCCAATTGAAGATGGCGCTGACAAAGCTACTTTAGAATATATTTCTTACAAATTAGAAAAACCTAAGTTTGATGTTTTAGAATGTAAGCAAAGAAGTTTAACTTACTGTGCTTCATTAAAAGCTAATTTGAGATTAGTTGTTTACGATATCGATCAAGACACTAACACAAAACAAATCTTATCAGCTAAAGAACAAGAAGTGTTTATTGGTGAATTACCATTAATGACAAGCAGTGGTACTTTTGTAGTTAACGGTGTTGAAAGAGTCGTTGTTAACCAAATGCACAGAAGTCCTGGTGTGTTTTTTGATCATGATAAAGGAAAAACTCATAGCAGTGGTAAATTATTATTTAATTGCAGAATAATTCCTGGAAGAGGATCATGGTTAGATTTTGAATTTGATCCTAAAGATATTCTTTACTTTAGAGTTGATAGAAAGAAAAAACTTCCAATCACAACTTTACTTTACGCATTAGGCATAACAAGAGAAAGTGTTATTGAAACATACTATTCAAATGATCAATATACATTTGATAAAGATAATAGAACTTGGAGTACTAAATTTGTTCCTGAAAATTATAAAAGACCAATAAAACTTTCTTATGATTTAGTTGATTCAAAATCTAATAAAAAGTTTTTAGATAAAGGCGAAAAATTAAATTTAATCATAGCGAATAAATTAAAAGAAAAAGGACTAAGTAATATTTCAGTTTCTAATAATGAAATTATTGGAAAATATATCGCTCAGGATATCAAAGATAAAAATGGTGAATATATAATTAAATCAGGTTTTGATATCACTGATGAAGTTTTAGAAAAAATAATTGAAAATGGTGTTTCTTCAATCAAAATTGTAAATACTGACCCAATCAATAAAGGTCCTTATTTATTAGAAACATTAAAAGTTGAGAAAAATATTAATAAAGAAGAAGCATTAAACGATATTTATAAAATTCTTAGACCTGGTGAAGCACCAACTATTGAAGTAGCTGAACAAGTTTTTAAAAACCTTTATTTCAATAAAGAAAGATATGATTTATCAGAGGTTGGTAGAGTTAAATTAAATGCAAAATTAAACCTTAAAACAGATCCAAAAGATACAATTTTACACAAAGAAGATATCCTAGCCATTATTCAATTCATGTTGGATTTAAGAGATGGAAAAGGTGAAGTAGATGATATTGACCATTTAGGTAATAGAAGAGTTAGATCTGTTGGTGAATTGGTAGAAAATCAATTTAGAATTGGTTTATTAAGAATGGAAAGAACTGTTAAAGAAAAAATGACAACATTCTTAGAAATTGAGTCAGCAATGCCTCAAGATTTAATTAATGCAAAACCAATTACTACTTCATTAAAAGATTTCTTTGCAACATCGGCTTTATCTCAGTTTATGGATCAAACAAATCCTTTGTCAGAGATAACTCATAAGAGAAGAGTATCTGCACTTGGACCAGGAGGATTAACAAGAGAAAGAGCAGGCTTTGAAGTACGAGACGTGCACCCAACTCACTATGGAAGAATTTGTCCAATTGAAACTCCAGAGGGACCAAACATTGGTTTGATTAATAGTTTAGCGACTTATTCAAGAGTAAATAAATATGGTTACATTGAAAGCCCATACAAAAAAGTTGTTAATGGCAAAGTAACAAAAGAAGTTCATTATTTATCTGCAATTGAAGAAGAAAAATTTACAATTGCTCAAGCTAACTCACCAATTAATAAAGACGGTACCTTTGAAGAAGAATTAGTTTCTTGCAGAAAAAATTTAAATTTCCTGTTATCGCCAAAAGATAGCATTGATTATATCGATGTATCTCCAAAACAATTAGTTTCAGTAGCAGCAGCATTAATTCCTTTTTTAGAAAATGATGATGCTAACAGAGCTTTGATGGGATCAAACATGATGAGACAAGCAGTTCCATTATTAAAGCCCGAGTCCCCACTAGTTGGAACTGGTATGGAGTCAGATGTAGCTTTAGACTCAGGTGTTACAATTGTAGCAAAAAGAAATGGTGTAGTTGATAAAATTGACGGTAAACGAATTGTAGTTAAAGCAACCGATGTAAAAGATTTATCTCAAACTGGAGTAGATATTTATAATTTATCAAAATTTAAAAGATCAAACCAAAACACATGTATTAACCAAAGACCTTTGGTTAAAGTGGGCGATGTAATTAAATCTGGAGATATTATTGCAGATGGTCCAGCAACAAAACTTGGCGAATTAGCTTTAGGTAAAAATGTAACTGTAGCGTTCATGCCTTGGCAAGGGTACAATTTTGAAGACTCAATTTTAATCTCAGAAAGATGTGTAACTGATGATGTATTTACTTCTATTCATATTGAAGAATATGAATGTATGGCGAGAGATACTAAATTAGGCGCTGAAGAAGTTACTAGAGATATTCCAAATGTAAGTGAAGAAAGTTTAAGAAATTTACATGAGTCAGGAATTGTTTATGTTGGTGCTGAAGTAAAACCAGGAGACATATTAGTTGGAAAAGTTACTCCAAAGAGCGAAACTTCATCAAGTCCGGAAGAGAAATTATTAAGATCTATCTTTGGTGAAAAAGCTACTGACGTTAGAGACTCATCATTAAAATTAAAATCAGGTGGAGCTGGTGTTGTTGTCGATGTGCGTGTGTTTAATAGACACGGTATCGAAAAAGATGAAAGATCTATAGCAATTGAAAGAGCTGAAATTGAATTAGTTCAAGAAGATAAATTAGTAGAGGAAGAAATTTTAAACAGAAATATTAAACTAAGAGCGATTGATTTATTAAAAAATAAACAAGCAAATAAAGCTCATAAATCAATTAATGCCAACGAATCTATTCAAGCTGAACAATTAGAGAGTTTAAATCTTAAAGATATTTGGAAATTAAGTTTTTCAGACGATCAATTAAATCAAAATTTATTAAAGCTTAAAAAACAATTTGATAGTGCAAGCGATGACATCAAACTAAGATTTGAAGATAAAGTTTTAAAAATTAAACAAGGTGATGATTTATTACCAACAGTAATGAAAGTAGTAAAAGTATTTGTTGCTGTAAAAAGAAGATTGATGCCAGGTGATAAAATGGCAGGAAGACATGGAAATAAAGGTGTTGTTAGTAGAATAGTGCCAGTTGAAGATATGCCTTATATGGCTAATGGTAAACCGGTTGATATTGTTTTAAATCCTTTAGGTGTGCCAAGTCGTATGAATGTAGGTCAAATTTTAGAAACACACTTAGGTTGGGCATGTTCAGAATTAGGTGATCAAATAAAAACTTTAGTTAAAAATTTTGAGAAATCAAATGATGATATTAAAAATAAATTAAAAGAGATCTACGGAGCAGATTATTACGAAAACGTTATAAGCAAACTAAATAAAAAAGAATTATTTGAATTAGTAGAAAATATTTCTAACGGAGTGCCAATTGCTACACCAGTATTTGATGGTGCTTCAACTGATGACATTAAAGAAATGTTAGACTTAGCTAAAATGCCAAATTCAGGACAAACATATTTGTGGGATGGTTTAACAGGTGAAAAATTTGATCGACCAGTAACTGTTGGAATTATTTACATGCTTAAATTAAATCACTTAGTTGAAGACAAGATTCACGCAAGATCAACTGGACCTTATAGTTTAGTAACACAACAACCATTAGGTGGAAAAGCACAATTAGGCGGTCAAAGATTTGGTGAAATGGAAGTATGGGCTTTAGAAGCTTATGGTGCTTCATACACTTTACAAGAAATTTTAACTGTTAAGTCCGATGACGTTGCAGGAAGAACGAAAGTTTATGAAACAATTGTTAAAGGAAATAACAATTTTGAGTCAGGTGTTCCTGAGTCATTTAACGTTTTAGTAAAAGAAATAAGAGCTTTAGGATTAAATATTGAATTAAACTAATATGGAAAAAATTTAGCACAACAAACCTTTCATAATCACGGAAATAATGTTTCAGAAACTAATTTTGGAAGTATCAAAATTACTCTAGCAAGTCCTGAAAAAATTAAATCTTGGTCTTTTGGTGAAATTAAAAAACCAGAAACAATAAACTATAGAACGTTTAGACCAGAAAAAGATGGTTTATTTTGTGCAAGAATTTTTGGACCTGTTAAAGATTATGAATGTTTGTGCGGTAAGTACAAACGAATGAAGTTTAGAGGAATAATTTGCGAAAAATGTGGAGTTGAAATCACTAAATCCAATGTAAGAAGAGAAAGAATGGGACATATCGATTTAGCGTGTCCAGTAGCTCATATTTGGTTTTTAAAATCATTACCAAGCAGAATTGCCTTAGGCAATTGATATGAAACTTAAAGAAGTTGAAAAAGTTTTATATTTTGAAAGCTTTATTGTAATTGAACCAGGATTAACGACTCTTAAAAAAGGTCAATTAATTTCAGAAGAGCAGTTAATGAAAGCTCAAGAGGAATTTGGAGAAGATGCATTCCAAGCAGGTATTGGCGCAGAAGCTATAAGAGAAATTTATTAAACTTAGATCTTGCAAAAGAACAAAAGAAATTAAGAGCTGCTTTAGAGACAATTAAATCTAAAGTAACTGAAGAAAGAACTATTAAAAGATTAAAATTAATTGAGTCTTTTATTGAGTCAGGCAACAAACCTGAATGGATGATTTTAACAACAGTACCTGTTATTCCACCAGAACTTAGACCTTTAGTGCCTCTTGATGGCGGAAGATTTGCTACTTCAGATTTAAACGATTTATATAGAAGAGTAATTAATAGAAACAATAGATTAAAAAGATTATTAGATCTTAAAGCTCCAGATATCATTGTAAGAAATGAGAAAAGAATGCTTCAAGAATCTGTTGATGCATTATTTGATAATGGTCGAAGAGGAAGAGTTATAACTGGCACAGGTAAAAGACCGCTTAAATCTCTAGCTGAAATGTTAAAAGGTAAGCAAGGTAGATTTAGACAAAACCTTTTAGGTAAACGAGTAGACTATTCAGGAAGATCTGTAATAGTAGTTGGTCCAGAATTAAAACTACACCAGTGCGGACTTCCTAAAAAATGGCTTTAGAATTATTTAAGCCTTTCTTATATGCAAGGTTAGATAAATTAGGTTTAGCTACAACTATTAAACAAGCTAAAAGATTAGTAGAAAAAGAAGTACCTGAAGTTTGGGATGCTTTAGAGTTCATAACTAGAGAACACCCAATTCTTTTAAACCGAGCACCAACACTTCACAGATTAGGAGTTCAAGCTTTTGAAGTTAAATTGATCGAAGGTTATGCGATAGAGCTTCACCCACTTGTTTGTGCCGCGTTTAATGCTGACTTTGACGGTGACCAAATGGCAGTTCATATTCCTTTAAGTTTAGAAGCTCAATTAGAAGCTAGAGTTTTAATGATGTCTACTAATAATATTTTAAGCCCATCTAACGGTAAGCCTATTATTGTACCGAGCCAAGACATCGTTTTAGGAATTTATTATTTATCACAAGCTAATGATAAAGATGATAAACCAAAAGGAATTTTTTCTAATATTGAAGAAATTTCGCAAGCAATTGAAAATAAATCTATTTCATTACACAGTAGAATAGTTTCTGTATTTGAAACTGTTGATGAAAATGGCAATGCAATTAAACAAAAGTTCACGAGCACAGCAGGAAGATTTTTGTTAGCTAGTGTATTACCTAAACACAGCAAAATTAAATTTACTCTGATTGATAGATTGTTAACTAAGAAAAATGTTTCTGAAGTAATTGATACAATCTTTAGATTCTGCGGACAAAAAGAAACTGTAATTTTCTGTGATAGAATTAAATCATTAGGCTTCAAACACGCTTTCAAAGCAGGGATTTCTTTTGGTAAAGATGATTTAATCATCCCTAAAACTAAAGCAAGTTTAATAAATCAAACTAAAAAGAAAATCGAAGAATATGAAAAACAATATTCTGATGGTTTAATTACTAGAGGTGAAAAATATAACAAAGTAGTTGATATTTGGTCTAAGTGCACAGACACTTTAGCAGGTGAAATGATGAGAGAGATATCATCTGCACAAAAAATTCATGAAGATGGAAGAATTGAAACTAATTCAGTTTATATGATGGCAGACTCTGGAGCTAGAGGATCATCTGCTCAGATGAAGCAGCTTGCTGGTATGAGAGGACTAATTGCAAAACCTTCAGGTGAAATTATTGAAACACCAATTATTGCAAATTTTAAAGAAGGTTTAACAGTGTTAGAATATTTTAACTCAACTCACGGTGCCAGAAAAGGATTAGCAGATACTGCTTTAAAAACTGCTAACTCTGGTTACCTAACAAGAAGACTCTGTGATGTAGCTCAGGATTTACAAATTACAATGAAGGATTGTGGTTCTAAATCTTCAATTAATATCTCTGAAATTATAGAAGGCGGAAATATTTTAGTAAGTTTATCAGAGAGAGTTTTAGGTAGAACTACTGCTCAAGATATTAAAAACCCAATCACTGGTGAAGTTATTATTAAAAAGAAAAAACTTCTTGATGAAGCTGATTGTGAATTAATTGACTCTGCCGGTGTAAAATCAATCCAAGTTTATTCAGTAATTACTTGTGCAGCTGAGAGAGGTGTTTGTCAAACATGTTATGGTAGAGATTTAGCAAGAGGTAAACTTGTAAGTATTGGTGAGGCAATTGGAATGATCGCAGCCCAGTCAATTGGTGAACCTGGAACACAATTAACAATGAGAACATTCCACGTTGGAGGAACAGCGCAAATTAAAGAAGAGTCTCAAATCATTTCACAAACAAATGGTATATTAAAAATCGTTAATAAAAATTTAATTGAAGATTCTAAGAAAAATATCATCGTAATGGGAAGAAACACTGAACTTTCTATTGAAGATGAAGCTGGCCGACAGTTAGCAATCTACAAAATTAACTATGGTGCAAAATTATTCTTTAAAGACGGAGACAAAATAGAAAAAGGTAAAAAAATTGCAGAATGGGATCCTTACACATTGCCAGTGATAGCTGAAACTAGCGGTGTAGCGAACTATATGGATTTAGTAGAAGGTGTTTCTTTAACTGAAACGATGGATGATGCTACAGGTATTTCATCTAAATCAGTAACAGACTGGAAATCTTTATCTAAAAATACTGAACTTAAACCTAGAATTACTTTAAGAAATGAAAAAGGTGAAGTAATTAAAAAAGCTGACGGAAACGTAGCAAGATATTATTTAGTTCCAGATTCAATCTTGTCAGTTAAAGACGGACAAAAAGTTACCGCTGGTGACGTATTAGCTAGATTACCAAAAGAAACTTCAAAAACTAAAGATATTACCGGAGGTCTTCCAAGAGTTGCTGAATTATTTGAAGCAAGAAAACCTAAAGACAGTGCTATCATTGCAGAAAATGATGGAGTAATTGAATTTGGAAAAGAATTAAGAGGAAAACAAAAAATTTCAATTGTTTCATCTAAAGGCGAAACATCAAATTATCTAATACCAAAAGGTAAGCATGTTAATTTTAACCAAGGTGAAAAAATTAAAAAAGGTGAATATTTATTAGATGGTAGCCCAGCACCTCATGACATCTTAAGAATTTTAGGCGTTGAAAAACTTACAGAGTATTTTGTTAGTGAAGTTCAAGAAGTTTATAGACTACAAGGTGTTGTGATTAACGATAAACATATCGAGACTATTGTTAGACAAATGCTTAAAAAAGCTGAGATTAAAGAACCAGGTGACTCTGACTTATTACTTAATGAAACTGTTGATTTATTAGATTTAATGAAAATAAATGAAGATCTTAAAAAACAAGGAAAAAAACCAGCTGCATACGAAAGAGTATTGCTTGGAATTACAAAAGCTTCGTTACAAACTAAATCATTTATATCTGCTGCCTCGTTCCAAGAAACAACAAGAGTATTAACGGATGCTTCAATCAAAGGAAAAGTTGATACACTTGAAGGCTTAAAAGAAAATGTAATTGTTGGAAGATTAGTACCGGCTGGAACAGGATTAACAAAAATGGGCTGGGACAAAGAAGCTAAAAAACAAGATGAAGCAAGATTAGCTGAGCTTCAAAAACAGCAGCTAGAAAATCCAACACCAGCAGCCGAATAAACCTTATAAATATTACTTAATTTAAGCTATTAGATATTGACTTTTAGCTTTTCGATGCTAGTTTAGCGCCAATTTTGATAGTTAGAAGTAAGGTAGTACTAAACCTTAAACACTGACTTTAAAGCACCTTGAAATCAAGGCCTACCTTTATTTTTTTCTTTCAAAATTTTTATTATGCCAACAATAAGTCAACTTATTAGGAAGCCAAGAGTAAAACCAATTGCAAGAAATAAAGTTCCTGCATTAGAAGGTCAGCCACTAAAAAGAGGTGTGTGTCTAAAAGTTTATACAACGACTCCTAAAAAACCAAATTCAGCATTAAGAAAAGTTGCTCGAGTAAGATTATCAAACGGATATGAAGTTACAGCTTACATTCCTGGTGAAGGACATAATTTACAAGAACACTCTGTAGTTTTATTAAGAGGTGGTCGTGTAAAAGACTTACCAGGTGTTCGATACCACATCTTAAGAGGAAATCTAGACACTCAAGGTATTGCAGCTAGAAAAAAAAGAAGATCTTTATACGGAACAAAAAAACCTAAATAATTTTAATCATGTCTAGAAAAAGAAAAGCCCCAGTTAGAAAAATTTATCCAGATCCTAAATTTAGATCAGAACTTGTATCTAAATTTGTTAACTGCATTATGTATGATGGCAAAAGATCAACAGCAGAAAAAATTATTTATGATGCTTTAGATTTAATTAAAGAAAAAAATAAACAAGATCCTATTAAAGTTTTTAATGATGCAATAAGCAATGTAAGACCAACTGTTGAATGTAGATCTCGAAGAGTTGGTGGTGCAACTTATCAGGTGCCAGTAGAGGTAAAAGCAAAAAGAGCACAAGCTTTAGCATTAAGATGGATCAAAGAAGCAACTAGAAGCAGAAAAAATAAAACAATGTCAGAAAGATTATATTCCGAATTATTAGATGCATCTCAAAACAAGGGTGCTGCAATTAAAAAAAGAGAAGACACACATAAAATGGCAGAGTCAAATAAAGCTTTTGCTCATTTTAGATGGTAAGAATTTATGGCTGATAATAAATATACTTTAGACAAATATAGAAATATCGGGATCATGGCGCACATCGATGCTGGTAAAACTACGACTACTGAAAGAATTTTATATTACACTGGAAAAAGCCACAAAATAGGTGAAGTGCACGATGGTGCAGCGACTATGGATTGGATGGAACAAGAACAAGAAAGAGGTATTACAATCACTTCAGCAGCAACAACTTGTTTTTGGAGAGATCATAGAGTTAATATTATTGACACCCCAGGCCACGTGGACTTTACAATTGAAGTAGAACGATCATTAAAAGTTTTAGATGGCGCTGTAGCTGTTTTTGACGGAGTAGCTGGTGTAGAACCTCAGTCCGAAACTGTTTGGAGACAAGCTGATAAATATAAAGTTCCAAGAATTTGTTTCGTTAATAAATTAGACAGAACGGGTGCAGATTTCTTTAGATGTGTAAAAATGATTAAAGAAAGATTAGGTTGTGTACCATTAGTTCTTCAATTACCAATTGGAATAGAGTCTGACCTTCAAGGAATTGTTGATCTTGTAAAAATGAAAGGTGTGACTTGGCAGAATGAAGATTTAGGCGCTAAATTTACTGTTGGAGAAATTCCAGCTGACCTTAAGGAGCAAGCTGCTAAATATAGACAAGAGTTAGTTGAGCTTGCCGTTGAACAAGATGAAAAACTTATGGAAGCTTATCTTGAAGGAAAAGAACCTTCAGAAGCAGATTTGATGAGATGCATAAGAAAAGGAACTTTAAATTTCAGTTTTGTACCAATAATTACAGGCTCTGCTTTTAAAAACAAAGGTGTTCAACCTTTATTAGATGCAGTGGTTGATTATTTGCCTAGTCCAAAAGATATTGGTCATATAGAGGGTACTAAATTAGGATCTGATGAAAAAGTTCAAGTTAAATTTGATAACAATGAACCGTTTACCGCATTAGCTTTCAAAGTAGCTAACGATCCATTTGTTGGTTCGCTTACTTTTATCAGAATTTATTCTGGAACACTTAATGCAGGCACGTCAGTTTATAACACTTCAAAAGAAAAAACTGAGCGGATTGGTCGAATGTTGTTAATGCTTGCTATTAGTAGAGAAGATATTAAAGAAGCTTCAACTGGTGATATCGTTGCATTGGCAGGATTGAAGTACACAATTACAGGTCACACTTTGTGTGATGAAAAAAAACCAATCTTACTAGAGCCAATGGAATTTCCTGATCCTGTTATTGAAATTGCCGTTGAACCAAAAACAAAAGCTGACCAAGAAAAAATGGGTGAAGCTTTAAGCAGATTAGCTAATGAAGATCCATCTTTTAGAGTTACTTCGGATGAAGAATCTGGACAAACAATCATTAAAGGAATGGGTGAGTTACATTTAGACATTATTGTCGATCGAATGAAGAGAGAGTTTAAAGTTGAAGCAAATATTGGAGCTCCACAAGTTGCTTATAGGGAAACCATTTTAGGAAACTCAGAAGTAACTTATATTCACAAAAAACAAAGTGGTGGAGCAGGTCAATTTGCTAAAGTAACTTTAAGTGTTGAGCCTCTAGAACCAGGTCAAGGAAGACAAGTAGATAATAAAATTAAAGGTGGAGCTATTCCAAAAGAATTTATACCGGGCGTAGAAAAAGGTATTGAAGGTGTAGCAGACAGCGGGATTTTAGCTGGTTTTCCAATAATCGACTATAAAGTTAATATTTTAGATGGTTTGCATCATGATGTTGACTCAAGTGTTCTTGCATTCGAAATAGCTGCAAGAATGTGTTTTAAAGAAGCTTGTCAAAAAGCAACTCTAAAACTTTTAGAACCAATTATGAAGGTAGAAGTAGTTACTCCAGAAGATTTCATGGGCGATGTTATAGGAGATTTAAATAGTAGAAGAGGTCAAGTAGGAGCCACAGAACCAAGAGGTAATGCAACGGCTATTTCAGCTACAGTACCTCTAGCAAATATGTTTGGTTATATTAACAATTTAAGGTCTGCAACACAGGGAAGAGCACAATATACAATGCAATTTAGTCATTACGATAAGGTGCCTCAAAACGTTCAGGACGAGGTAACAAAAAAATTAGCTTAGTTTATGGATAAACAAAATATTAGAATACATTTAAGAGCTTACGATAACAAAATTCTAGATTTATCTACGGAAGAGATCGTAAACACTGCTAAACGAACTGGTGCTCAAGTAAAAGGACCTATTCCTCTTCCTACAAGAGTTGAAAAGTATACAGTTTTAAGATCACCCCACATAGATAAAAAAAGTAGAGATCAATTTGAAACAAGAACTCACAAAAGATTAATAGATATTATTGAACCAACACCTCAAACAGTAGAAGCATTGATGAAGTTAGATCTAGCTTCAGGGGTAGATATAGAAATTAAAATATAATTATGACTTTAGGTTTATTTGGAAAAAAAATAGGGATGACAAGAGAGTTTTTAGCAAACGGTCAATCAGTTCCTGTAACTGTTGTAAAAGTTGAAAAAGGAAGGGTTTTAGATGTTATCACTAAAGAAACTAGAGGGTATTCAGCTGTTAAAGTTGGTTTTTTCCCAATTAAAAATTCTAAGCTAACTAAACAAATGAAAGGTTACTTTACAAAAAAGAATACAGAACCAAAAAAATTATTAAGAGAATTTAGATTAGATAAAGTTGATGAATTTAAAGAAGGAAATGAAATTGGTTTAGAAATTTTAAAAGATATTAAATTTGTTGACGTAAGATCAAAAACAATCGGAAAAGGATTTGCTGGAGTTATGAAAAGACATAATTTTGGAGGTTTAAGAGCATCTCACGGTGTTTCTGTATCTCACAGATCACATGGTTCAACAGGTCAAAGACAAGATCCAGGAAGAGTTTTTAAAGGAAAAAAAATGGCAGGTCACATGGGTGATAAATTAAGAACAATGTTAAATCTAGAAGTTATAAAATCAGATTTAGATAATAGTTTATTATACCTTAAAGGCTCTATACCAGGCTCAAAAAATACAACTGTTATGTTAAGAAAATCAATTAAAAATATTAGAAAGAAAACAACTTTAGAAAAAATTGAAGCAAGAGCCAAAGCAGCTGAAGCAACAAAAGGTAAGAAAAAGTAATGAAATTTAATTTATTAAATATTGATGGTGGAAAATCTGAAACAATAGATATTTCAGATAAAATCATGAATTTAAAATTTAATCATAAATTGGTTAAATTTGTAATTGATTGGCAGTTAAATCATCAAAAACCTAGAACAGCTAAAACGAAACAAAGAAATGAGGTTAAAGGCTCTACTAAGAAAATTTATGCTCAAAAAGGAACAGGTCAAGCAAGGCACGCAAGTAGAACAGCCCCATTATTTGTTGGGGGTGGTCAAGCACACGGTCCAAAAGGAGCAGTATATAAAATCAAAAAAATTAATAAAAAAGTAAGAAAACTAGCTCTAGCTCAGACATTGGCTAAAAAAAATACAGACAAACAATTACATATTTTATCTGACGTGAAGAAAGAAATCAAAAAGACTAAAGAGTTTAATAAGTTTTTAGTAAATAATAAATTATCAAATGCATTAATTGTTTCAGATAAAGAGTCCGAAAAAAATTTCATTAGATCAGCAAGAAATATTAAAGATTTAAAAATTATAAGTGACGAAGGAGCTAATATTTACGATATGTTAAAATATAAAAATATTATTATTACTTCTAGCTCAATTAAAAAAATTGAAAACAGGATTTTAAATGAAAAAAATTAGTGCAATTGACTCTATAAGACAACCTATTATTACAGAGAAGGCAACAATTCTATCTGAACAAAACAAAACTGTTTTTAAAGTTCACGCAGGAGCTAATAAAAATACTATAAAAAAAAATATAGAAAAATTATTTAAAGTTAACGTAGTTAAAGTGAATATTGTAAATACAAAGACTAAAAAGAAGCTTAAACAAGGAAGATTATCTACTAAATCTGGATATAAAAAAGCAATTATAACATTAAAGAAAGGTCAGAGTATTGACTTGGCAACAGGAATTTAATTATGGCATTAAAATCTTTTAAACCTTACACAAAATCAGTACGTGGAACTGTTTTAGTAGATAAAAGTCAATTATGGAAAGGTCAATCCTATAAACCTTTAACAGTTGGACAACACTCTACTGGTGCAAGAAATAATTTAGGTAGAATAACTTCTAGACATAGAGGTGGTGGTCATAAACACAAATACAGAATTATCGATTTTTACAGATCTAAAAGAGATATTAAAGGAGTTGTAGAAAGAATTGAATATGATCCAAACAGAACAGCACATATTGCGTTAATTAAATATGAGGATAATGACATGAGATACATTATTTGCCCTCAGAATTTAAAAGTTGGCGACACAGTAGAAGCTGGAAAGAATGCTGAAATAAGAATTGGCAATTGTCTAGAACTTAAAAACATACCTGCAGGAAGTTCAATTCATAACATAGAGTTAGTTCCTGGTACTGGTGGAAAATTAGCAAGATCAGCAGGTTCTTCAGCTACTTTATCTGGCTACGATGGTGAATATGCAATTATTAGATTAGGTTCTGGTGAAACAAGAAAAATTCCCATTAATTGTATGGCTACTCTGGGTGTTGTTTCTAATCCAGATCAAAAAAATATTAAATACGGTAAAGCAGGTAGATGGAGATGGAAAGGTCAAAGACCTCAATCGAGAGGTGTTGTTATGAACCCAGTTGACCATCCACACGGAGGTGGTGAAGGAAAAACTTCTGGCGGAAGGCATCCAGTTTCTCCATGGGGACAATCTGCTAAAGGATTAAAAACTAGAAAACCTCAACGTAGTGATAGATTAATAATTTCTAGAAGGAAGAAGAGAAAATAATTATGGCTAGATCAGTTTGGAAAGGTCCATTTGTTCATCCAAGTTTATTAAAAAAAATAGACAGGATTAAAGAAGGTGGTGAGAAAAAACCAATTAAAACTTGGTCTAGGAATTCAACAATAATCCCTGAATTTGTTGGACACAGTTTTTTAATTCATAACGGAAAATCTTTTATACCAATTACTATTTCAGAAGAAATGGTTGGACATAAATTAGGTGAGTTTGCAGCTACTAGACAATTTAGAGGTCATACACCTGCAGACAAGAAAGCAGCTGCACCAGCTGAAGATAAGGCAGACAGTGGAAAAAAATAGTATTTTAGTAAAAGCAGTAAATAAAAACGTACGTTCAAGTACGCGAAAAATTGCATTGCTTTTGGATTATATTAGAGGAAAAAAAGCAGATGTTGCTATTAGAGATCTTGAGTTTACAAGAAAAAGAATTGCTCATGACGTTAAAAAAACAGTTCAATCTGCTATTGCTAATGCTGAAAACAATTATCAACATGATATCGATAATCTTTACGTTAAAGAAGCTTATGTTGGAAAATCAATAGTAATGAAAAGATTTAGACCAAGAGCTAAAGGAAGAGCTAGTGCAATTAAAAAACCATTTAGCAGAATAACAATAGTACTAGGTGAAAAAAAGGAAGTAAAAAAATAATATGGGACAAAAAATAAATCCAATTGCATTTAGATTAGGTGTGAATAGAGGTTGGGACTCTATTTGGTTTGCTAAGAAAAAAGAATTTGGAAAATACTTAATCGAAGATTTTAAAATTAGAAAGTATATCCAAAAAAACATCACAAATTCTGGTGTTTCAGATATCATTATTGAAAGATCTGGTAAAAAATTAGTTGTATCAATCCATACTTCAAGGCCAGGATTTGTAATTGGAAAAAAAGGTGCCGACATAGAAAAAATTAAAAATAACGTACTTAAAATTTCTAAAGACAGTGAAGTTACAGTCAATATTAAAGAAATCAAAAAACCAGAATTAAATGCTTATTTAGTTGCTGAAAATATTGCTACTCAATTAGTAAAAAGAATTGCCTATAGAAGAGCAATGAAAAGAGCTATGCAATCAGCACTAAGATTAGGAGCTTTGGGTGTGAAAGTAATGGTAAGCGGTAGATTAGCTGGAAATGAGATTGCTAGAACTGAATGGGAACGTGAAGGAAGTATTCCATCACACACGCTTAGAGCTAATATTGATTACGCTACAGCTGAAGCTTTAACTACTTACGGAATAATTGGAATTAAAGTTTGGATTTATAAAGGACAACTATTTGAAAAAGACGTTGATCAAGAAAAAAAAGAAAGAGTAAAAAATGCTACAGCCAGTAAGAACTAAATTTAGAAAAGCCTTTAAAGGCAGAATCCACGGCAATACTACAAGGGTTGCTACATTAAATTATGGAGCATATGGTCTTAAAGCTTTAGAGCCTGAAAGAGTCATAGGTAAACAAATTGAAGCAGCAAGAGTAGCTCTAACTAGATACATGAAAAGAACTGGTAGAGTTTGGACTAGAGTTTTCCCAAATATTCCAGTTTCAAAAAAACCTACAGAAGTAAGGATGGGTAAAGGAAAAGGAAGTCCAGAGTATTATGCGTGTAGAGTAAAACCAGGTAGAATTTTATTTGAAGTAGATGGTGTGTCAGAGGAAGTAGCAAGAGTAGCTCTTTATAAAGCTTCTGCAAAATTACCAATTAAAACTAAATTTATTAAGAGATAAACGATATGGCAAAAGGAAAAAAAGAAGATAAAAAATTAACTGGTGACCAAGCTGTCAAAAAAATTCAAACTTTGAAAAAAGATTTGTTTAA
Organism: Candidatus Hypereutrophica brisbanensis; assembly: GCA_038147375.2. Lineage (GTDB taxonomy): Bacteria > Pseudomonadota > Alphaproteobacteria > Pelagibacterales > Pelagibacteraceae > Pelagilacustribacter > Pelagilacustribacter brisbanensis. Next base: position 87,107 of record JAYQTL020000003.1, on the reverse strand, counting down.
TATTAGATTTAAAAAAATCAACGGACAGGTAGAAAACCCTGCTCAGTATAATGAAATTAAAAAAAATATAGCAAGACTATATACAACAATTAATACAAAGGTGTCTAAATGACTAAAAGAATTTTACAAGGAAAAGTTGTTAGTTCTAAAAGCAATAAAACCATAGTAGTTGAGGTTACAAGAAAATTTCAACATCCTTTCTTTGGGAAAGTTATTTCTAGATCTAAAAAATACCATGCTCACGATGAAAATAATAAATTTAAAGAAGGAGATATAGTAAGCATTATTGAGTGTGCTCCTATATCTAAGAAAAAAACTTGGGAGGTTCTTGAACAATGATAATGGTTCAAACTGAATTAACGGTTGCAGACAATACAGGCGCAAGAAGAGTTGAGTGCATTAAGGTGCTTGGTGGTTCTAAACGAAGGTACGCAGGTGTAGGAGATTTAATTGTGATAAGTGTTAAAGACGCTATACCCAAAGGAAAAGTTAAAAAAGGAGCTGTACATAAAGCAGTTGTTGTAAGAACTAAAAAAGAAATTTTTAGAGATGATGGTTCAAAAATACAATTTGATTCTAATGCGGTAGTATTAACAGATGAAAAAGGCGAACCTATCGGAACTAGAATTTTTGGACCAGTAACAAGAGAATTACGTACTAGCGGTTATACTAAAATTATTTCGCTAGCGCCGGAGGTTATATAAATGAAAATTAAAAAGGGCAACCAAGTAAAAGTGATAACTGGAAAAGACAAGGGTAAGACAGGTGAAATTATTGAGATTAATAGAAAATTAAACATGGTTAAAATTAAAGGGTTAAATTTAGTTAAGAGACATCAAAAACCGACAAAGGAAAACAAAGGTGGAATTCTTTCAAAAGAAAGCTTCATACATTGTTCAAACATTAAAAATTTAGACGAGAAGAAAGAAAGTGCAAAGAAATAGATAAATGACACCAAGACTAAAAACTATATATGATAAAGAAATTTTGCCAAAGTTAATGGCAAAATTGAACTATAAAAATAAACATCAAGCACCTAAGTTCACTAAAGTAGTCTTAAATATAGGGCTTGGTGAAGATGCGTCAGACACAAAAAAAGTAAAAGCTTGCCAGGATGATTTAACACTAATTGCTGGACAAAAAGCTGTTGTTACTAAATATAAAAAATCAATTTCAAATTTCAAAACAAGAAAAGGTTATCCCGCAGGAGTAAAAGTAACACTAAGGTCTACTAAGATGTATGAATTTATAGATAGATTAGTAAACATCGCATTACCAAGAATTAAAGACTTTAGAGGTTTAAATTCAAGCGGCCTAGATAAATTTGGAAACTTTAGTTTTGGTATTAAAGAACACATTATATTTCCAGAAATCAATTTTGACAAAGTAGATAAAATTAGAGGAATGGACATTACAGTAGTAACAACAAGCAACAATAAAGAGGCAACAATGGAATTGTTAAAAGAATTTAACTTTCCTTTGTTAAAACAAAAAAACTAATATGGCAAAAACAAGCGCAGTACAAAGAAACTTAAAAAGAATTAAATTAGCTGAGAGATATTCGAAAAAGAGAGCAGCTTTAAGAAAAATTATTAAAAATAAAAAATTACCTTTATCAGACAGATTTGCAGCCCAATTAAAATTAAACAAATTACCTAAAAACTCTGCAAAAATAAGAGTAGTAAATAGATGTGAGATCACAGGTAGACCACATGGTGTTTATAGAAAATTAAAAATATCTAGAATTGCTTTAAGAGAAATGGCATCTGCAGGCAAAATTCCAGGTATGACAAAATCAAGTTGGTAAGAGGAGGAATATGACAATAATTGATCCAGTTGGAGATATGTTTACAAGAATAAGAAATGGTCAGCTTAGATCTTTAGCTAAAGTTGAAATTCCATCTTCAAAATTTAGATTAAAAATTTTAGAAGTACTTAAAAATGAAGGATTTATTTCTAATTACTATATTGAAAAAAAAGAAAATAATAAATCAAGTTTAATAGTTGATTTAAAATATTATGAAGGAACACCAGTAATTAAAGAAATTAAAAGAGTTTCTAAACCAGGAAGAAGGGTATATTCAAGAGCCGACAGTATACCTAGAATCCAAAATGGTTTAGGTGTAGCAATTCTATCAACAAACAAAGGTGTTATGTCAGATATTGATGCAAGAAAAAATAATATCGGCGGAGAGGTAATTTGTAGAGTATTCTAATGTCTAAAATTGGAAAAAAAATTATAGCATTACCAAAAGACGCTTCAGTTAAAGCTGCAGGTGGAACTATTACAGTTACAGGTCCTAAAGGATCAAAAACTTTATCAATTAATGATAAAATTTTTTCAGCAACTGTTAATGAAAAAAATGAATTTAATATAATGCCATTAAAAAAAGACTTAGATAAAAAAACAGCTCTAATGTGGGGAACTTACAGAAGCTTAATAAATAATGCTGTTAAAGGAGTTGTTGCTGGTCATAAAAAGATACTTGATATAACAGGAGTTGGATTTAGAGCTAATTTAAAAGGTGAAGTTTTAAATTTACAACTTGGTTTTAGTCATGACATAAATTTTAAAATTCCAAAAGAAGTAAAGATCACAGTTGAAAAACAAACATCAATAACTATTGATGGTGTTGATAAAGAATTAGTTTCTAAAGTTGCTTCAGATATTAAAGCTCTTAAGCCAGTTGAGCCTTATAAGGGAAAAGGAATAAGAGAAAGAGGTCAATACGTCCTTAAAAAAGAAGGTAAGAAAAAATAATATGAAAAAATTTACTAAAACGCAGAAAAGAGAACTAAGAAACAGAAAAAAAGTTAAAAGTGTTTCTGTAAACCGATACAGAATATCTGTATTTAGATCATTAAAAAATATTTCTGCTCAAATTATTGACGATAAAGAGAAAAAAACTTTAGTTTCTGCTTCTTCAATTGAAAAAGAAATTAAAAGCAACAAAAAGAAAAAATCTGAAGTATCTGAATTATTAGGTGAAGTTCTTGCAAAAAGAGCTGCTGAAAAAAAAATAACAAAAGTATATTTTGACAGAGGTTCTTTTAAATATCACGGAAGAATTAAAATGTTTGCAGATTCTTTAAGAAAAAATGGATTGGAGTTTTAGATGGCTGATATTCAAAAAAAAGAGAGCGATATAAAAGAAAGATTAGTTGCAATTAACAGAATTACAAAAGTAGTTAAAGGAGGAAGAAGATTTGGTTTTGCTGCACTTGTGGTAGTTGGTAATCAAAAAGGAACTATTGGTATTGGACAAGGAAAATCAAAACAAGTTCCAGACGCCATTAAAAAAGCAACGGAAGATGCTAAAAGAAATCAAATTAAAGTTTCATTGAAAGATGGAAAAACTTTACATCATGATGTTAAGGGTAGAAATGGTTCTGGTAAAGTTTTATTAAGATCTGCTCCAGCTGGTACCGGAATTATTGCTGGTGGCCCTATAAGAGCAGTATGCGATGTACTTGGCATACAAGACATTGTTGCTAAGTCAGTAGGCTCTGCAAATCCTCATAATGTTGTTAAAGCATCAATTAACGCATTATTATCTCAATCTTCTCCAAAAACGTTATCAGCTATGAGAGGTAAAAAAATTTCTGAGATAGTTGCTAAAAGAGAGAACGCAAAATGAATTTAAATAACTTAGTTAAAACAAATAAGAAAAAAATTCGACCTGGAAGAGGAATTGGTTCTACCAAAGGTAAAACTGGCGGAAGAGGTATCAAAGGACAAAAATCTAGAAGAGGTGTTGCTATCAATGCATATGAAGGAGGACAAACTCCATTATATAGAAGATTACCAAAAAGAGGTTTTAAATCTTTTGCATCTAACGATACTGCAATTATTAATTTATCTAATTTGCAAAAGTTTTATGATAATAAAAAAATAGACTCAACTTCTCCTATTAATCTTAAACTTCTTAAAGATAAAAAAATTATCAATAAAAAATTTGAGAAACTTAAAATTCTAGGAGATGGTGAATTAAAAAATAAATTAGATATAACTGCTAATTTCGTATCAAAACAAGCACAAGCTAAAATCGAAAAAGTTGGCGGAACTTTAAATATACTTAAAAAATAGAAAGTATAATGTCTAACGAAAATTTTAACCAAAGTGCTTTTTCTCAAGCTAGCGATTTAAAAAACAGAATATTTTTTACAATTTTTATTCTTATAATTTATAGATTAGGTACTTATGTTCCTCTAGCAGGGATTGATCCTCAAGCTCTAAAAGAAGTTATGAGTTCTACTCAAAAAGGCTTGTTAGGAATGTTTAATGTATTTTCAGGTGGCGCTGTAACAAGAATGGCAATTTTTGCATTAGGTATTATGCCGTACATTTCATCTTCTATTATCATTCAACTTTTAACTGGTGTTTCTGATTATTTTAAAAATTTAAAAGAACAAGGCGAAATTGGTCGTAAAAAAATTACTCAATTAACTAGATATGGAACTGTACTAATTGCGATCTTACAAGGATACGGAGTAAGTGTTGGTTTAGAAAATGCGGGTACATTAGTGATGGATCCAGGCATGTCTTTTAGAATTACTACTACTATTTCTTTAGTAGCTGGAACAACTTTCTTAATGTGGTTAGGAGAACAAATTACTCTAAGAGGAGTAGGGAATGGAATATCTTTAATAATTTTTTCAGGAATAGTTGCAGAAATTCCAAGAGCATTAGCTTCTACATTTGAACTAGGTAGAACTGGAGCATTATCAGCAACATTAATTATTATGATTTTTATTTTAGTTATCTTAACAGTTTTATTTATTGTTTTCTTTGAAAGAGCTATGAGAAAAATTTTAATTAACTATCCAAAAAGACAAATGGGTAATAAAATTTATGGAGGGGAGTCATCCCACTTACCTTTAAAAATTAATACTGCCGGTGTTATTCCTGCTATTTTTGCTTCAGCATTGTTACTTCTGCCTGTTACATTAGCAAATTTTGGTTTTTCTAATTCTGAAACATTTTTAAATATTTCATCAATGTTTACACAAGGACAACCTCTTTACATGTTGTTATATGCTTCAGGAATTATATTTTTTTCATTTTTTTATACTTCAATTGTTTTTAATCCAAAAGAAACTGCAGAAAATTTAAGAAAATATGGTGGCTATATTCCTGGAATTAGACCAGGTGAAAGATCAGCTGAGTACATTGAGTCAATTTTAATAAAACTTACAACAATTGGTTCTTTATATTTAACTTTTGTTTGTTTGTTACCTGAGTTTTTAATTTCAAAATACCCAATTCCATTCTACTTAGGCGGAACATCAATCTTAATCGTAGTAGTTGTTGCAATGGATACAGTTACTCAAGTCCAAACAAGATTAATGAGTTCTCAATATGAGTCATTAATTAAAAAAACAAAGTTTGGTAGATAATCAAGATGAATATTATTATATTTGGCCCTCCAGGAGCAGGAAAAGGGACACAATCAAATTTTATAGTTAATAAATTTAAACTATTTCAACTATCAACTGGTGATTTATTAAGAGAAGAAATAAAAAAAAAATCTGATCTTGGTAATAAAATTAGCTCTATCGTAAATTCTGGAGCTCTAGTTTCTGATGATATTATTAATACTTTAATTGAAAATATTGTTTCTAATGAAAAATACAAAAATAGAATTATTTTTGACGGGTATCCTAGAAATTTAACTCAAGCTGAAAATTTAACAAATTTATTAAAAAAATATAATCAAAAAATAGATATCGTAATTAGACTTCAAGTGTCTTTAGATGTTATTAAAAAAAGAATAACAGGTAGAATGGTTTGTGCAGTTTGCGGTACTATCTACAATGAATATTTTAATCCTCCTAAAAATGATAAACCTTGTTGCACCAAAGAAAATTTAAAAAAAAGAACAGACGACAATGTAGATGTTGCTGTTAAAAGATATGAGACTTACGAGGAATCTACTGAGCCAGTTTTAGGTTATTATGCAAAATTAAACTTAGTTAAAAATGTTAATGGAGAAACAAACATAGAGAGTATTTACAGCAAAATAAGCGAGTATTTGAGCGTTATAGAGGGTTGACTTTGAATAATAACGCCATATAAATACGCATTTAAACTTATACCCAAAAAACTATGGCCCGAATAGCCGGAATTAACATTCCACCAAATAAAATAGTAAGCATTGGACTGACTTACATTCATGGTATTGGTTTACATTCTTCAAAACAAATTTGTGATAAATTAAATATTCCTCAATCTGTTAGAGTAAACAATTTAACAGACGAACAAGTGTTAAAGATTACTGAATATATAAATGCAAATCATAAAGTTGAAGGAGATTTAAGAAGAGATGTTTCTCTAAATATTAAAAGATTAGTTGATCTTGCTTCTTACAGAGGCACGAGACATAAAAAAAAATTACCTGTCAGAGGACAAAGAACTCATAGCAATGCTAGAACTAGAAAAGGTAAAGCAATAGCGATCGCAGGGAAAAAACTTACTCCATTGAAAAAATAGATATTGTATGAATAAAAAAATAGAAGAAAAAAAAGTTACTGAAGCTGCGCCAGAAAAAACAGAAAAAACTACAGCTAAAGTTTCTTCATTTAAAAAGAAGAAAAAAGTTAAAAGAAATATTACTTCAGGAATAGCTTATGTTTATTCAACATTTAATAATACAATTATTTCAATAGCTGATGAAAGCGGAAACGTCATAGCCTGGTCCTCAGCAGGAGCAAAAGGTTTTAAAGGTTCTAGAAAATCAACACCGTATGCTGCACAAGTTGCTGCAGATGATGCAGGTGGAAAAGCGTATGAACAAGGTTTAAGAACATTAACTGTTGAAGTTAAAGGTCCAGGATCAGGAAGAGAAACAGCTCTTAGAGCATTCCAATCAAAAGGTTTTAAAATTACATCAATTAAAGACACAACACCTATGCCACACAATGGTACAAGGCCACCAAAAAGAAGGAGAGTATAGTACATGCAAGCTGCGAACAATATTATAGACAAGAACTGGAAAGCATTAATTAAACCTAATAAATTAGATATTCAAAGCAATGACGATAAATCTGTTGCAACAGTAGTTGCTGAACCTTTAGAAAAAGGATTTGGTCAGACATTAGGAAATGCTTTAAGAAGAATTTTACTTTCTTCAATTCAAGGTGCTGCAGTTACTGCAGTACAAATTGATGGCGTATTACATGAATTTTCTTCAATCAAAGGTGTTAGAGAAGATGTTACTGACATAGTTTTAAATGTTAAAAATTTAGCAATTAAATCTTCAGTAAATGCTCCTAAAAAAATTATTTTAGATGTTAAAGGACCTAAAGAAGTAAAAGCAAAAGACATCACTTTAGCTCCTGAAATTGAAATTTTAAATCCAGAACAAGTAATTTGTAATCTAGATGAAAAAACTAATTTTCATATGGAATTGATAGTTAATACTGGTAAAGGCTATGTGCCATCATCAAAAAATAAAGGTGAGGATAGTCCTTTAGGTTTAATAGCAGTAGACTCATTATTTAGCCCAGTAAAAAAAGTATCTTACACAGTAGACAACACTAGAGCTGGAAGCGGTTTTGATTACGATAAACTTATTATGAATGTTGAGACAAATGGAACAGTTAATGCTGAAGATGCGGTTGCTTATGCAGCTAGAATTTTCCAAGATCAACTTGCGATGTTTGTTAATTTCGAGGATCCACAAGAAGTGGTTAAAGAAGTTAAATCTGCTGAACCTGAATTTAACAAAAATTTATTGAAAAGAGTTGAGGAATTAGAATTATCTGTAAGATCTATGAATTGTTTAAAAAATGACAATATCATTTATATCGGTGACCTAGTTCAGAAAACTGAACCTGAAATGTTAAGAACACCTAATTTTGGTAGAAAATCATTAAATGAAATTAAGGAAGTACTTAGTACTATGTCTTTATATCTAGGGATGGAAATACCAAATTGGCCACCAGATAATATTGCAGAAATGTCAAAAAAACTTGAAGAAAACAATTATTAATTAATGAGACATAATTTAGGTTATAGAAAATTAAACAGAACACCAGAGCACAGAAAAGCTTTGTTTAAAAACATGCTTAACTCGTTAATAAAGTATGAGCAAATAGTTACAACTTTACCTAAAGCTAAAGAACTTAAACCATTAATAGATAAAGTAATTACAATTGGTAAAAAAAATAATTTAAGTAATAAAAAAAGATTATTCTCAAAACTTCAAGACAAGAAATCTGTAGTTAAAGTTTTTGATGTTTTGTCATCAAGATATCAAAAAAGAAATGGTGGTTATAGTAGAGTTCTAAAAGCCGGTTTTAGATATGGAGATAATGCTCCTATGGCCGTTATTGAATTAGTTGATCGAGACTTAGAAGCTAAAAAAGTTGATAAGCCTAAAAAAGTAGAGGCTAAAGAAAAAGATCAACCAGTAGCCACAGCCGCAAAATAAATCTATAAATTAATCACATGATTAAAAAGTTTCAAGTCGCTAGAGACTTTCATAATGCGCGTTTTGATAAATGGTTTAAAAAAGAAGCTCTAGACATACCACAAGGTTTAATAGAAAAAATTATTAGAAAAAATCAGGTTAAAGTAATATAATAAAAAGACAAAAAGTTCTTATAGAGTCCAAGAAAATGATTTAATAGAAGTTTTTAATTTTGATAAATTAGCAGCCTCAAACAAAAAAACTATTACACAATATATCCCCACTAATACAGAGAAAAAAAAATATGATGATTTTATAATTGAAGATAATCAAAATTTTGTTGTAATTAACAAGCCCTCAGGAATTCCTGTACAATCAGGAACAAAGTCTTTTAAAAATATTATTGATGTAATCAGAAAAACTAAATATTTTGAAAATACTAAACCGTTTATCGTCCATAGAATTGATAAAGAAACCTCAGGTATATTTATTGTTGCTAAAAATAGAGAGTATGCACAATTATTAACTTCTTTATTTAGATTACGTAAGATTCACAAAACATATCTAGCAATCGTTTATGGTGAAATTCCTAATAATATTAAAGTATTAGAAGATGATTTGATATTGTATGAAAATAATAAGAAATTGGTTCAAAAAGCATTGTCGTATGTAAAGGTTTTAAAAACAAATTATCAATATTCACTTTTAGAATTAAGACCGGTAACTGGAAGAAAACATCAACTTAGAAAACAACTTTACAATTTAGGAAATCCAATTCTTGGTGATGATAAATATTTTTTTAAAAATAAAGGAATATTTATAAAAAGTAAAAAACTTATGTTGCATGCTTATTCAATTAAATTCATGATTAATGATGTAAAATACAATTTTTCAGCAGAACCAAATATAGAATTTTTAGATTTTTTAAATAAAAAATCGTTAAATATTTTTTAGATTTTTTATAAATATTTTTTTTAATAATTGGTTAATATTTACACTTTTAATCTTACTCTCATTTTCTACAGATGTTATGTCTGAATTATTTAACCCACAGGGAATAATCTTTTTATAAGGCTCAAGACTATTACTTACGTTGATCGAGCATCCATGATAAGCAATCCAATTAGTTACTCTAATTCCGATTGCAGCGATTTTTTTACCATTAACCCATATACCTACATTATTTCTATCAGCATGACTTTTAATTTTAAAATATTTTAAAAAATCAATGATACTAATTTCTATTTGTTTTACTAAATTTCTAATGTCTTTCTTTCGATTGTTTAAATTCAATGCAAAATAGATGATTTTTTGACCAGGATTATGAAGGGTAATTTTTCCACCTCTATTAGTCTTAATAATTTTGATTTTTTTATCTAAAACCTCTTCATCTTTTGATCTGATTCCAGCAGTAAATGTTAATGGGTGCTCTAAAATCCATATTAATTCCTTGCCTTTTGATTTTTTTAAAAGATCTACTCTTTTTGTTAGTAGATTTATTGCTTTTTTGTAACTTACTAGTTCTTTACTTATTTTTATTTCTAAAGCCATTTTAAATTGAATTTTAACATTAGATAAACTAATAGTCTCACAAATAATACAAGTGTGGTTTTTATGAGTTTAGTTAAATCAATTGGTAACAAAAAAGTAAATTTAGATTTTAATAAGAATTTTATAACTATTTTTAGTGATAAAATTAACAATAGTGACATACAATTTATAAACCAAACATTAAAAGATCTTCACCCCTCAGATGTTGCAAATTTAATTGAAAATTTATCTTATGAAACTCGTGCTAAGCTAATTGAAATAGAAGCATTCCACATTGCACCAGAAATTTTTATTGAATTAAACGAGTCGATCCAAACGGAAGTATTAAAATTATTATCAATAGACTCAATTGCAAATATTATAAGACGTTTAGAGTCTGACGATGCCGTCTCTATACTAGGAAACATCGATGCTGATAAAAAAAGCTTAGTTTTAGATAAATTACCTCCTAAAGACCGTTTTTTATTAGAGGAAGGACTTAGCTACCCTGAAGATTCTGCCGCTAGAATTATGCAACGTGAATTTACAGCTGTTCCTAGCGACTGGACTGTTGGACAAACTATAGACTATTTAAGGGAAAGCAAGGATCTGCCAGAAGAATTTTTGGAAATATTTATTGTAGACAATGATTTTAAACCTATTGGAACCGTACCTTCTTCAAGAGTTTTGAGAACTCCAAGAGAATTTAAAATGAATAATATAATGAGAGAAGTTCCAGTATTAATCTCTGTAAATATGGATAAAGAAGAAGTTGGTCATACTTTCGAGACTTACAATTTAATTTCTGCAGGTGTTGTAAATAAAAACAATAAATTAGTTGGGATGATCACAGCTGATGACGTTGTTACAGTTGTACAAGAAGAAGCTGAAGAAGACGTTTTAAGATTAGCCGGTGTAGGTGATGAAGAAATAACCGATACTGTCTTGGTAAAAACTAAAAGAAGATTTAATTGGTTGTTAATTAATTTAGCTACAGCAATTTTAGCATCATGGGTGATTAGTATATTTGGAGCAGAAATTGAAAAAGTTGTTGCTTTAGCGTTTTTGATGCCAATAGTTGCTTCGATGGGAGGTAACGCCGGCATGCAAACTTTGGCAGTAACAATTAGAGCCATTGCGACTAAAGAATTATCAAGCGGAAATATAAACAAAATTATTGGTAAAGAATTTTTTATTGGGGTTTTAAATGGAATTATATTTGCAATTATTACAGGCTTAATCGTTCAATTTTGGTTTAAACAAATTGAACTTTCCATAATCATAGCAGCTTCAATGGTATTGAATATGATTGTTGCAGGATTGTTTGGAATTCTTATACCGATTACTTTAAAAAAAATGAATGTTGATCCAGCTTTGGCTTCAAGTGTTTTTGTTACAACTGTGACTGATGTAATTGGATTTTTGTCTTTCTTAGGAATTGGGTCTTTGGTATTTTTATAAATTATCTATCAAACGAACATTACCTAAGTGATAAGCAATAAAAATTTTATCTTTAAAATTTTTAATTACATCAAATTTTTTAATATTTATAGCTTCTAAATAATCAACTTTATCTACGCCTAAATTAATTATCTTATTAATTAAATTCTTTTTCAAATTATATGATTTATTCTTAATTAATTTAAACTTATTTTTTTTTAGAAATTTAACTACCTTCGAGGCTATTTTTTTTTGATTATTATTTAATCGAGCATTTCTAGATGATAAAGCAATGCCAGATGAACTTCTTACCGTATTACAAGGTATTATTATTGTTTTAATGTTATTTTTTATCACATGAAGTTTAAGAAGAATAAGTTGTTGTAGATCTTTAATGCCCAAAAACATGTATCTTGGTTTGATAATTTGTAGAAATCTATTAACAACATTGACTACACCTTTGAAGTGACCAGGCCTAAATTTTCCGCATAGTTTTTTTGAAAAACGATGCAAATAAATTGGTAAATTGCTTCTAAAATTATAGATGTCATTAGTGCTCGGTAAATACAAATAATCAATTTTTTCTTTTTTTAAAATTTTTAAATCTTTAGTTAAATTTTTTGGATATTTTTTAAAATCAGTTTTAGAATTAAACTGTTTAGGATTTACATAAATTGAAACTATAATTTTACCTCTTTTTTTCTTAGCCTTTTTAATTAAACTTATATGTCCTTTGTGTAGTGAGCCCATTGTTGGCACAAAAGATAAATTTTTATAATTTGAGATTTCTTTTATTAAACTTTTTTTATCTTTAAATATTTTCATTTGTAATAATTGTTATTTAAAAGTAAAAGGATGTTATGTTAAAGCAAGCTATAATACCACTAGCAGGATTAGGAACAAGACTTTTACCTTTATCAAGTGTAACGCCAAAAGAATTATTACCTATAAATGGTAAAACAAATCTTGAGTATTTACTTGATGAATGTATAGAAGCAGGCATCAAACAATTTGTTTTTATTATTTCAAAAAAAAAAGAAAGTATTAAAAAATATTTTTTTAATGATCTTTTTTACAAAAAATTATTAAGAAAAAAAAAGAATAAAACTATTATTGAAGCTTATAAAAAAATTAAGAAGTATCAAAAAATGATTAAGTTCGTTTACCAGAACACTCCACGTGGAACTGGTGATGCAATCCTTAAATGTAAAAACTTAGTTAAAGACTCTCATTTCATAATGTTATTTCCTGATGATCTTATAATTAAAAGTAATTGCACTAAAGAAATGATAAACCTTTATAAAAAAACTAATGGCTCAGTTATTTCAACTAAACGTGTTAACAGATCAGAGGTTTCACGATATGGAATTTTATCAATTAAAAATAAGAAAAAAAGTTCTTTTCAAATTACAGATGTTGTAGAAAAACCAACTATAAAATCAGCAGCTTCTAATTATGCCATAATTGGAAGATATATTTTACCAAAAAAAATATTTGCAAAATTAAAAAATTTAAAACCAGGTCAGGGTGGTGAAGTGCACATTACAGACGCTATAAAAAGTTTGATCAATGATGGTGAAAAGTTTTTTGGTAATATTTTTAAAGGGAAATATTTAGATTGTGGTACTTTGAATGGCTATATTAAATCTTGTATTGAAATTCAAAAAAGGAATTAGTTATGCATAAACTATGTATGATAGGTACAGGCTATGTAGGCTTAGTTAGTGGTGTTTGTTTTGCAGATCTAGGTAACAAAGTCATTTGTGTTGACCAAGATAAAAATAAAATTGATAAGTTAAGAAGAGGAATTTCGCCAATATATGAGCCAGGTTTAGATGAAATTCTTAAGAAAAATATTAGAGATGATCGAATTGAATTTACTTCAAATTTAAAAGAAGCTGTTAAAAAATCAGATATTATTTTTCTATGTGTTGGTACACCAAATAAAAAAAATTCTTTAGATGTCAATCTTTCGTTTGTTTTTAAAGCAGTAAAAGAAGTTATTAAAAATATTAATTCAAAAAAAATTATTGTAACTAAATCAACCGTACCAGTTGGTACAGGTGACCAAATAGAAAAATTAATTAAAAGAAAGAAAGCATATGTCATATCGAATCCTGAATTTTTAAGGGAAGGTGAGGCGATCAGAGATTTTAGATATCCTGACAGAATAGTTATTGGGTCAAATGACAAATACCCTGGTTCAGTGATGCGATCTTTGTATCAGCCATTAATTAGCAAAGGTGCTAAATTTTATTTAACTAATAGAAGAGGGGCTGAATTAATTAAGTATGCGGCTAATGCATTTCTTGCTACTAAAATTAGTTTCATTAATGAAATAGCTAACTTATGTGAGAAAGTTGGTGTTAATGTCGAGGATATATCCTTAGGGATTGGGAGTGATAACAGAATTGGTAGTAGATTTTTAAGAGCTGGACCAGCTTATGGAGGATCTTGTTTTCCAAAAGATACTAAGGGATTAGTTTCTACAGGAAAAAAATATAAAATAGACCTATCAATAGTAAACACAGTAATTAAATCGAATAACCTTAGAAGAAAATTATTATTAGATAGAATTAAAAAGATATCTGGGAACGTTAAAGGTAAAACAATTGCATTTTTGGGAGTTACATTTAAACCAAATACTGACGATATGAGAGACTCTAATAGTTTAGTGATGATCCCACATTTGAGTAAATCAGGAGCACATATCAAATATTATGACCCCACAGGTGAAAAAAATGAATTTAAAAAAGTAAAAAATACTGAATACTCAAATTCAATTAAAGAAGTTTGTAAAAATGCAGATTTAATTATCCTTCATACTGAATGGGATGAATTTAAATCAATCGATTTTTCTTCATTGAAAACTAAAAAGAATGTTCAAGTTTTTGATCTAAGAAATTTATTTGATTTTAATGAAATGAAAAAGAAAAAGATTAAATATTCTTCAATCGGTAGGCCGAGTATTAATTAATTTCAAAAATAGATTCTATTTCAACAGCCGCACCCAGAGGTAAAGAATTAACACTTACTGCCGCTCTAGCATGTTTGCCTTTATCCCCAAAGACATTTGCAATTAATTCAGAAGCAGCGTTAATTACTTTTGGTTGATCAAAAAAATTATCAGTTGAATTAACATAGCCATTAATTTTTATACAATTTTTGACTTTTTCTAAATCTCCATCACATGCAGATTTTAGCTGTGATAAAATATTAATAGCACAATTTTTTGCAGCAATCTGGCCTTGTTCTAAAGATAGATCTGCACCAACTTTTCCTTTGATTAAATTACCTTTTTCATCAAAAGAAACTTGGCCAGATATATAAATTATTTTATTTATTATTTTATAAGCAACATAAGCACCAACGGGTTTTGGAGCTTTAGGTAATTCAATGTTTAATTGTTTGATTTTATCTTCAATAGACATTTTATTTTTTAAATTTTTCTTTAACCCAGTCTGTTAATTTTGATTCGGTATTTAATTTTTTAATAATTTTTTTTGACTCTTCCTTAGCTTTATTTCCTATACATTTTGCATATTCAATTGAATCTTTTGATAGTTTTTTTGAACCATCTAAATCTGAACATTTTTCATCAGAGAAAACATAGTTATTAAATAAAAGTAAACTAAATATTAAAATTATTATTTTTTTCATTTTCTTTTCTTTTTTGATTTATCGTATTCTTTTCTTTTTTCAATCAGAATTAATGCTTCTTCCATTGTTAGTTCATTTGGGTCTTTATCTTCAGGTATTGTTGCATTTAGTGATTTGTATTTAATATAAGGCCCATACTGTCCCTTCATAACTTTTACAGGTTTTTTGTCTTCAGGGTGTTCACCTAAATTTTTAATTTCTGCAGAAGACATTCTTCCAGGTTTAGCCTCTGAAATGAGTGTAATAGCTCTATTCAAACCAATAGTAAATAAATCCTCAACAGACTCTAATCTTGCAGATTTCTTTGCACATTTTAGATAAGGACCAAATCTTCCTATATTGACAGTTATATCTTCATTTAATTCTGGATGTTTTCCTAAAATTTTTGGTAATGAACATAAATATTTTGCTTTTTCTAAATCTACATCTTCAATATTTAACCCTTTTGGAATAGATACATTTTTTAAATTCTCATTTTCTTTATTTTTTTTCTTTCCTCTTTTTTTTGGTTTTTCCTCTTCCGCTATAGCCTCTATTTCGTATTGAAGATATGGACCAAATCTTCCATTTTTTAAAAAGATATCTTTACCATTTACATTTTGACCAATTAATTTTGGTTCTGATAAATTCAACATCTGAGAAGCCTTAGCTTTTGATAGAGGTCTAGTAAATTTACATTCAGGATAGTTTGAGCAACCAATAAACGCTCCACCTCTAAAACTATTTTTTAAACTTAATGTTCCATTACCACATGCTTTACAATGTCTGTCAATTTGATCGTTCTTGTCTTTATCAAAAATAAGATCACCTAAACTTTCATTTAGCATATCTAAAACTTCTCTAGTTCTAATTTCTTTAACTGATCCAACATTTGTATAAAAATCTTTCCAGAAAGCATGTAAAACTTTTAAGTAGTCTGTTTTTCCACTTGTTATGTCATCTAACTGATCTTCTAAATTTGCAGTAAAATTATAGTCTACATATTTAGAGAAAAGCTTTTCTAAAAATGCAGATAGAAGTTTGCCTCTATCAGTTGGGTGAAATCTTTTATTTAAAAGCTCTACATAGTTTCTAGTGGATAAAGTTGAAATAATACTAGCGTATGTAGAAGGCCTTCCAATTCCTAATTCTTCTAGTTTTTTAACTAAACTTGCCTCAGAATATCTTGGAGGAGGGGCAGTAAAGTGTTGTTCATCAATTAGCTCATTTATGTCGACTTTATCGCCATTTTTTACAATCGGTAGAATGTTTTTAGAGTCTTCATCATTATCTGGCAAAGAGTAAACTTTTAAAAAGCCATCAAATTTCATTACCGAACCCGAAGCACTAAAATTTATTGTCTCATCTTCTGAAGCAATTTGTATTGAGCTTCGGTCAAATTCTGCTGGATTCATTTGTGAAGATAAAGCTCTAGACCAAATTAAATCATAAAGTTTAAATTGATCTGTGCTTAGATATTTTTTCATATCATCTGGTTTTTTTAATACATCTGTTGGTCTTATTGCTTCGTGAGCTTCTTGAGCATTTTTAGCTTTTTTTCCCTCATAGGTATTTGGATTATCTGGTAAATAATTTTTTCCATAGTCAGATTCTATAAATTTTCTAAATTCTGAAACGGCCTCTTTTGAAATATTAGTTCCATCGGTACGCATGTATGTGATTAACCCTATAGTTTCTCCTTCAATATCAATACCTTGATAAAGTCTTTGAGCGATCTGCATTGTTCTTGATGCTCCAAAACCATATTTGCCTGATGCAGTCTGTTGTAGTGTAGATGTAGTAAAAGGCGCTAAGGGATTTCTTTTATAAACTTTAGTAGAGACATCTTTTATAAAATATTTTTTATTCTTAATTACATTCGAGGCTTTATTGATGCTTTCTTTATTTCTAAAAGTAAATCTTTCTATTTTATTATTTTCATAAATGTTTAATCTTGAATTGATTATGTTTTTTTCTGAGTTTTCAAATTTGACGTTTAAAGTCCAGTACTCTTCAGGTTTAAAAGATTCAATTTCATGTTCTCTTTCTGTAATTAATTTTAGGGCTACAGACTGAACCCTTCCAGCAGATTTTGAACCAGGTAATTTTGTCCATAAAATTGGCGAAATATTAAAACCCACAAGATAATCAAGCGCTCTTCTTGCTAAGTAAGCTTTTACAAGAGGATCTTCAATTTCTCTTGGATTATTAATTCCATTCATCACTGCATTTTTGGTAATTTCATTAAAAACAACTCTCTCTAACTTTTTTCCTTTTAATAATTTTTTATCTTCAAGAACATTCTTTACATGCCATGCAATAGCTTCTCCTTCTCGGTCTGGGTCAGTTGCTAAAATAATTTTTTCACTGTCTTTTGCAGCATCAGTAATTTCTTTTAAATATTTTTTTGAAAATGCATCTAATTCCCATTGCATTTCAAAGTTTTTTTCAGGATCAACTGAACCATTTTTAGATGGCAAGTCTCTTATATGTCCGTAACTTGCTAAAACTAAATAATCTTTACCTAAATATTTGTTTATAGTTTTTGCTTTTGCTGGACTTTCTACAATAACTAAATTCATTAAGACTTTACTCTCAAATCTTAAGTGATTTGTCAAATAGATCTAAATTTTAAATGAAAAAAGTCTTTTAGAACTTGATTTTATTTTCTGTTTTATTTTTTAATCTCACCAAGTTTTCTCTATGAGAATAAATTACAATTATAAAAATTATAAAATAAAAAATTGATTGATTAAGATCGTATTCAAACAATGAGTATAGAAAAATAATTAATGAAGAAATTAAAGAAGATAATGATGAATACTTGGATAAATATAATATTACCATCCATGAAATTATAAATAAAAACCCAAACTTTAAGGAAAAAGCAAAAAGTATGCCTAAGTAAACTGCAATTCCTTTTCCACCTTTAAATTTCAACCAAGCAGGAAATATGTGACCTAAAAAACAAATCAGACCTGATAAAAAAATAAAACTTGGATCAAGATTTATAGTAATTAAAATAGCAAGATAACCTTTAAGACCATCTAACAACAATGTAGCAAATCCTAGAGACTTTTTTCCAGTCCTTAGTGCATTTGTTGCGCCAATATTTCCGGAACCAATTTCTCTTAAATCTTGTTTTAGAAAAATTTTAGTAAGAATTAAACCGAAAGGTATTGATCCTAGGACATAAGAATAAATAACTACGTATATTAAATTGATTTCCACTATATTTTATAAGCTAAGTTACCATTTAAAAAAGTCATCATAACTTTTCCTTGAAGTTTTCTATCTTCAATTGCCGTGTTTTTTGATTTTGATTTTAAATTTTCAGCTTTCACAACCCAAGGTGTATTTAAGTCAAACACACATATGTCAGCATCAGAACCCACTTTAAGGGTTCCTTTTTTAATTTTTAAAATTTTTGCTGGATTACAGGTTAAAGTTTCAATGATTTTGTTAAGTGTAAGAGATTCATTATGATACAATTCTAAAGCCAGAGGCAGTAGTGTTTCAATACCAATTGAACCAACAGCTGCTTGAGCAAATGGTAATCTTTTCGACTCTTCGTCTTCTGGTCTGTGGTCAGAAACAATGACATCGATTAATCCACTTTTAATTCCCTCAACTAGAGCTATTCTATCTTCTTCTAATCTTAGAGGAGGAGATAATTTTAAAAATGTTTTAAAATCTCCAATATCATTTTCATTTAAAGATAAATTATTTATAGAAACTCCTACAGAAAATTTCTTTCCTTTTTGCTTATTTTGCTCAATAACATCAAGAGATTGTTTCGAAGAAATTTGATTAATGTGATATCTGCATGGAAATTCATCTAGTAGTGTCAGGTCTCTCTCAATTATTATTTTTTCAGCAATATAAGAGATGCCTCCTAAACCTAATCTTGTTGAGACTTCTCCTTCATTAATGCATCCATTTTTAGAAAGATCAAAATCTTCAGCATGCTGCATAATTAAAACGCCAAGATCTGAAGCATAATCCATAATTTTAGCCATTGTTTCCGTATTTTGAATTGTTTTTGTTACATCGGAAAAACCAATTATTCCTTTAGCTGAAAGTAAGCCAAATTCTGACATTTGTGTCCCTGAAAGCTCTCTAGTCAATGTTGCACAGGGATATAAATTTATTGAAGATTTATCTCTGCCTCGTCTAATAATAAAGTCAACCATAGAAACATTATCTATTAAGGGCTTTGTATTTGGCATTGTTACGATTGAAGTAACACCACCTGCAAGAGCAGCTTGAGTTAAAGTTCTAAAGTTTTCTTTATATTCGTACCCAGGTTCACCCACAAAAGCTTTCATATCAATGATGCCTGGTATTAAAATATTATTTTTAATATCTATAATTTCTGCCTTTGAGCTAGCATCTTTTTGTTTAATATTTTTTCCAATACTTTTTATTTTGCCATTAGAGTCTATAATAACAGAACCTTTCTCATCCATATTTTGAGATGGATCTATAATTCGAGCATTAATTAAAATTTTTTCACTCATTTTATTTACAATATAATTTTAAGCATGCCATTCTTACTGCTACACCTAATTCAACTTGTTCTTTAACTAAACTAACATTTATGTCGTCTGCTAGTTTTGTATCAATCTCTACACCTCTATTCATTGGGCCTGGATGCATGATTAATGCATCTTTGCTAGCGTATTTAAGTTTTTCAGGAGTTAATCCAAAAAATTCGTAGTACTCTCTTTTTGATGGAAGAAAAGTTCCTTGCATTCTTTCATTTTGTAATCTCAACATCATTACTATGTCACATCCATCTAAACCTTTTTTCATATCTGTAAAACTTTTAACTCCAAGTTTTTCTACTGAACTTGGCATTAATGTTTTTGGTGCAATAACATTTACTTCTGCACCTAACATTGTCATTAAATATATATTGGATCTAGCAACTCTTGAGTGGAGGATATCACCACATATTGCAATTTTTAGGCCTTCAATTTTTCCTTTTCTATTTATTATTGTAAGTGCATCAAGCAAAGCTTGAGTAGGGTGTTCTCTCCTTCCATCACCTGCGTTAATTACAGTACAATTTACTTTTTGTGATAAAAGATTAGGCGCTCCGGAGTCTTGATGTCGAATAACAATCACATCAGGGTGCATTGCATTTAATGTCATTGCAGTATCCATTATCGTTTCACCTTTTGATAGAGCAGAAGTAGCCATATTCATCGACATAACGTCTGCACCAAGTCTTTTTCCTGCAAGATCAAAAGAACTTTGCGTTCTTGTCGAAGGTTCAAAGAAGAGGTTGATTTGAGTTTTTCCTCTTAAAATATCTAGTTTTTTTGAACTACTTCTATTTAATTTTATAAAAGCTTTAGCTTCTTCAAGAATCTTTTTTGCTTCTTGAATTGATAAGTTTTGAATACCTAAAAGATGTTTGGGTGGGTTTTTAATAGCTGAAGTATTTTTTGTTACTGCCATTAAAATCAACTCTATAGGCCTTTTGTGCTATGAGATCAAGTATTATTTCTATTTAAATAATCCAAAGCTCCTTGCAAAATAAAAGCAGCAGAGTTTTCATCTAATTTCTCAATTTTTTTTGAGGTATTTACATTTAATTCATTAGATATTTTGAAAGCTCCTTGGCTCGATAATCTCTCATCCCACATAGTGATAGGTATTGAAATATTTTTTGATAAATTTATTGCTAAATCTTTAGCCGACTGAGATGATTGGCTAGGACTACCATCAAGATTAATAGGGTTGCCTATAATTAAACCTTCAATATTATTTTCATTAATAATTTTATTTAATTCATTTAATAGGTCAGAAAATTTATTCTTAATTATTGTTGTGTAAGGTGTTGCAACAATTTTATTTTCATCACATATCGCTATACCAATACGTTTCTTGCCTGGATCAAGACCTAATAATCGCGACTTTTTACCTATTTTTGTTTCAAATTGTTCAATATCTAGCATGACTGTGTTATAAACTGTGGTATTAATTCCCAAAAAAATTAACATAGAATACTAATGTCAATAGATAAAGACAAAATTAAGCATACTAGTAAATTAGCAAGGATTTCATTAGACGAAGGAAAAGTAGATAGTTTGTCTAAAGATTTATCAAATATTTTTAATTTCATAGAAAAATTAAACAAAATTAATACAGATAAAGTTGAGCCATTAACTTCAATTTTAAATCAAACTTTAAGATCAAGAAAAGATGATATTACCGATGGTGCTATAAGAGACAAAGTGCTGGGTAATGCTCCTAAAAAAAATGAAGAATTTTTCATAGTGCCCAAGGTTATAGAATAAATGTCAAATCTATCAGACAAAACATTAACAGAACTAGTTGGCTTGATTAAAAGCAAACAAATAAAATCTGAAGAACTTACTAGTGAATTTATTACAAACAGTCAAAAAGGAAAAAAATTAAATGCATACATCACAGAGTCTTTTGACATTGCTAAAGACAAAGCTAAACAGTTTGATATTAAACCAAATTTTGATTGTTTATTGCCTGGAGTTCCACTAGCCGTAAAAGATCTTTTTTGTACTAATGGAGTTAAAACAACCGCTGGCAGTAAGATGCTAGAAAATTTTATCCCGAATTATGAGTCAACAGTTACTACAAATCTTTGGAATGAAGGAGCATTTTTACTTGGTAAATTAAATTGTGACGAGTATGCTATGGGCTCCTCAAACGAAACTAGTTTTTACGGGAATGTAATTAACCCACTAGAAGATAAAGTTGTTCCTGGCGGTTCATCAGGAGGTTCCGCAGCTGCTGTTTGTGCAAATTTAACTCCTGCAACAATAGGTACAGACACAGGAGGATCAATAAGACAACCAGCGTCTTTTACCGGTACAGTCGGACTTAAACCAACTTACGGACTTTGCTCAAGATGGGGGATTGTAGCTTTCGCATCCTCTTTAGATCAAGCTGGACCGATGACAAAAACAGTTTCTGATTGTGCATTAATGTTAGAAGCTATGTGCGGCTTTGATCCTAAAGATTCAACATCAATAGATAAAAAAAAAGAAAATTATTCTAAAAATTTAAATAAAAATATCAAAGGTTTAAAAATAGGAATTCCAAAAGAGTACCGAGTTGATGGTATGCCTAACGAAATAGAGACACTTTGGGAACAGGGAAAGAAAATATTAAAAAGCGAGGGAGCTGAAATTATTGATATCTCCTTACCTCATACAGAATATGCTCTACCAACTTATTATATAGTAGCACCTGCAGAAGCATCGTCTAATTTGGCAAGGTATGATGGTGTTAGGTATGGTTTTAGGTCAAGTAAAGGAAATAACTTAGTAGAGATGTATGAAAACACTCGTTCAGAAGGTTTTGGAGATGAAGTTAAAAGAAGAATCTTGATAGGCACTTATGTATTATCTTCAGGTTATTATGATGCTTATTATTTAAAAGCACAAAAAGTAAGACAACTCATAAAAAAAGATTTTGATGATTCTTTTAATAAAGTTGATGCAATATTGACTCCTTCAGCTCCTAGTTCAGCATTTAAAATTGGTGAAAAGAAAGATGATCCAATATCAATGTATTTAAATGATGTTTTCACAGTCCCAGTAAACCTAGCCGGTTTACCAGCTATGTCGATACCAGCGGGTTTAGATAAAAATAAATTACCATTAGGACTTCAATTAATTGGCAAACCATTAGCAGAGCAAACATTATTAAACATTGCTTTTTCAATGGAAGAAAAAATCAATTTTAAATTAAATATCAATAAGTGGTGGGAAAAATAAAGAATGACAAAAGAAAATAATAATTATTTTATAAAAGGTAAAAAAGATAATTGGGAAGTAGTTATTGGTCTTGAAGTCCATGCACAAGTCTTGTCGAACTCAAAGTTATTTTCAGGCTCCTCAACTAAATTTGGAGCCAATCCTAATACTCAAGTTAGTTTAATAGATTCCGCATTTCCTGGAATGTTACCTGTAATCAATGAAGAATGTGTTAAACAAGCTGTTCGAACAGGCTTGGGATTAAATGCAAAAATTAATAAATATTCAGTGTTTGATAGAAAAAATTATTTTTATGCTGACCTACCTCAGGGATATCAAATATCTCAATATAAAAATCCGATTGTAGGAGAAGGAAAAGTTCTTTTAGATATGCCTAATGGATCTAAAGAAGTAGGTATCGAACGATTACATTTAGAACAAGATGCTGGCAAAAGTATTCATGACATGGATCCATCTAGTACTTATGTAGATTTAAATAGGTCAGGTATTGCTTTAATGGAAATAGTCAGCAAACCAGATTTAAGGTCTCCTGATGAAGTCAACGCTTATATAAAAAAATTAAGAAGTATCATGAGATATTTAGGAACATGTGACGGTAACATGCAAGAAGGATCTTTAAGAGCTGATGTAAACGTTTCAGTTAGAAAGGTAGGTGAGAAAGAATTTGGAACTCGTTGTGAAATTAAAAATGTTAACTCTATAAAATTTATGCAAATGGCTATTGAGTACGAAGCAAAAAGACAAGTGGAGTTAATAGAAAGCGGAGAAAAGATAGATCAAGAAACAAGATTGTTTGATACGAAAAAAAATGAGACTAGGTCCATGAGATCCAAAGAGGATGCACATGACTATAGATATTTTCCAGATCCAGATTTATTGCCATTAAATATAGACCAAAAGATTATAGATGATTTAAAAAAATCTTTACCTGAGTTGCCAGATCAAAAGAAAGAAAGATTTATTAAAGATTATAATTTAAGCGCATATGAAGCAAACGTTTTAGTTTCAGAGAAAGAAATATCTAATTACTATGAAGAAGTTGCCAAACAGTCAGACAAAAAATTAGCAGCCACATGGATGATGGGTGATTTATTTGCTATGCTAAATGACAAAGGATTATCTATCAGTCAATCTCCAATTTCTTCTAAGAATTTAGCTGAATTAATTCAATCAATTAAATCTGGAGAAATTTCTGGAAGAATAGCTAAAGAAGTTTTTGAGATTATGATTGAAACTGGCGATAATCCAAAAAAAATCATTGAATCAAAAGGAATGAAACAACAAAGCGACCCTAAAGAATTAGAGAAAATGATTAATGAAATCTTAGAGCAAAATAAAGATAAAGTAGATCAATACAAATCAGGAAAAGATAAATTATTTGGTTTCTTTGTTGGACAAGTAATGAAAGTTTCAGGAGGCAAAGCAAATCCTCAATTAGCAAACGATATATTGAAAAAACTTCTAAAGGCTTAGTAATGCCTAAAAAATTAGATCTTACTGATAATCTTGAAAAATATATTATTAACCACTCTGAGGATTTAAACAATGTCCAAAAAAAAATTATTGAATATAACAATAGTTTAGGTGAACAAAAAAAATTACAAATTTCTGTTTCACAGGGACAGCTTCTACAATCAATTATCAAAATTGCTAAAGTAAAAAATATTCTAGAAATAGGAAGTTTTACTGGTTATAGCGCACTGACTATGTCTATGGCTCTACCAGAAGATGGATCTTTAATAAGTTTAGATAAAAATGAAGATTTTTCAAAAAAAGCTAAGCAATTTTATGATGAGGCAAAGCAAATTAAAATTAAACAAATGATAAAACCTGCTTTAGAGTCTTTAAAAGATTTAAAAAGCTCAAAAAAAGTTTTCGATTTAGTTTTTATTGATGCAGATAAAGAAAATTATATTAACTATTATGAAGATTCCATTCAACTAGTAAAAAAAAATGGCTTAATAATTATTGACAATGTTCTGTGGCATGGAGAAGTTGCCGATGATAGTAAACAAGATAAATACACAAATATTATTAGAAACTTTAATCAATCTATTAAAAAAGACAATAGAGTTGAAAAGAATATTATACCAATAGGTGATGGATTAACTATCTGTGTAAAAAAATAATGTTTAAAGTATTTGGTTTTTATAAATTTATTAAAATTAACAATCTTAAAAAACTTAAAAATTTTTTTCAAAAAGAACTAATTGATTATCAGGTTAGAGGCACAATTATTTTATCTCCAGAGGGTATAAATGGAACAATTGCTGGTTTAAATAAAAGTGTTGAGAATATAATTAAAAATTTAAAATCTAAAATTAAATTTAAAGAATTTGATAGTTTTAATATTTCAAAAAGTAATTTTCATCCTTTTCATAGGGGAAAAGTAAAAATAAAAAAAGAAGTTGTTCCTCTTGGTTTAAAAATAAATAAACAAAAAAAGAAATTAAATAAATATTTAAGTGGAAAATCTTGGAATAAGTTCATTTCTAATAAAAAAACCTTAGTTATTGACACAAGAAAGCCTTTTGAATTTGAAGTTGGAACTTTTAAAAATGCCATAAACCCAAATATTCCAAATTTTAGAGATTTTCCTAAATATTTAAAAAAGATTAAAAAAACTGCTCCTGTAGCTATGTTTTGTACTGGCGGTGTAAGATGTGAAAAAGCATCCGTTTTCTTAAGGCAAAAAGGTTTTAAAAATGTTTATCAATTAAAAGGTGGAATACTTAATTACTTAGATAAAGTTGATCAAAAAGAAAGTCTTTGGAAAGGTGAATGCTACGTTTTTGATAACAGGATTTCCCTTAAACACAAACTTAAACAAGGAAGCTATTCTATGTGTAGTGGTTGCAGGAAACCAATTTCTAAACAAGATAAGAAGTCTAATATGTACGAAGAGGGTGTTTCATGTCCTAATTGCTTTGAAAAACTTACTGATAGTCAAAAAGCCAGGTTTAGAATGAGACAAAAGCAGATTGTTTTAGCTAAAAAAGCAGGTAAAAAACATATCTTTCAAAAAGAATTTAAATAGGAATCGTATTTGTCAAATCAACTAAAATTAACAAAAGATCCGATTTGGGAGTTACTTAGAAAAGTAACTATTCCTGCAAGTATTGGTTCGCTATTTCAAACTTTTTATAATTTAGTAGATACGTGGTTTGCTGGAAAAATATCAGCACAAGCTATTAGTGCAATCGCTAAATCTTTTCCACTTTATTTCTTAATTATTGCTGTAGGAGTTGGGGTTGGAGCTTCAACTAATGCATTAATTGGAAATTCTATAGGAGAGAAAAAAATTAATAAAGCTTCTTTATATGTAGCTCAATCAGTCATTTTTGCTTTGTTCGTATCTATCTTAGTTGCTTTTTTAGGAATTAATACTTCAGCCTTTTTTTTATCTGTAATGGGATCTGATGCTGCAAGTATTAATTTAAGTAAAGATTATTTAGATGTTATTTTTTACGGAACAGCAATTTTTATGGTGCAAATTTCTTTAAACGGAACTTTAAACGCTCAAGGAGATACAAAAAGTTATAGAAATGTTTTAATTGCTGGTTTCTTTTTAAATATTGTTCTAAATCCTCTTTTTATATTTGGTTATGGTTTTGTCCCTGCATTTGGAATTTCAGGATTAGCGATTGCAACGGTAGTTGCTCAATCTCTTGGCTTGTTTTATTTAATTTATAAAGTCAATTCATGTAAACTAAGAAATTATCTGAAAATAGAATGTTTTATTCCTAAGATTCAATTAATTAAAGATTTAGCCTCTCAAGCATTCCCGATTATCTTTAGTATGCTTTTTATTGGAATTGGAATATTTGTAATTTTATATTTTATTGGAAAATTTGGAGAACTAGCCACAGCAGGGTACGGTGCGGCGCTCAGAATTGAACAAGTTTTTCTTCTACCAGTTATAGCATTAAACACAGCCGTTCTTTCTATTGGCGGACAAAACTTTGGAGCAAAAAAATATAGTAGAATACAAGAATTATATTTTAACGCTTTAAAATTTGGATCAGGCTTCATGGCAATCGCAGGATTAATTATATATTTCAATGCACACTTTTTAGTATCAATGTTTACTCAAAACCCAGTAGCAATTGAACATGGAGAAATTTATTTAAAAGTTGCAGCTATGATTGGGCCTATTTATCCAGTTTTTTTTATTTCTTCAGGATTATTTCAGGCAATCAAAAAACCTATCTACAGTTTGTATATGAGCATTTTAAGGTTAACAGCTATTCCATTTATAGCATTATGGTACGTCATTAATATTAGGAAGGGAGATTACGTAGATATATTTTATACTATTCTAACAACTAATTGGATAATGGGTTTAGTGGTTTTAGTTTTTATTTTTTCTTTATTTAAAAAAATTTCAAACCAAAAATAATTATTCTTATTTTAATTTCTTTTCTAATTTTCTAACTAAATAAGACACAAATAATATCAATATTAAGTATTCCAATATCAAGAAAGTGTAGATTTCTAGAGGTCTATAAGTAGTAACAACTAGTTCATTAGCTTTTCTAGTTAAATCAGCAATTCCAATAACTGATACTAAAGAGGACATTTTTAGTACATATACAAATTGGTTTCCTAAAGCTGGTAATATGTTTTTTATTGCTTGAGGAAGAATAATTAATCTCAATCTAGCAAAAAAAGTTAACCCTAATGAACTACCAGCTTCCCATTGGGCTTTTTTAATTGAGTTGATACCTGCTCTAAAAATTTCAGCTTGAAAGGCACTTTCACTAATTGTTAAAGCAATAATCCCCGAAACAAATGGAGAAAAACTTATTCCAGATATGATGGGTAAACCATAATAAATCCAAAGAATAAGAACTAACAATGGTATCGCTCTTATAATTTCTACATAGGTTATGTTTAAATAATTCAAGAATTTGTTTTTAGAAAGAGAAGGGAGAGTGATTAATAAACCTATTATCATTGCAAGAAATATTGAGATTACAGAAATATAAATAGTAATAGTTATGCCGCTGATTAAAAATTTAAGGTTAGTAAGAC
The DNA here is from genome assembly GCA_038147375.2 of Candidatus Hypereutrophica brisbanensis. Classification (GTDB taxonomy): domain Bacteria; phylum Pseudomonadota; class Alphaproteobacteria; order Pelagibacterales; family Pelagibacteraceae; genus Pelagilacustribacter; species Pelagilacustribacter brisbanensis. The sequence continues at coordinate 59,284 of JAYQTL020000003.1, read as the reverse complement.
CTTCTAAGTTTTTTGGGTTTATTATATTCCAACCCCAATTATAGTTTGAGCTACATCCTTGTAATAATAAAAAAATAGAAAAATATTTTAGCAACCTCACAAAATATTTATATTTGTAATTAGAGATTATTTAAACTTAAATTATAAGCTTTTTAGATTATATTTAGCCAATAGCTTTTCAAGGAAACCAGAAGCTTTCTTGTCTTTAATCCATTTACTAACATAATCATTCCATTCCTGGTCATCTTTGCTAACCATCATAGCTAAATATGCAGGATTTTTTTCTCCATCTTGAACGATAGCTAATTGCGGATATGTAATAACTAGCTTGTTAGCTTCTGTTGAACTTGTAATATGACCATCGGCTCTGCCTGCAAGAACCTCTTGAAAGTCTCTTGCTGGAGCTTCAACTGATTTAAGTTTTGATTTAGGAAAAAATTCTTTTGCTTTTTCCTCTTGAGATGTTCCTAATGTAGTAGCAATTGTTACTTTTTCATTATTTAATGACTCCCAAGTTGAGTATTTTTTTAAATTCTTTTTTAGAACTAATGGAACTGTTCCGTATTTGTAATAAGTTTCTGTGAAACCTGCTACCTCAGCTCTTTTTGGAGTTTTTGTTACACTTGTAGATACATCGTATCTATCTGCAGTTATACCTGAAACAATTGTTTTCCAATCAGTGGGAACAAATTTTACTTTAACACCCATATCTTTGGCTAATTGGTTCATGACATCAATATCAAATCCTTTATAACTATTTGTTGCTGGATCTTTAACTGACATTGGATCCCAGTCGCCTGTAGTTCCAACTCTTAACTCACCACTGTTTAAAATCTTTTTTAATTTTGACTCTGCGTTTGCGTTACCTGAAATTATTAGAAGAAGTGTAAATATTGTAATTAGAATTTTTTTCATATTTTCTTTTTACATTTTTATAACAGCATGTCTTTAACAAATTCGTCTCACTTGTTAATTTTTTTATTTTAATTTTGAAATCTATACAGTATATAAAAGAACAAAACAAGAACATAAATGAAGCTAACAATACCATTTTATTTAAACAAAGTAGGTGCGGGTTTTCCTTCACCAGCAACTGATTATGTCGAGGATGATTTAGACTTAAATAGTTATTTAATTAAAAACCAGCCAGCAACATTCATTATTAGGGTTCAAGGAAGATCAATGATTGATGCAAACATTTATGATGGTGATCTTCTTATTGTAGATAGAAGTTTAAACCCTAAAAATTATTCTATCGTAGTTGCTAATGTGAATGAGGAGTTAGTAGTTAAGACTTTTATTAAAGAAAAAGATCAATCTTTTTTAGCCTCTGGGCAAAAGGATAAATTAAAAAAAATTGAATTAGATAATAATCCTGAATTAATTATTTGGGGAGTGGTTACTTATGTTATTCACAAATTATAAAAAAAAAATAGCGCTAATAGATTGCAACTCATTTTATGTTTCTTGTGAAAGGCTTTTCAAACCAAAATTACTAAACAAGCCTGTAGTAGTTTTATCTAACAATGATGGCTGCGTTATATCTAGATCTAATGAAGCAAAAGCTTTGGGAATTAAAATGGGTGAGCCTTTTTTTAAAGTTAAAGATTTAGTCTCTAAGCATAAAGTTTTTGTCTTTTCATCTAACTATGCGCTTTATGGAGACCTGTCTAGGCGAGTCATGAAAATATTAAAAACTTTTTCACCTAATGTAGAAATATATTCTATTGATGAAGCATTTTTAGATTTATCTTTTGTAGAAGAAAATAAAACAGAAGAGTTAGCTAAAGAGATAAGAAATAGAATTTTAAAGTGGACAGGAATTCCAACAAGTGTTGGTGTTTCTAACACTAAAACTTTAAGTAAAGTTGCTAATCATATTGCTAAAAAAAATAATACAGGTGTAATGTATTTAGACCCAAAATATTCTGATGAGTATTTAAAAAAATTTGAAATTCAAGATGTTTGGGGAGTAGGTAGGCAATTAACTAAATTTTTTATTAAAAATAATATTTTAACTGCTTTTGATTTAAAAAATGTTTCCAACACATGGATTAAAAAAAGCACTAATGTTTTATCAGCTAAAACAGTTATGGAGCTAAGAGGCGTTCCTTGTATTGATTTGTTACCTCATAGCGAAAAAAGAAAAAGTTGTTGTGTATCAAGATCTTTTGGAAAAAAAGTTTCTAATCTTGAAGAACTCAAAGAAGCTATTACTGCTCACTCGTTGAATGCAACGGAAAAGATTAGAACTGATGAGCAAATAACAAGATCAATTACAGTTTTTATAAGAACAAGTCCTTTCAATAAAGATAAGCGTTATTATTCTAATTCACATACTATAGAGTTGCCAATAGACACCAATAATAGTTTAGAAATTGTTAAATATGCTTTGGAGGCTTTAGATAAAATTTATAAACCAGGATATCTTTATCAAAAAGCAGGAATTATTTTGTCTAAATTGAAAGATGCAGATAAATTTGAAAGAAATTTATTAACACCAATAATAGAAAAAGATTTAAAAAAGTTAATGAACGCAATTGATTTAACAAATACAAAATATGGAAGATATTCTATTAGTTTAGCTCAAGCGGGCATCAATAAATCTTGGAAAATGCGTAGACAACATTCATCAAAAATTGATACTGCTTCTTTTTATGATCTACCAACAATAAGAGCTTAATGGAAAACTTATTAGAAAAAGAACCAGTAAAAAGAGTTATTCAAGCATTAAAAGATTTTGATGAAAAGCTCGAAGTTATTGCGCTTAATACATCAGCAAGAACAGCTCAAGAGGCTGCTGATAGTTTAAAAACAGAAGTGGGGTCAATTGTTAAGAGCTTATTTTTAAGAGCAGGTAATTCTTATTTATTATGCTTGGTAGCAGGTGACAAAAAATGTTCGTTAAATAAGATTAAGAAAATATTAAATGAAAAAGATGTCTCAATGGCAAAAGCTGATGATGTTAAAGAGCAAACAGGCTTTACAATCGGCGGGGTTTCTCCTGTAGGTCATTTACACAAATTTAAAATTTTTATTGATCAAAGTTTAAATCGTTTTAAAAATATTTATGGAGCAGCAGGTCATCCAAATTGTGTTTTTAAAACTGATTTTAACTCACTTCAAAAACTTACTAACGGGGAAATAAAAGAAATAGTAGATTAATTATTAAAATCTGTTACTTTATTCTTAAGGGGTGCCAAAAGGCTGAGAACAAACCCTAAGAACCTGACCGGTAATTCAGTAAGGGAAAATGAACGAAAACTTTATAAGTCAACCATTAGCATTAACAACTTTAATCTTAACAGGATTAGTTTTTGCTTACCTCTCTTTAAAGCAATTAAAGTCTAAAATTTCTTTAAATAGTTATTTAGTCTCTGATCGTAGCGAAGGGACTTTGTCATTAACATTAAGCTTAACTTCATCTGCATTAGGTGCATGGATTTTATTTAGTCCTGCTTCTGCAGCTACCTGGGGAGGAATAGGTACTGTTATTGGTTATGCATTAGGTGCAGCAAGTCCTATGATTTTAATTTATTTTTTTGGACCTAAACTTAGAAAAGAATTACCTAACGGAACAACACTAACGCAATATGTTAAAAAAAAGTTTGGCGATTCATTTTTTAAGTTTGCATTAATAATTATAATTTTTTATTTAATAATATTTCTATGTGCTGAAGTTACAGCAATTGCTTTATTATTAAATTTTTTATCAGGTTTACCTTTGTGGCTTTCTGCATTACTTACATTAAGTATTTGCTTGAGCTATGTTTTAAAAGGAGGGCTTAAGTTATCAATTTTAACCGATAAGTATCAATTTATTGTTTTAGGTTTTATTTTTCTAGTTTGTTACTACTTTGTAATAAATTTTAATATAGATAACTTTTCTTTAAGTTTTATTAAAAGTAAATCTCCTCATTTATTATCTAAAGATTATTTACCAAATTATTTTGGGGCATTAACTTTTTTTATAGCAGTTGCGGCAACTAATTTATTTCATCAAGGTAATTGGCAGAGAGTTTATGCGGCAAAAAATAATAATGTTTTAAAAAATTCTCTAATTAATTCAGCTCTTATAATTTTTCCAATAGTGCTGTTAATGGGTTATTCTGGATTAGTTTCTATATCAATTGATAGTTCTATTAATCCTGATTTATCATTTTTTAAGTTATTTATTAGCTCTGAAAATAAATATCTAAGTATATTAGTTATAATATTTGCTTTATCATTAACGCTTAGCACAATTGATACACTTATAAATGCTATTTCAAGCCTAGTAATTATCGATTGTAAGCAAATTTTAAAAAAACAAACTAAAGAATTATTAATTTTTTCAAAATACCTAATACTATTTATTTCGCTAATAGTATTATTAATAGCTTCAAAGGGATTAAGTATATTATATCTTTTTTTACTAGCTGATTTGTTGTGTTGTTGCGCAGTTATTCCAATATTTTCTGGTTTTTATATTCGAAAAGTTAATAAAAAAATTGCCTATATCGGTTTAAGTTTAGGTTTATTTTTAGGATTAATTATTTTTCCTTCAATTGATTTTTCAAAAAGTATTTTAACACACGTAATATTTAAGCCTGATTATTTTCCAAGTTTATTTACTTCAAATCTATTATTTTTTTCTTTTATAGTTGGACTATTAGTTCCACTTTTTATCAATTTCATCTATTCCTTACGAACTTCATTTAAATAAATAATAACCGAAGTCCAAATACCAATAAATGCGATCAGTTTATTTAAATCTATTGGTTCACCATAAATAAAAATACTCATAAAAAATTGCGATGTGGGGGTTAAAAAAAATATCATACTTGCAGACCCAATACCTACAATTTCAAAACCTCTAATGAATAAATATAATGGGACTAATGTCATAAAGCCTGCCCAAAAAAGATAGAATGAGTAAACTGGTTGATTAAAAGAAAAAATATTTAAATTATTTTTATATAAATAAAAAAAGGCAAGTAAGGCGATAGGTGTTAAAATGATAGTTTCACATAACAATCCTAAATCAGATGGAATATTTATTTTTTTTCTGATTAATCCATATAAACTCCAAGAGATTGCAACGGTTAACCCAATCCATGGAATTTTACCAAATTTAAATAATAACCATCCAAGTGATAAAAAAACTAAAAATATCGAAATTAATTTTCTAGTGTTTGTTTTTTCATTAAGAAATAAAATACCTAAAAAAACTGAAAAAATTGGATAAATATAATAACCTAAACTTGCATCTAATAATTTGTTTACACTTACTGAATAAATCCAAGTTAACCAATTAACCATTATTAGCAATCCCGTGATGCTAAATAACAAAACTAATTTTAATTGTTTGAATATGTTTAATAATATTTTAATTTTTTTTTGATATATAACCACAAAGATTAACAAGAAAGCTGTCCAAATAGTTCTATGTATCGTTATCTCAATTGGATTAGCGAAATTAATAAATTTAAAATATAAAACACCAAGAATTCCCCACCATAAAGATGCGGAAGCGGTTAAAATAATTCCTTTTAGCTGATCTTGTTGCATTGAAGTAAAAAATGGGTGAAATATAATTAAAATTTAACTATAAAGATATAAATACTTATACGGTGAGATGGGTGAGTTGGTTTAAACCAGCGGTTTGCTAAACCGCCGTACGGTTGAAAAGCCGTACCGAGGGTTCGAATCCCTCTCTCACCGCCATTTATCTTTTGAAGATACTATCCAATCTAACTTCAGGTTCATTAAGTACAACTTTATAAACATTAATGTTTTCAATAACTCGTTGCACATAATTTCTTGTTTCTTCAAATCTTATTAACTCAACCCAATCAACAAAGTTAATTTGTCCTCGATTAGGATCTCCGTATCTTTGTAGCCAAGCTTTAATTCTATTTGGTCCAGCATTATAAGCTCCAATTGCAAATGGAAAAACTCCATCATAATCTTCTAACAACATATTAAAATAATACGTTCCAAGTTTTACATTGTAGTTAGGATCCTTAGTCAAAGAAGTTCTACTATAGGGAACACTAATATTTTTTGCGACTAATTTTGCAGTGGCTGGCATTAGTTGCATTAATCCTTGAGCACCAACATAGCTATTTGCCCTAGCATCAAATTCACTCTCTTGTCTTATTATTGCTAGTATTAAATGAGCAGGAGGCATAACTTTATTATTTATAACTCCTGGTACTGAAATTACTGGATAATTATAAACGTTAATAAATCTTCTTTCATATGATGCGTCTTTTGATATCTGTATTGCATAATCATATCGACCAACTTCTGTTGCAAGTTTTGCCGCTAAAACTTCACTTCCTTTTTCTACATTTAATAAAGCTAAAAATTTAATTATATCTTTACTAAACTCCGTTTTGTCTAGTTCATGCATTAATTTAACAATTTTTATAAATTTATTTTTGTTGAATTCTTTTTCATAGTTCTCTTCAATTTTAAATTCTTTTGGTAATTCTAATTTTTCATCAATTTTTACTTTTGCAAATGCAAGCTGGCCATAATAAGTATTAGTATAAATCGCAGCTTCTTTAAAAAATTTTTTGGATTGCTCTATGTCGTTATTTGCTTCGAAAGCTAAACCAAGCCAATAAGCTCCTCTGGCAGCACTTATCGGGTAACTTACATTTGAATAAAAATTACTAAAATGGACTATAGCTTTTTTTGGGTTATTTAAAAAACTTAATGCCAACCAACCAGACAACCATTCCGCATCTGCATAATTTGCTCCTTCATATAAATGATGATTGCTTGCAACCTCATAAGCATCTGCGTATTTTTTTTCATAAACAAGATCTCTAGCAATGTTTTCTCTTAGATCCCACCACTTATCTGGATAAACCAATGTTTCTTCACCGTGATATCTTCTTAAAATTTCTAACGAACCCTCTAATCTGTTTCTTCTAGTTCTCCAATAAAGTCTATTATATTCTAGTCCTAAATCACTTTTGAATTCATCAGGAACATCTGAAATAGCTTTGTCGACACCGTAAGAATTAGTCATTAAAATAAATCTTGCATTATAAAGAGCTCTTTCTTTTTTTGGTAAGTAAGGAAGCATTCTTTTGAGATCCCAGTATTGCCTATCCCAAGCTAAATAGTCAGCTCTTTTTAAATGATCTTGTGTAGTGAGAATATTTTTAAATTTACTTATATAATATTTAACGTCAGAAGAAGAAAGGTCTGCTGTTTCCCAACCAGATTTAATTAAATCCTTAGCCATATTAGAGTTCCCAAGTTCTAAATAAGCTTCTCCAAATTTAATTTTTCCAGTGCCACTTAGCGGTTCGTTTTGAGAAAACCAATCAATTACTAATCTTGGCCCAGCATTTTTAACTATGATTTTATGTTCAGCCAGGTATTTTAATCTTCCTATTCTTGGGTAATCTTCATTTCTAGATATAAAATTTATATAATCTGTAAAAGTACTTTGATTACCTGGTTGTAGTAGATAAAGCCAATTAACATAATCCCTAAACTCCCTATCACTTACTTTGCTGACCATTGGTAATGCAGAGTTCCAATTACCTTTTTTTACTAATTCAAATATTTCTTTTGCTAATTTAAAGTCTTTTTCATTCAAAATTTCTGATTTAACTAATGCTTTTGACGAAGATGGAATAAAATTAAGTGGTTTTTTAACTGGTAATAAAAATTCTTCTTTTTGAGATTTCTCTTCTACTTTTTCTACTAGGTTTACATTATTTTTTTCTTTAGCTGGTATAGTATTTTTTTCCTCTTTGTTTTTCTCGACAACTACGGTTTCAGTGTTAATTTCTTTTTTCGTAGCAGAAGGTTTGGGAGGAGGAATATTTATATTATAAAATGTTTCTTTTTTTTCTATTAGTGATTGGAAAATATTTTTAGCATTTGTCTCTGACTTTTGTTTAGGAATAAGGGCATCTATTGAATTTTTTTCACTAATATTAGTTTTAATAGTTTTTACGTTAGAAGAAGCAGGTTTTTTTTTAGGATAAAGAAAGTTAGGATCCTCAGCATGAATTGGATAAGCTAATAGAATTACCGACAATCCAATGATGGCAAATAAACTGTCTTTTTTAAAAATCATATTGTATACAGTAAAAAAAATTAATTATATTATTTTATTATATGTTTAAAGGTTCAATTGTAGCTCTCATAACTCCATTTAAAAATGAAATTTTAGATGAAAAAAATTATATTGATTTAATACATTATCATCTTAAAAATGGAACCCATGGAATTGTACCTGGTGGCACAACAGGTGAATCACCAACATTATCTCACGACGAGCATAAAAAAATCATAGATTTGTCTGTTAAGGAATGTAAGGGTAAAATACCAGTAATTGCTGGCACAGGTTCTAATTCTACTTCTAAAACAATTGAACTTTCAAAATATGCAGATAAAGCAGGAGCAAATGGTTTATTAATTGTTACACCATATTACAATAAACCAACTCAAGAAGGCCTGTATCAACACTATAAAAAAATTAACGACAATGTTGGTATACCTATAATTATTTACAACATACCTTCTAGGTCAGTTATTGACATGTCAGTTGAAACTATGGCTCGCTTATTTGAACTTAAAAATATAGTTGGAGTTAAAGACGCCACAGGAGATTTAAATAGAGCTGACGAACAGTTAAAAGCTATGGGCAATGATTTTATTATGTTAACTGGAGAAGACGGAAACGCATTCGAATTTAGTAAAAGAGGAGGCAGGGGCTGTATAAGTGTTACTGCAAATGTAGCTGCAAAACAATGCTCTGACATGCAAAATTTATTATTAACTGGAGACAAAGAGTCTCTAAAAAAAGCAGAGATAATAAACAATCAATTAATGCCATTAAATAAAGCTCTTTTTATAGAAAGCAATCCTTCACCAGTTAAGTATGCTGCTTCTCTTTTAAAATTATCACCTGACGATGTAAGATTACCGCTTGTTAAAATTAAAGATACGACTAAAGACTCAGTTAAAGAAGCATTAAAATTTGCAAAATTAATATAAATGAAACAAAAAACTATTCCTGGACAAAAAATTATTTGTCTAAACAGGAAGGCAAGTTTTAATTATTTTTTTCAAGAACTTATTGAAGCAGGTATTGTTCTTAAGGGATCAGAAGTTAAATCTTTAAGAGAAGGCAAGGCAAGCATTGCAGATTCTTACGCGATAGATAAAAATGGAGAAATTTTTTTAATCAATTCCCATATTCCTCTTTACAAACAATCAAGCTACAACAACCATGATCCTAAAGACGATAGAAAACTTTTATTGACTAGAAAACAAATTAATAAATTGATTGGCAGTATTAATCAAGATGGACTTACTTTAGTACCTACTAAACTTTATTTTTCAAAAGGCAAAGCAAAAGTAGAAATTGCGGTCGCAAAAGGAAAAAAACTTTATGATAAAAGACAAGTTAAGAAAAAAAGAGATTGGAACAAGGAAAAAAGAAGAATTCTTAAAAATTCACAAAAATGATTTTTTTAAATATTGGTTCAAATTTGAATTCAAAAAATGGAGGTAGGATTTATAATCTTTCAAAGTCTTTAGATTTAATCAGTTTAGAAAAAATTAAGATTAAAAAAATTTCAAAAGTTTACGAAACTCCTTCATATCCAAATCAAAGAAATCCAAAATTTTTAAATTTATGTATAGAAATTGAAACTAAATTTTTACCAGATGAATTAATTAAAAAATTAATTTAATAGAAAAAAAATTAAATAGAACTCGTGGATTAAAAAATGAGCCTAGAACATGCGATATTGATTTAATAGATTATAATAACAAAATAATTAACTCTAAAAATATAACACTACCTCATCCAAGAGCACACTTAAGAAACTTTGTTTTGTTTCCTTTAAAAGAAATATGCCCCAACTGGATACATCCAGTTTTAAATAAAAATATTGATTTTTTAATAAAAAAATTAAGCCTAAAATTAAGGAATGAGATTACAACTTTTAAAGAACGTGTTATATTTCAAGAATGATTAATAGCGATTATCTGCTTAATAAGATAAAGTCCTATAATAAATTTTCAAATCTAGAAATATTATCCAAAGCTTACAATTTTGCTCTTAATGCACACAAAGATCAGAAAAGAGTCTCGGGAGATCCTTATATCGTACATCCAGTAGCAGTAGCAGAAATTCTGACAGATTTGAAATTAGACAGCGCTACTATTGTTACTGGATTATTACATGATACCATTGAAGATACGCATGCTACTTATGACACAGTAGTTAAAGAGTTTGGAAAAGAAGTTGCTGATTTAGTAGATGGTGTAACTAAGTTATCAGCATTAGAAGATAAAGCAGTTCAAAATTCAAGAGCAGAAAATTTTAGAAAATTAATTTTAGCTACATCTAAAGATATAAGAGTTTTACTAGTTAAGCTTGCAGACCGTTTACACAATATGCGAACGATTGATGCAATTGATTCTATAGAAAAAAGAACACGTATTGCTAAAGAAACAATGGAAATTTATGCCCCTCTTGCAGAGAGAATGGGGATGAATTCTATAAGAGATGAACTAGAAGATTTATCATTTGCAATTTTAAACTCTGAGGCGAGAAATTTAATTCTTGAAAGATTAAAATTTATTAAAAATAATAAAGAAGATACTTTTAAAGAAATTTCTGATGAATTAATTCTTATTCTTAAAGAGAATGGAGTGAACGCTACTTTTACAGGGCGTGAAAAAACACCTTTTTCAATTTGGAGAAAAATACAAAGTAAAAAAATTTCTCTAGAACATTTGACAGATATTATTGGTTTCAGAGTAATCGTGGATAGTATTTCAGATTGTTATAAAACATTAGGAATTTTACACAGTAAATATTCTGCAATACCTTTTAGATTTAAAGATTACATATCAACACCTAAAATAAATAAATACCAATCAATACATACAGCAATTATCGGTCCAAAAAAACAACGTATCGAAATACAAATAAGAACTGCTCAAATGCATGATTTTGCAGAACGGGGAATTGCTTCTCATTGGAAATATAAATCTTCAGAAAAATTTTCAGATCTATCATGGAAAGAATATGATTGGTTAAGAGATTTAGTAGAAATTATTGAAACTGGAAATAGTCCTGAGCATTATTATGAATTTACTAAACTTCAAATGTTTCAAGAGAACGTATTTTGTTTTACGCCTAAGGGAGCAGTAATTAAGTTGCCAAAGAATGCCACCCCTATAGATTTTGCTTATGCAGTTCACACTAATATTGGTAACACTGCAATTGGATGTAAAGTTAATGGACAAGAAACAGCTTTACAAACATTATTAAGAAATGGCGACACTATTGAAATTATTAATTCTAAAAATGTCTCACCATCTATGCATTGGATTTCTTCTGCTGTAACAGGTAAAGCAAGAGCAGCAATTAGAAGGTATTGGCAAGATAAATCAGAGCAAACTATTTTAAAAAAAGAAAAAGAATATACAAGCACTCTAATTATAGATTTACCCGACAAACCTGGAATGTTAGGCGAAATAAGTACTTTAATAGGTTTAAATGGCAGTAATATTCTGAACGTTGAATTAACAAAAAAAATGGCAGGTAAAATTCAATTTTCTTTTGATATTACAATTAATGATTTGAAAAATTTCACAAACTTGATAAGTCAGATCAAACAAAAAAACTTAGTTTTTCATATAATTAGACACAAACAAAAGAAAAATGCTTTCATACAAAGATTCCTTAAAAATTTTAAAAGAAAGTAATGCGTTATTAGAAGGACATTTCGTTCTTTCATCAGGACTACATAGTGCACAGTATGTTCAATGCGCTCAATTATTAAGCAAACCATTTAAGTCAGCGGAATTTTGCAAGTCTTTATCAGAAAAAATTTATAAAACTTTTAATCAAATTGATTTAATTCTTGCTCCTGCCATGGGCGGTGTAGTTATAGGTTATGAAATTGGAAGATTATTAAACAAAGAAACAATTTTTTCAGAGAGAGTTAATGGTAAATTTGAATTGAGAAGAGGTTTTTTTATAAATAAGAATTCTAAAGTTTTAATTGTGGAAGATGTAATCACAACAGGAAAATCAAGTTTAGAATGTTCTGAATTAGTCACAAATGCAAATGCAGAAGTTATTGGTTATGCTTGTTTAATAGATAGATCAAATAATAATTCTAAATTAGATAAAAAAATAGTTTCGCAAATTGAATTAAATATTCCAACGTATTCTGAAAAAAATTTACCTGAAAGTTTAAAATCTATACCGGTACAAAAACCAGGTAGTAGAGAATTAAAATGAAAAAAAAAATTAGACTTGGGGTAAACATAGACCATGTTGCTACAGTAAGGAATGCAAGGGGAGAAAATTATCCAAGTCCTTTACAAGCAGCTCTAATTGCTCAAAAACACGGGGCTCATTCTGTAACAATACATTTAAGAGAAGATCGTAGACACATTAAAGATAGTGATCTTAAAGAAATTAAAACTAAATTAAAAATTCCATTAAATCTAGAAATAGCTGCTACAAAGGAAATGCTTAATATTGCTTTAAAACATAAACCAAATTTTGTTTGTATTGTTCCAGAAAAAAGAAAAGAAGTTACTACAGAAGGTGGTTTAAATCTTGATTATAAAAAAAGTTATTTAAAGTTAATCATTTCAAAATTAAAAAAAAATGGTTCAAGAGTAAGCTTGTTTATCGAACCTAAGATATCAGATGTGCATAAAGCAAAAAATTTAAAAACAGATTGCGTAGAGTTTCATACTGGTAAGATATGTAGATTAATTAACGAAAAAAAATTTTATTCAAATGAATTAAGAAAAATAAGAAACGCAGCTAATTTATGTTCAGATATGGGGATAGAAGTTCATGCTGGTCATGGATTAACTTATAAATCAGCTAAAATTATTTCTAAAATTAAATCGATACAAGAATTTAATATAGGGCATTTTATCATTGGTGAATCTATATTTTTAGGATTAGGAAATGTTATTAAAAAATTTAAGAAAATATTATAAAAATGTCAAAAATTTTTGGAGCAGGAATAGATTTAATCGAGATTTCAAGAATTAGTAAAAGTATTAAAAATAAAAATTTTATTGATAGAATTTATTCAAAGTCAGAAATTCAAAAAGCAAGATCCTTAAAAAATAAACCGTCTTTTTTTGCCAAAAGATTTGCTGCTAAAGAAGCATTTTCAAAAGCTATTGGCACAGGGATTTCGGAAGGTATTTCTTTCAAGGAAATCTCGGTTGTTAACAATATAAAAGGGAAGCCAACTATAAAGTTAAGCGGTAAAACTAAAAGTGTAGTATTAAAAAAAATTAAAAAAGCCAAAGTGCATTTATCATTATCTGATGAACGAAAGCATGCAGTAGCAATGGTGATAATTGAAAAATAATGAAAAAAAAAATAATAGAGAATATCAAAACCTTATTTTACGCTTTAGTTATAGCAGTTTTAATAAGATCGTTATTTATTCAACCATTTTATATTCCTTCATCATCAATGGAACCAACCTTATTAATCGGAGACAGAATATTTGTATCTAAAATAACTTATGGTTACAGCAAACATTCATTTCCATTTAGCCCACCAATTTTTTCAAATAGATTTTTTAGCAATAAACCCAATTACGGTGATCTTGTAGTTTTCAAAACACCAGCTGACAACAGAACTGACTATATAAAGAGACTTATAGGGTTACCCGGTGATTCTATTCAATTCGTTGAGGGTGAAATATTTTTAAATGATAAAAAAATTCAACGAGAAAAAGTAGATAAAAAATATGAAATTAGATGTGGAATTTTTTCTCCAGAAGTAAGCGCATTTAAAGAGAAACTTCCTAATGGTGTAGAATATATAGCTGTTTACAATAATGCCGGGACTATGAAAAACACAGATAAATATATTGTTCCTGAAAATCATTATTTTCTTTTAGGTGATAATAGAGACTGTTCAAAAGATAGTCGTTTTCTTTCAAGTGTTGGATATGTTTCTGACGAAAATTTAGTAGGTAATGCTAAAATGATATTTTTTTCAAATGACACAATATCAGGGAGTGTTTTTAAATTCTGGAATTGGAAAAATTCTTTAAGATTAGACAGATTTTTTAATATATTAAAATGACAGAAGCTTTAAATAATTTAGAACAAACAATAGGAATTAAATTCAAAGATAAAGAATTATTAAAAAAAAGTTTAATACATAAAAGCTTTAATAATCTGGAAAATAATGAAAAATTAGAATTTTTAGGCGACCGTGTTTTAGGGTTAAGTGTTGCTAACGTTCTTTTAAAAATTTATCCTACAGAAAGTGAAGGGATAATTGATAAAAAATTTGCTAATTTAGTTAACAAAAAAACCTGTTATCTAGTTGCAAAAAAAATTAAATTAGAAAAATATATTGTTACCGGCAAATCCTACAAAAATATAAATAAATCCCAAGATAAAATATTAAGCGATGGTTTGGAGGCTTTAATTGGTGCTATTTACGTTGACCAAGGTCTAAATATTGTAGAAAAATTTATTTTAAATAATTGGAAAGAATACTTAGACAAATCCTCTGTAACTGAAATAGATGCAAAAACGCAATTGCAAGAATATAGTTTAAAGAAATATAAAACTTTACCTGTTTATACTATTAAGAAACAAACAGGACCCCATCATAATCCTGTTTTTAATGTTGAAGTGCAAATAAAAAATTCAAAAAAATTTTTTGCAAAAGGAAATTCGAAAAAAAGTGCTCAGCAAAATGCTGCTAAAAAATTATTAATTGATTTGAAGATTTAATCAAAATGAACTGGCAAGATGAAGGGTTTTTATTATCTAAAATAAAATTTAGAGAAAATGCAAATATCATAAATGTGTTTACTCAAGAGTATGGCAAGGTTAGCGGCATTGTTTATGGTGGAAATTCAAGGAAAGTAAGAAATCATTTACAAATAGCAAATAAAATTGTTGTTTTTCATACATCAAAATCTGAGAGTAAAATGGGCTATTTTAAAACCGAATTATTGGAAGCTATTTCACCAAGGTTTTTTAACGATAAAAAAATTACTTCAGCATTATTATCTTTGTCTTCAATTTTGAATGTTTTACTTCCTGAAGCACAACCGTATAAAAAAATTTTTAAATCAATTAATAGCTTTATTGATGAACTTAATAATAACAACTGGATATTATCTTACAATTTTTGGGAATTAAATTTGCTAAAAGAATTAGGTTACGACCCTTTTTTAGAGCAATTCAAAAGAGATCTTAAACAAGCAAATTCAAATAATATTAGTATTCTTATTGATAATACAAAATATTTAGTCCCAAAATTTCTAATAGAAAAAAATTTAAATGAAAATTTTAATGATAAAGACGTGTCAGTAGGTTTAAATTTTACAAGGAATTTATTACTGAATAAGTTTTTTTTACCTAATAATTTAATTTTTCCTAAAACAAGAATTATTTTAGAAAATTATTTTAATTGATTTGAAATTTCTAATGCAAAATAAGTAACAATTGCATTTGAGCCTGCGCGTTTTAATGAAATTAAACTTTCTATTACTGCGTCTGAGTTTATTATTCCTTGTTTTATTCCATGTTTAAGTAAAGAATATTCTCCTGAAACTTGATAAGAAAAAATTGGTAATTTAAAATTTTCTTTAATGTTTCGGATTATATCTAAATAGGGCATACCAGGTTTTACCATTACTATGTCAGCTCCTTCTTTAATATCTAGAGCAACTTCTCTTAAAGACTCTGAAGAATTTCTGTAATCCATTTGATAAGTTTTTTTATCTCCTTTTAAACTTTTTTTAGACCCAACAGCATCTCTAAAAGGACCATAAAAGTTAGAAGCATATTTCACTGCGTAAGAAACAATTTGCACATCTTTAAAGTTATTTGCATCTAAAGCTTTCCTTATTTTTCCAACTCTTCCGTCCATCATGTCTGATGGCGCAATAATATCGCAACCCATTTCAGCTTGAAGAATTGACTGCTTTATTAATAATTGAATAGTTTCATCATTTTCAATTTTATTTTTCTTTAAAATTCCATCGTGTCCATGGTCTGTATATGGGTCAAGTGCTACATCACACATAATGCCAATATCATCTTTAAATTCTTTTTTTAGAACTCTAAGTGATTTACAAATTATATTATTGGGATTGAAGGCCTCTGTTGCTTCTGAATTTTTCTTATTAGAATTTGTGTATGGAAATAAAGCTATTAAGGGTATTTTTGATTTGCATGCTTTTTCAACTATCTTACATAAACCGTTTATTGAGTAACGATATATGTTTGGCATTGATTTTATTGGCTCTTTGTTCTTCACACCTTCTTTCACAAACAAAGGCAATATTAAATCATTCGTTGATAAGTTGTGTTCTGAAACTAATCTTCTTATCCAGTCAGATTTTCTATTTCTTCTCATTCTTAGAGAGGGATATGAACTAGTAATTTTCATGATAAGTAAAAAATATATAGTATGCGACAAATATTATATTATATCTTGATATTAAAGTATTTTATTGAAAGGTAAATTTAACTACAGTGAAAACATTATTTTCTAAACTTTGTATAGCCTCAGATCATGCAGGATATGATTATAAGGAAAAAATCAAGGATTTCTTAATTAAAAATAGTATTTCCGTAATAGATTTAGGTCCCTATAAGCCAGACTCAGTTGACTACCCAGATTATGCAAAGAAAGTTGCTAAAAGAGTAATATTAAAACGAAGCCATATTGGAATATTGGTCTGTGGTTCTGGAACTGGTATGGCCATGTCAGCAAATAAGTTTAAAGGCATAAGAGCCGCTCAATGTTTTACAAAAAAAAATACAATATTATCTAGACAGCACAACGATGCTAACATTATTTGCTTAGGCGCCCGTATGATAAAATTAAAAGATGCTTTAAATTTTATAAAATGTTTTATAAACACTAAATTCGAAAGCGGTAGACATTTAAGAAGAGTAAAAAAAATATAAATTATTATGGATAACAATTTTTATAAAAACTTTTTTAATCAAGATCTTAAGACAGCTGATAAAGAAGTTTTTGATTCAATTAAGAAAGAATTTAACAGGCAAACTAATCACATAGAATTAATCGCATCTGAAAATATGGTTTCCAAAGCTGTGTTAGAAGCACAGGGATCAGTGCTTACTAATAAATATGCTGAAGGTTATTCAGGAAAAAGATATTATGGAGGATGTGAATTTGTAGATATTGCAGAAAATCTTGCGATTGAAAGAGTTACAAAACTTTTCAATTGCAAATACGCTAACGTACAACCACACTCAGGCGCTCAAGCTAATGCAGCGGTATATTTAGCTTTGATTAAACCAGGTGATACCATTCTAGGCATGAGCTTAAATTCAGGTGGACATTTGACACATGGTGCAAAGCCAGCTCAATCTGGAAAATGGTTTAATGCCATTCATTATGACGTCAATCCAGAGACTGGATTAATTGATTATGAAAATGTTGAAAAACTAGCTCTTGAACACAAACCTAAAATTATAATCGCAGGCGGTAGTTCTTATTCAAGAGTAGTGGATTTTAAAAAATTTAAAGAAATTTCTAAAAAAGTTGGTGCATACTTATTAGTTGATATGGCTCATTTCTCTGGGCTTGTTGCTGGAGGAGAGTATCCAAATCCAACTGAGTATGCTGATGTTGTAACCTCTACCACACACAAAGTTTTGAGAGGACCAAGAGGAGGAATTATTTTAACTAACAACGAAGAACTTATAAAAAAATTTAATTCAGCAATTTTTCCTGGTTTACAAGGTGGACCTTTGATGCATGTGATTGCAGCAAAAGCAGTGTGTTTTAAAGAAGCATTAGACCAAAGTTTTAAAGACTACACTAAACAAGTAATTAAAAACGCAAGAAAGTTATCAGAAACTTTAATTAACAATGATTTTAAAATTTTTTCTGGAGGAACAGACACTCATTTAATGTTGTTGGATTTAAGAAGTTTTAGTTTAACTGGCAAACTTGCTGAAAAAAGTTTAGGGAATGCGAATATTACTTGTAATAAAAATGCCATACCTTTTGATACTCAAAGCCCAATGATCACTTCGGGTGTTAGACTTGGCACTCCCGCGTGCACTACTAGAGGCTTTAAAGAAAAAGAATTTGAACTAGTTGGAAAATTAATTTCAAAATTATTAAAAGAATTAGCAAAAAACCCTGAAAATAATTCTAAAGCTGAGGAAGAGGTTAAAAAAGAGGTAATTGATCTTTGTGCTTCTTTTCCTATATATAGTAGCTAAAAATTAACAAATAACTATGCTTTGTCCTTTTTGTAAAGAGAAAGATACCTCTGTAGTAGACTCTAGACCGACAGAAGACGGTACAGCTATAAGAAGAAGAAGACTCTGTGGTTGTGAAAGAAAAGAAAGGTTCACAACTTTTGAAAGAGTACAATTTCAAGAATTAACTGTAATAAAAGGAAATGGAAAAAGAGCTCCATTTGATAGAGACAAAATTTCTAAATCGATAAGAATAGCTTTAAGAAAAAGACCCATAGATAGCGATAGCGTCGAAAAATTTATTTCTAAAATAGTTAGAAACTTAGAAGGACTTGGTGAAAGTGAAATACCTACATCTACAGTTGGAAAATTTATTATGGAAGGGTTAGCAAATTTAGATCAAGTTGCCTATGTTCGTTTTGCTTCTGTTTACAAAAATTTCAAAGAAGCAAAAGATTTTGAACAATTTGTTGGTAACTTAAATGTTTACAAGTCAGAGTAAAAAGATTTTTTTTCAGAAATTAGCTTTTCATTTAGCAGAAATTAATATTGGCTCAACTAGTACCAACCCATCAGTTGGTTGTGTTGTAGAAAAAAATGGTTCAGTAATTTCTTCTGGCTATACTTCTTTAAACGGAAGACCCCATGCAGAATTTAATGCTTTAAATAAAAAGATTGATTTTAGAAATTCTTCTTTACATGTTAGTTTAGAACCTTGTTCTCACTATGGTTTAACACCACCTTGTACAAATATAATAATAAATAAAAAAGTAAAAAAAGTTTTTTTTTCTATTAAAGACTTTGATCCAAGATCAAAAAATAAATCACTTAAAATTTTAAAAAAAAAAAAAATTAATACAAACACTAAATTATTAAATAACTTTGGATTAAATTTTTATAAAAGTTTTTCTACACAATTTAATAATCAATTACCAATAATTGACTGCAAACTTGCTTTATCTAAAGACTTGTATTCTATTAACAAAAGCAAAAAATGGATTACTAACCAATATTCTAGAAGATTAGGAAATTTTTTAAGAAGTAAATATGATTGTTTATTAACGACCTATAAAACAATTAACGAAGATAATCCTTTACTAGATTGCAGAATAGAAAATTTAGAAAAAAAATCTCCATCTATAGTTATTTTAGACAGACATTTAAAAATTAAAAAGAATTTACGATTGTTAAAAAATAAAAACTCAAAAATTTATTTACTAACTTTTAAAAAAAACTCTAATAAAGCAAATTTTTTTTCTAAAAATGGAGTAAAGGTAATTTATTTAAAAAAGACTACTGATAATAACAATTTAAAAGAAATATTTTTTTTACTAAAAAAATTAAAATTTTATAGAATTTTTGTTGAATCGGGCCTTACGTTTATAAATGCTTTACTAAATCAAAAACTCATTAATAAATTTTTTATCTTCAAATCATCTGAATATCTAAGGAATAATGGAAAAAATACTTCAGAAATTAATTATGTAAAAAGATTAATGTCCAATAAAAACAAAGTTTTAATAAATCTAAAAGGTGATAGTTTGTATCAAACTAAGACTTAATAATGTTTAATGGTATAATTTACAAAACTGGCAAAGTTTCTAGAATTGAAAAAAGTTTCAATTCGACAATAATTTCAATCGGTACAACTTTAAAATTTAAAAAATCTGATATTGGTAGCTCAATTGCCTGCAATGGAGCATGCTTAACTTTAATTAAAATTAAACAAAATCAAATATCCTTTTACTTATCTAAAGAAACTCTTTCCAAAACAGCTTTTAAACACGTCAAAGTGAACGATACTATTAATCTTGAAAAATCAATTAATTATGGAACCAAAGTTTCAGGTCACTATGTGCAAGGTCATGTTGATACTACGGGTAGAGTAAAAAAAATTAGCAAATTAAATAATAATTGGGTTTTTAAGTTTCAAATTCCTAAAAAAGATAAAAATAATTTAATTGCGAAAGGTTCTATTTCAATTAATGGTGTTTCACTAACAATTGCAAACGTTTTAAGTAATGGAGTTTTTGAAGTAAGTGTTATCCCTCACACGCTAACATTAACTAATCTTTTATATTTAAAAAATAATGATCTAGTTAATATAGAGTATGATATTTTTTTAAAATATTTTCAAAAAATTTTAAGTTAAAAAAATGAAACAAGCTTCTTTATCACCTATTAAAACAATTATTGACGAAGCAAAAAAAGGTAAAATTTTTATTTTAGTTGATAATAAAAATAGAGAAAACGAAGGAGATTTAGTCATTCCTGCTTCCAAGGCTAATTCAAAGAGTATAAATTTTATGGCCAAACATGGTAGGGGATTAATTTGTTTAGCCCTTACAAAAAAACAAGTAGATAAATTAGGGTTACCTTTAATGTCAGCAGTAAACAAAGCTAGAATGCAAACTGCATTCACGGTATCGATAGAAGCTCGCAAAGGTATCACAACAGGCATTTCAGCTTTTGATAGAGCTAAAACAATTAAATCAGCAATAAATATTAATGCCAAAAAAAAAGACATTGTATCACCTGGCCACATATTTCCATTAGTAGCTAGGAATGGTGGTGTCTTAGAAAGAGCAGGCCACACAGAAGCTTCTGTAGATATTTCTAAACTTGCAAAATTAAATCCTAGCTCTGTTATTTGTGAAGTGATGAATGAAGATGGTCGTATGGCAAGACTTGATGATCTAAAAAAATTTGCATTTAAACATAAAATTAAAATAGGAAGCATTGAAGACTTAATCTCTTATAGATTGAAGAATGAAAAGTTAGTTTTTTTAGACGATGAAAAAAAAATAAATTTTAAAAAGATAGGTTCTTTTCAAGTTAAAATATTTAAAAATAAATTAGATAATCAACATCATTACGCAATTACTAAAGGAAATTTAGGTCCAGGAAAAAAAGTAAGAGTAAGAGTATTATCTGTCGAAAATCCAAAGAAATTAATTAACCCAAAGAAAAAAATTTTTACAAAAACTATTAATTATTTAAATAAATTTAATAATTTCGTATTGATACTTATTAAAAACAATAATTCAAAATTAATTTCAGGTGAAACTATCGATAGCACTAATATTCTTAGATATTATGGAATTGGCGCTCAAATAATTAAGGAGTTAAAAGTAAAAAATATGATACTAGTTTCTAGAGCCAAGAAAAAAATAATAGGTCTTGATGGATATGGTATCAGAATAGTAAACCAAGAAATTATTAAATGAAAAAAATAAAAGTTTGTATAGTCAGATCTAAATATAACAATACTCAAGGTTTATTAAATACAGCAGTTAAAGAACTAAAAAAAAATAAGGTAACTTTTAAAATATTAGAAGTCCCAGGTGCATTTGAAATTCCAGTTACTATTTCGAGAAATATTAATAAGTATGACGGATTTATTGCATTAGGGTCTATTATCAAAGGTGAAACGCCTAATTTTGATTTTATTTCTTCTGCAATTACGAATGGCTTAATAAATTTATCTATCAATTCAAAAAAACCGATTGGTAATGGAATATTGACCTGCTTTAATAGCAAACAAGCTTTGGCAAGATCTGACAAAGGCTATGAGGCTGCTATTGCAGTCTTAGATGTTTTAAATGCCAAATAAAGGAAAAAATTTCTTCTCCGAGAATTAAAGTAATACAAAAATTATATAGTAATTCCCTTAATGACGATACAGAACGCTCATACAATAAAAGTCAGTACAAAAAATTCATTAAAGATGTTGTAGAAGGCACAATAGAAAGATCCGAACTTATTGAAGAAACTATAGCTAAATTCTTGTCTGATGATTTAGACTTAAAAAGAACTGATAAATTACTAAAAATCATTCTTCATGCGGCAGTGTTTGAATTACTCTACAAACACTCAACGCCTACTAAAGTAATAATTAGCGAATATATAAAGAGTGCAGAGTATTTCTTGGAAAAGGCTCAAATAAAATATCTAAATGCAATTATTGATAAAATTGCTAAAAACATTAGAAATTTAAACACTTAACGACAAAATAAACAGTTGCTTTTAGCCAATTTATTTGGCAATAAGCTCAAATTCAATGACACCAGTAAACGAATTACTTTATTTAATCATTTTTACAGGAGTAATAGCTGTAGCTTATAGCTACCTACTTTCATCTCAGATTCTTAACTCAAGTGCAGGAAATGCAAAGATGCAAGAAATTGCAGAAGCAATTCAAATTGGAGCTAAGGCATATTTAAAAAGACAATACACAACAATAGCATTTGTTGGTGTTATTGTGCTTGCAATCGTATCTTATTTTTTTGGTCCTTTAGTTGGTCTTGGATATTTTATTGGTGCAGCACTTTCTGGAATAGCAGGCTATGTTGGAATGCTAATTTCAGTTAAAGCAAATGTAAGAACTGCTGAAGCTGCTAGAAACAGCCTTCAGGCCGGATTAACAATGGCATTTAAATCTGGTGCAATCACAGGACTCTTAGTTGCAGGTTTAGCTTTATTGGCAATCGCAATTTATTACAATATTTTATTACTTTACAATGTAGAGAGTAGAGAAGTTATCAATGCTCTAGTTGCTTTAGGATTTGGTGCTTCTTTAATATCAATCTTTGCAAGATTAGGTGGAGGAATTTTTACAAAAGGTGCAGACGTAGGAGCTGACCTTGTAGGAAAAGTTGAAGCAGGAATTCCTGAAGACGATCCAAGAAATCCAGCAGTAATAGCCGACAACGTTGGAGATAACGTTGGAGATTGTGCGGGGATGGCTGCAGATTTATTTGAAACATATGCAGTAACAATTGTTGCTACGATGGTTCTAGCTTCAATATTTTTTACAAATAATCCATACATGATGATTTATCCTTTAGCTATTGGAGGTTCTTGTATTTTAACTTCTGTTGCCGGAACTTTCTTCGTTAAATTAGGACCAACAAAAAATATTATGAATGCTCTTTATAAAGGCTTCGTAGTAACAGCAATTTTATCTTTAATTGTTTTATATCCAGTCACAGACTCTATATTAGGTTTAGATAATACATTTAGCAGTTCTGCAAAAAGTTTTACTGGTTTAGATTTATACATTTGTGGTGTTGCAGGTTTAGTAATTACTGGTTTGTTAATTTGGATAACTGAATATTATACTGGTACAAATTATAGACCTGTTAGATCGATTGCACAATCATCTACTACTGGTCATGGTACTAACGTTATTCAAGGTTTAGCAATTTCTATGGAAGCTACAGCTGTTCCAGCTCTAATTATTGTAATTGGAATTTTATACACTAATAGCTTAGCTGGATTATACGGTATAGCAATCGCTGTAACTTCAATGTTAGCTCTAACTGGAATGGTTGTTGCTTTAGATGCATATGGCCCTGTAACAGATAATGCTGGAGGTATTGCACAAATGGCTAAACTTCCTAATAACGTAAGAAAAACAACGGATGCTTTAGACGCAGTTGGAAATACTACAAAAGCAGTTACAAAAGGTTATGCAATAGGATCTGCTGGTTTAGGAGCATTAGTATTGTTCGCAGCTTACACTGAAGATATTAAATTTTTCTCAAATGTAAAAGGTTCAGCACTAGAAGGTGTTTCAGTAAGTTTTGATTTATCAAACCCATTTGTGGTTGTTGGCTTGTTAGTTGGTGGAATGCTACCATATTTATTTGGATCTATGGGTATGCAGGCAGTAGGACGAGCAGGTGGATCTGTTGTAATTGAAGTAAGAAGACAATTTAAAAAAATTCCAGGAATAATGAGAGGAACTAGCAAACCTGATTACGGTAGATTAGTAGATTTACTTACTAAAGCTGCCATTAAAGAAATGATCATTCCATCTCTACTCCCAGTTTTGTCTCCAGTAGTTTTATATTTTATAATATTACCAATTGGAGGAGTTAGTGCAGCATTATCAACATTAGGCGCAATGTTGCTTGGAGTTATAATTACAGGATTATTTGTTGCAGTTTCTATGACTGCAGGTGGAGGAGCTTGGGATAATGCTAAAAAATATATTGAAGATGGAAATTTTGGTGGCAAAGGCTCTGAAGCACATAAATCTGCTGTAACAGGCGACACAGTGGGTGATCCTTATAAAGATACAGCAGGGCCAGCGGTAAACCCAATGATAAAAATTACAAATATTGTTGCTTTACTTCTTTTAGCTGTTTTAGCTCACTAAAACTTTCTTTTACCGTACATTTTTTGTTTAACACTAGATAAGAATTTTCCAATAAAACTTTGTTGTGAAATGTTATTTTCTGTTTCTTTCTCAGAGTATTTAACTGTGTTCATGTCCTCTTTAGTGAGTATTTTTTTATTTTCAAGAATTCCATATTTGTCAAATTTTAGTTCTAAAACATTATTTTCTTTTAAAACATTTTGACCAAGCTTTATTAGTTTGCCTCTAGTAATTGTTCTCTCAAAATATATCCACGTATTTTGATCTTGTAATGATACAGTGTGAGGGTTACCAATTAATTTAATAACATCATTTTTATTAGTTTTACCAATTTCTAATACTTTCTCTCGATTTTCTAAAAAATTAATTCCATGTGGTTTGTTAGGCTCTTTTAAAGAACAGCTATTTAATAGAATTATGAAAGGTATAATGTATAATGTTTTTATATGCTTTCTGCTTATAAATCTCATAATAATTCTCTTTATAATAATTTGATCAACTTATCACGTAATATTTTTTTTTATAAAAACACACTTCTTAGTGATACTTTTGAGACAAGAATTAATCTAATTTTTTTTCATTTATCTTTAATTATGCTTGGTTTTAAAGATAAAAAAATAGAATTTCCTCAACAAATATTTGATAATATTTTTCAGAATGTTGAGTACCATTTTCGTGAATTGGGGTATGGAGATGTATCTGTAAATAAACAAATGAAAAATTTAATTCGTATTTATTATGATATTCTTCTAAAAATTAAACAACCTGAAAGCAGTTCTTTTTCATTAAACATTGATTTATTAAGTAAATATTTTGAATTAAAAAATAAAGACATGCATTTGACTAATAAATTGGCTGATTATTTTAATAAATTTTATAATTTTTGTTTTGAATTAAATGAAGATATTGTGCTAAAAGGGCGCATTAATTTTAAATATTAAACAAATGGCTGTACCTAAACGTAAAACAACACCTTCAAAAAGAAACATGCGTAGATCACATCATCGCATTAAATCTGTTAATATTATTGAAGACAAAAAAAGCGGAGAGTACAGATTATCTCATCATATAGATCTTAAAACTGGTTATTATAACGGTAAAAAGATTTTAGACGTTTAATTAATTATTTATCAAAACATTATTATGAATAAAAAAATTGTTATTGCAATTGATGCTATGGGTGGAGAACAGGCACCAAAAAAAAATATAGAAGGTATAAATATTTTTTATAACAACAATAAAAACATAAGTGATTATTTCTTTAATATTTATGGAAATGAAGAACTTATAAACGGAGAAATTAAAAAATATAAAATTCCATCTGAAATTTATAAAATCCACCATAGTAATAGCGTGGTTTCTGATGATGAAACTCCTTTAACAGCAATTAAAAATTCAAAAGAGAGTAGTATGTGGAATTCGATTAACTCTCAAATTACGAGTAATTCTGATATTAGTTTATCTGCGGGTAACACAGGAGTTTTATTTGTTATTTCAAGAATGATTTTAAAGACAATGGAGCAGGTTAGCAAACCAGCTCTAGCTGGTTTATGGCCTAATAAAAAAAACATGAATGTTGTTTTAGATCTAGGGGCAAATATTGATTGTGATGAAAATAATCTAGTAGATTTTGCTGAAATGGGTTCAGCATTATTTAAATCATTATTTCCATCTGAAAATCCTAAAGTTGGTCTTTTAAATATTGGTTCAGAAGAAATAAAAGGGACTGAAGTTTTAAAAAAAGCTTATACAATTTTACAAGAAATGAAACCAAATGATTTTGAATTTAATGGTTTTTTAGAAGCTAATAAAATAATGGATGGTGAAACAAACGTTATTGTTACTGATGGCTTTACAGGAAACATTGCTTTAAAAACTGCTGAAGGGACTGCAAAATTTATCACAGACACATTAAAAAAAAATTTAACTGAAACCATATTAGCTAAAATTTCAATAGTATTTTCATACTTTGCATTAAAAAAATTTAAATCTAAACTGGATCCTAGAAAGTTTAATGGAGCAATATTTTTAGGTTTAAAAGGTCCAGTTGTGAAAAGCCATGGTTCTACGGATGCTTTAGGTTTTTATCATTCTATTGATTTATGTTATAGAATAATAAAAGGTGATTTGATGGAAAAGATCAGATCTAATCTAAGCCATGTTGCCAATAAGAAATAATCTAAAGAAAAAAGATATTGTAGAGTTAATAAATGCCAAATTAGGCCTGCCGACGTCTCTAAATAAAAAAATAATAGATGATCTAATACAAATACTAATTGTAAATTTAATATCATTTAAACAAGTAAAAATTTCAAACTTTGGAACATTTTTTTTAAGAAAAAAAAATAAAAGAATTGGTAGAAATCCAAAAAATAATAAATCTTATGAAATTTCTGAAAGAAATGTTGTTACTTTTAATAACTCCGATGATTTTAAAATATTAATTAATAATGAATAATAAGAATATAAAATTATTAAACATCTCTGAAGCCAGTAAAGTCATTGGATTAATAAACAAAAATGATAACTCACCCTCAACTCATGTTTTAAGATTTTGGGAAACTAAGTTTAAACAGTTAAAGCCAACAATTTTAAAGGGAAGAAGGTACTATTCGAGTAAGGATATTGATATTGCAAAACAAATTTTATTTCTTCTTAAAGAACAGGGTTTAACTATTAAAGGTGCTAAAAAAGTAATGGATTCAAGATTGAATAAACTTGACGACGAGAGTTTAAAGAGTGTAAAAGCTGACTATTATAAAAACAAAATTAAAACTAAATCGAAAGAAATTTTAACCAGAATAAAAAAACTTAATGGCTAAAAAATCACACGTAAAAGTTAGACTAGTTCCAGAAGCTTCTCCTGATAGTGCTTTTTTTTATTACACTAGAAAACCAACAAAAGGGGAGAAAGCTAAAGATAAATTAAAAGTTAAAAAATACAATCCTGTAACACGTAAGCACGAGTATTTTGTAGAAAAAAAACTTCCACCTCACAGTAAATAAGCTTATTTTTTTTTAAAATGTTTAAACTCATATTTAATAAATGAGTTTATCATTGATGTCCAAATGTTCTTTGAAATCATTGGATCTATTTTTAATTTTTTAGATTTCTGTTTAATTCTTTTTAAGATTGAATTTATTCTTTTTTTATCAACGATTTCTTTTTTATTATCTTTTAATTGGATTACTTGGTTTACTAGACTTACTCTTTTTTTTAGGATTAAAAGTAATTGATTATCAATAGTATCTAATTTTTTTCTTATTATAGTTATTTTTTTTTTATTCATTATTTTAATTACAACTTAGATATTAAGTTTTATATATTAAATTTCTACATGACAGAAAACAATAAATTTAATTATCATATTATTTTTTGGTTAATTAGTCTCATAACATTAACTTCATTAATAATTATTGTTGGAGGCTTAACTAGATTAACAGACTCTGGTTTGTCTATTACTGAATGGGATGTTTTTTCAGGCATTATTCCACCTTTTAATGAAACTAAATGGAACGAGTATTTTGATTTATATAAAAATACATCTCAATATAATTTATTAAATTCATCAATGACTTTGCCAGAATTTAAAATAATATTTTGGTGGGAGTTTATTCATAGAATTTTAGCAAGAAGTTTAGGACTGCTTTTTTTAATTCCACTTATATATTTTTATTTCAAAAAAGTGTTTTCAAAAAAAACTATATTTAATTTATTAATAATTTTTTTATTAATAATATTTCAAGGTACTATCGGTTGGTATATGGTTAAAAGTGGACTTATTGATAATGTTACAGTTAGCCATTTTAGATTATCACTTCATCTATCATTAGCTTTTATAATTTTGTCATCAATTTTTTGGTTTTTTTTTAAATTACATTTCAAACACAGATGCGAGTATTTTTTTTACAAAGAAGTTGTTAGTTTTAAAAGTATTGTTTTTTCTAATTTTTCTTCAAATTGCGTTAGGGGCTTTAGTGTCAGGTTTAGATGCTGGTAGACTTTATCAAACTTGGCCACTTATGAATGGCAACTATATGCCTGAAGATTTGATTGTTGATCTAAGTGAACCAGGATTTGTCCAATTCATACATAGAAATTTAGCTTATTTGATTTTTATTTTTTCTCTGTATCTATATTTTTATATAAATAAATTTATGCCAAAAATGATTTTAAAATTTTTCTATATTTATTTTTCTTTAATACTAATTCAGATAGCTCTTGGTATATATGTTTTAATTTCAGGATTTAATTTCTATGTTGCATCAGCGCATCAAATTTCAAGTATATTTTTAATATTAAGTTTTTTAAAACTTCTTCACTCAAGTTTAATTTCAAAGTATTAGTGCTAAAATTCTCAAACTGATAATATTGCATCAATAATGATAACAATAGCACTTAAAAAACAAACTCCAATTATTGATTTTTTTAGATTTCTATTAACGTAATCTTTTATAATTTGTTTCCTTCCAACAAACGTTCCGATGACTAGAGCTGGCGCTAAATATACTGATTTCATTACTTCAGGTAAATTTATGAGGTCAAAATAGACAAATAAAATAACTGAAAATAAAGCTCCAATACCAAAAAACATGTTTAATGTAGCAACAACATTTTTAGCTGTACTATTTTGATAAACTATTGCCATAGGTGGTCCACCGATTCCAATTAATGTTCCCATTAGGCCTGATGCTATGCCACCGAAAGTGATATTTTTTTTTGTAGCAATAATATTCCATTTGCTGGCACTCAAATAAGTTACAATTAAAAGCAATAAGCCAAAAGTTATTAAGTAATACTTGGTTCCAATTGTTAAAAATAGCAATGGTAATGCAATTATAGACCCAACTACGCGACCAAAAAAAGAGTAAATTAAGTCTATTTTAATGACGTCATTAATACTTAACAGTCCATTTCCCATCGCTAAAAAAGATCCCATTAATATAATACAACTTGGCACCATAGAGGGGTCAATCAAAACTAAAAAACAAGCAGGTATACCAAACCCAATACCTATTGCGCTTTGAGTTATCGCTCCACAAGTTATCAGTAAGAAAATTAAGTAATAAATTTCTGTTGTAGAAAAATAATTTAGAATATCAAACACAATTATTTTCTTGGATCATCGTGGTCTTGACTGAATCTTGTTGGTAGTAGACCTGATTGAAACCATTCAATAAAAGTGTAAATATTAAATACTGGCACATTAAATTTTTTTCTAACATCAGCTGCAAATGGACTCATATTAGTGCACTCCATTACAATTGCTCCAATATTAGAGTGTTTTTTCATTAACTCTTCAACAGCGTCTAAGTGATCTTGTCTTGCTAAATCAATATCCATTTCCATTTCGTCATTTAATATTACTCTCGTAAATTCTTTACCATTTTCTGTTCCAACAATAGGTGTATCTAATGGTACGTTTGCAGCTTTTAAGTGTTTTTCAGTTAAAGAAGGTTTGTGAATTGTTAAAATTCCAACTTTTTTATTTTTAGGCAATAAACTTTGAACCATTTGTGTTTGCATTAATGATGACGTTGCAACAGGAACATTTACTGCGTTTGCCATCTCTTCTTGGAATAAAGATAAAAATCCACAGTTAGTAGTTATGCCATCTGCACCCATTTTTACTAAATGTTTAGCAGCATCTATGAATCCTTCTAAAATTCCTTCTCCTTTTTCGTAAACAGCGGCTTTAGGTGTTGAACCGGGAACTACTCTATAATGAACTGGCACATTCCAAGTTCTGGCATTTGCAATGTCACCATGAATTCTTGGGAATTGAGTATCTAACATGCATACGCCTACCGTTCCTCCGTATACTGTTTTGCCGCCTACGATTATATTTTTTTGGTTGTGACCTAATTTCATTAAATGTATCTTATAATTCTCTTTATTATAAACAAGGCTATTAAATTACAACAAAATAAATATGAGTTTAAACAAAGGTTCAAATTATCTTAAGGGAGCAGAAGCTCTTGTCAAACTTTTAGATAAATACGAAGTTCAATACATATTTGGATTGTGTGGAGATACGTCTTTACCTTTTTATGATGCTCTTTATAGATTAGATCATTCTATTAAACACATTCTTACAAGAGACGAAAGAAGCGCAAGTTATATGGCCGATGGTTATGCTAGAGTAACTGGCAAAGTAGGTATTTGCGAAGGGCCTAGTGGAGGTGGAGCTACTTATATTATTCCAGGTGTAGTCGAAGCAAATGAATCATCAATTTCTTTAATATCTTTTACTTCAGATGTTCCTACAACTTCATATGGTCACTTCCCATTAACTGAATTAGATCAAAAAGCTTTATTTAAACCATTAACTAAATGGAATTGTGTATTAGATAAATCTAAAAATTTTGCTAAAGATATTAGAAGGGCATTTAAAGAGAGCACAACAGGCAAACCTGGTTCATGTCATCTTGCTTTACCTTTTGACATTCAGAACCATGAAATTCCAGAAAAAGAGGTTTGGGTTGATAAAAAACATACAAGGTTTCCAGCTGAAGGAAAAAGACCTAATATAAGCAAATTAAATAAAATATTAGATGAAATTTATAAATCAAAAAATCCAATTTTAATTTGTGGTGGGGCAGTTAAAAATGCATTTGCAGAAAAAGAATTACAAAGATTTGTTGAAAAATTAAATATTGTTTTAGCTACTTCTGTTACCGGTAAGGGCACGCTTGCTGATAATCACCCAAATTGTTTAGGTGTAGTAGGTAGTAATGGCGGGTCAATCTATACTAGGGAAACATTAAATAATTCTGATTTAGTAATTTTTCTAGGATGCAGAGCAGGTTCTGTAACTACTGAGAAATGGCAATACCCTGATAAAAAAAAGAAAATTGTGCACATAGATATAGATCCATCAGTGATCAATGCTAATTATAAATCACATATCTCTATGGTAGCAGAGATAAAATCAACATTAGTTGAGGCTAATAAATTATTAAAATCAAAAAATTTTAAAGGTGATCAAATAGTTAAAGAGGTTAAAAAAAAGAAGTTTAAGAAATTTTATGAGCTTGCTACTGATAATGACAATCTAATTAAACCAGAGAGAATAATTAAAGAATTAAATGATAAATTACCTAAAGATACATATATTGTAGTTGATCCTGGTACTCCATGTCCATATTTTGCAGCTTATTACAACCTTAATGAATCAGGCAGATATTTTATTACAAACAGAGCTCATGGAGCTTTAGGTTACGCTTTACCTGCTTCAATAGGAGTACAAATTGGAAAACCAAAAAATAAAGTTGTGTCTGTTATGGGAGATGGAAGCTTTGGTTTCGCTGTTGGTGAATTAGAGACAGCAGTAAGATTAAAATTACCTATTATTTTTATTGTAATATCAAATAGTGTGTACGGTTGGATTAAAGCTGGCCAAAAATCAAAATTTGAAAAAAGGTATTTTTCTGTTGATTTCAATAGAACTGATCATGCTAAGGTTGCTGAGGCTTATGGTGTTAAATCTTGGAAAGTTGAAAGTTCAAATCAATTAAAAGAAAAAATTAATGAAGCTATAAATTACAACCAAGGGCCTTGCTTACTTGATATAATTACTCAACCGCTACAAGATGCAAATGCACCTGTTAGTGAATGGATTGCATAATATGAATAAAAATCAAATAACAATTATAGGTGCTGGTATCATGGGTCTTTCTTCAGGAATAAATTTGCTTAAAAGAGGTGCGGATGTAACTCTTATAGAAAGAGATTTTAAAGGACAACCTGCTTCATATGGAAATGCTTCTTGGTTGTCCAGTCCATCAATTACTCCTGTGCTTATGCCAGGACCTGGAATGATCAAAAAGATTTTAAAAATGTGGTTGTCTAAAGACGGTCCTTTGTATTTAAGATTTCCTGGAATTTTAAAATCACTTCCATATTTAATTAAATATTTATCTTTTGTAAGAAAAGAAAAGGTCGAACATATTTCAAAAAACTTAGCTTTCTTATTAAAAGATAGTATCGGTGAACATAAAAAACTAGCTGAGGGTTCGAAGGCATCTCGATGGATTGAAGCCTCACCTTATATTTATATTTACAAAAATAGATCTGATTTTGACAATGAAGAATTTACTTGGGGTTTGAGAAAAAAGCATGGTTTTAATTTAATTCCATTAGAAGAAAATGAATTAAAAAAAACTATACCTGGTTTATCCGAAGATTATAAGTTTGCAATTAAAATTGAAAATCAAGGTTATATTTCCAACAGTCAAAACTATTTAGATGATTTGATTGAACACTTTAAAAATCTTGGTGGTAAAACCATTGAAGACGAAGTTTTAGAAATACAAAAAGAAAACAATAGTTTTTTAATTAAAATGAAAACACACAATCATGTAACTGAAAAAGTTTTAGTTTGTTCTGGTGTTTTTTCTGACAAATTTGCAAAACAATACAAAATTAACGTTCCTGTAGAATCTGAAAGAGGTTATCATTTGGAATTATTTGGAACTAACATAAGAATAAATCAACCAATAGCCAATGGTTATTTAAAGTTAGCAATTACACCAAGACCAACAGGTATTAGATTTGCTGGTTTAGTTGAATTTGGAAGTTTAAATTCAAAACCCAATCCTAAAGCGTTCGAACTTTTATGGAGAAATGCGAAAGCAATGTTTCCTGGGATTACTTATGAAAGAAAAATGGAATGGAGTGGTCATAGACCTTCAACGGTTGATAGTCTTCCAGTAATTGGACCATCTAATACAGATAATAATATGTTTTTTGCTTACGGACATCATCATATTGGTTTAACAGCAGGTCCAAAGACTGGGAAAATTATTAGTAAAGTTATTTTAAGAGATAATGATCAAGATGATCTAAAAGCTTTTAATCCATATAGATAATATAAGCTTGAATTATCAAAATATATAAAGCAAGATAATAAAATAATTAATATTAATTGAGAGGAGAAAAAATGCGTAAATTATTAAATTTATTTACTGCTATTGCTTTTTCGTTTTTTAGTATCTTCACTTTGAATGCTGCTGAAAAATGGGACATGCCAATGGCATATGCTGCAAGTAACTTTCACTCAGAAATGGGAGTAAAGTTTGCTGAAGCAGTAAAACAAGCAACCGGCGGTGAAATTGTTATCACTGTTCACCCAGGAGGTTCTTTGTTTAAGGGAGATGAAATAAAAAAAGCAGTTCAAACTGGACAAGCTCCAATTGGTGAAAGACTTTTGTCTGCTCACGAAAATGAAAGCTTACTGTTTGGTGGAGACTCTATTCCATTCTTAGCTACTTCATATGCAGATTCAGATTTATTGTGGAAATATTTAAGACCAGCTATGGAAAAAAAATTAGATGAACAAGGTCTTGTGTTGCTATACGGAATACCTTGGCCAGCTCAAGGCTTATACTTCAAAAAAGAAGTTAATTCGATTGCTGACACTAAAGGTGTAAAATTTAGATCTTACAGTGGTGCTACGGCTAGAATCGCTGAATTAATGGGAATGTTACCTGTGCAAGTAGAAGCAGCTGAATTATCTCAAGCTCTAGCAACTGGTGTTGCAGAGTCATTTGTTTCTTCAGGTGCAACTGGTTACGACAGAAAAGTATGGGAACACTTAACTCATTTCTATGAAGTAAATGCATGGTTGCCAAGAAACTATGTTTTTATAAATAAAAAAGTATGGAATGGCTTAAGCAAACAAAATCAAAATATTATCAGAGGTATTGCTGCAATGACTGAAGCTGCTGGTACAGCAAAATCTGAGGCATTATCAGGATGGTATTTAACTCAATTAGCTGCAAATGGTATGAAAGTACAAGTAGCTAAAGGACAATTTAGAACTGATTTAGAAAAAATTGGTAAAACAATGTCTGATGAGTGGATTGCTAAAGCAGGGCCTGAAGGCAAAAAAGTTGTCGAAGGCTTTAGATCAGAAAAAAAATAGTTAATATTAAAAAAGTAAGCCCAATCTTATTTGGGCTTACTTTGTAATTTTTCTATGAGATTTTTTTTAGATAAAATATATGTAAGCTGCGCTTATTTTGCGGCACTAAATTTAACTTTGATTTTAGTTATAATTTGTCTTCAAATGTTTGCAAGATGGACTGGATTTACATTTCCAGGAGCCACAGCTTATGCAGGTTATGCTATGGCTAATTCTGCATTTTTTGCAATGGCACATACTTTAAATAGAGATGGTCACATAAGAGTTAGAATTTTATTACATAAACTTGGAGCAAATAAAAAATGGGGAGAATTATGGTGTTTTATTATTGGATCGGGACTATCTGTTAGTTTTTTTTATTATGCATGTAGAGGGTTATATTTTTCTTTTATATTTAACGATGTATCTCAGTCACAAGATGCAACACCAATGTGGATTCCACAAATGTCAATGGTTTTAGGAACTTTTGTATTAGCTTTAGCTTTTTTAGATAAATTATATCAATTTATTTTTATTGGTTATACGGACACAGAAATTGAAGATGATAAGGCGATTGATTAAATGGATGATTTAACTTTAACAGTAATTTTTCTATTTACTTTATTTTTTTTACTAGGAACAGGTGTTTGGATTGGCCTAGCACTAATGGGCGTTGCCTATGTAGGTTTAGAATTATTTACAAGTAGACCTGCTGGTGATGCGATGATTACTACAATTTGGACTACAGCTTCTAGTTGGTCATTAACAGCTTTGCCATTATTTATTTGGATGGGGGAAATTCTTTATAGAACGCGTTTGTCTGAGGATTTGTTTAAAGGTTTAGCACCATGGATGAATAATTTACCTGGAAGATTATTGCATACAAACATTGTTGGATGTACTTTTTTTGCAGCAGTCTCTGGTTCTTCAGCAGCTACGCTGACTACTGTTGGAAAAATGACAATTCCAGAATTAAGAAAAAGAAATTATCCAGAAAAAATGACTATTGGAACTTTAGCAGGTTCATCGACGTTAGGACTTATGATACCGCCTTCGCTTACATTAATCGTATATGGAGTGACAATTAATGAGTCAGTTGTACAGTTATTCATGGCTGGAATATTACCAGGATTAGTATTGGCTCTACTTTTTATGAGCTATGTAGCGGTTTGGTCAACTTTTAATAAAAAAAACATGCCAAATAAAGATCCTGAAATTAGTTTTACAGATAAATTAAAAAGTTCAAAATTTTTAATACCAATTTTTTCATTAATAATTTTTGTCATTGGTTCAATGTACATGGGCTGGGCGACACCTACTGAAGCAGCAGCTTTTGGAGTTATAGGTGGTTTAGTTTTAGCTGCCTTACAAAGATCACTTACATGGAAAACATTTTTAGATAGTTTGATTGGAGCAACTAAAACTTCATGTATGATTGCATTCATTCTTATGGGTGGAGCATTTTTAACTTTATCCATGGGTTTTACTGGACTACCAAGGCATATAGCAGAATGGATTGCTGGTTTAGGATTGTCAAATGTTGAACTTTTAATTTCATTAATGATTTTTTATATCGTTCTCGGGTGCTTTTTAGATGGTATTTCTTCAATAGTGTTAACAATGGCCGTGGTTGAACCTATGATTAGAAATGCTGGTATCGATGTAATTTGGTTTGGAATTTTTCTTACTGTATTGGTTGAAATGGCACAAATAACTCCACCTGTAGGTTTTAATTTATTCGTTTTACAAGGAATGACAAAATACGATATGGTTTTTCTAGCTAAATCAGCTCTTCCAATGTTTTTAATGATGGTTGTAATGGCTTTTATTATGATCGCTTATCCAGAACTTGCTACATATCTACCAAGTACCATTAAAGGTCCTGGTGCTGGATAATTTACAAAAACTTAAATGTCAAAAAAAGTAATTTTCAAAGTTGAAAATAACATTGCATTTATAATCTTAAATAATCCAAAAATTTTAAATGCATGGGATTATCAAATGCGTTCAGAAATAATAACTAAATTAAAAAAAATTAAATCAAATAAAAACACAAAGGCGTTAATTATTACAGGCAAAGGTAATAAAGCTTTTTGCTCAGGTCAGGATTTAAAAGAAATAAATAAATTTAATACTTCAAAAAAAGTGGAACAGTGGATAAATCAATTTAAGGTTCTTTATCGAGAGATCAGATCTTTAGAAATACCAACAATTGCTGCTATAAATGGCGTTGCAGCCGGGTCAGGTTTTCAATTAGCTTTATTAGCAGATATTAGAGTATCGCATCCGAAAACAAGAATGGGACAAGTGGAAATAAATTCTGGAATTGTAAGCGTAATAGGACCTTGGATTATTGAGAAAGTTTTGGGCCTATCAAAAGCTATCGAACTATCTCTTACTGGAAAATTAATTAATGGTAACGAAGCTTATAAAATAGGAGCAATAAATTATTTAACAAAACAAAAAGACGTTCTTAAAAGATCAATATCTATAGCAAAAGATCTTGCCGCAAAACCCAAATACGCAATGATTTTAACAAAAAAAAATCTTTGGGAAATGTATAATAAAGATTTTGATATGATTTTTAAAAGAGCAAAAGCTTATCATCAAAAATCTTTTAAATTAGGTGATCCTGTAAAAGGTTCAAAAAAGTTCTTTAACAAGAATTAATATTTAAGTGCAAAAGCGCATAAAAATTCCTAAAATTAATATAAGGCAATTAATTAATAATTTAAATAAAAGTAAAAAAGAGAAAATAATCATTGAAATAAACAAAAACAAAATTAGTAGAGAAAAATTATATAAAGATATTTTAAAGACACAGAATTATTTAATCAGCATCGGTACAAAAAAAAATCATAAGATTGTTTCATTACTAGAGAATAGTTACGAGCAAGTATTATTGTTTTTAGCAACACTTGGTTTGGGAGCTACCTGGGTTCCGCTGGGAAATTATAAAAAAGGTATTGGTTTAAATTACATTTTATCATTAATAAAACCTCAATTTATTCTTATTAGAAAAAATAAAATAAATGACATTCCTATTAATTTTAAAAAAAATATAAAAGTAATTAAAGATAAGACCATTTTTGAAAAAAAAACTAACAAGATAAAGAAAGTTATATTTAGCGGTAACGTAAATACAATTTTATTTACATCTGGAACAACAGGTCCTCCAAAAGGGGTAATTGTTAATGATAAAATGTTAATAGGTTCTATTTGCAACAGGTGTTGCATCTGACAGTAATGAAAATGACAGATACTTGCTTTGGGAGTCACTTCATCATATAGGCGGTATTGAAATATTAATTTTATGTCTCTTAAAATTTAGTAGTTTGGTTATAATAAAAAAATTTTCAGCTAAAAATTTTTGGAAACAAAACATTAAATACAAAATTACTGTGCTTCATTATTTAGGTGGAATTTTAGATATTTTAATTAAACAACCTAAAACAATTTTTGATAAAAAACATTCTATCAAAATAGCTTTTGGGGCAGGAGCCAGAAAAGAAACTTATTCTATATTTAAAAAAAGATTTAATATTCCTTTAAGAGAAGTCTATGGAATGACTGAAGCTTCAAGTTTTACAACTATAAACTTTAAAAATCATATTGGTTCTATAGGTCAAGTTCTTCCTTGGTTTAAAGTTAAACTTATAAATTCTAAAAATGGTATTGGTGAAATTGTAATTACAAGCAAAGACAAGAACTTAATTACAAAAGGTTATTTTAAAGATTATAAAAGCACTAAAAATTTATTGGCAAATAATTTATTGTATACCGGAGATATTGGTAAATTCGATAAACACAATAATCTTTATTATATTGGGAGAAAAAAAGATTCTATTAGAGTTAAAGGAGAAAATATTTCTTCTTGGGAAATCGAGTCAAACTTGAATGAGCATATAAATATTTCAGAGAGTGCTGTTCTACCTGTAAAAAGTGATATTGGTGAAGAGGACATAGTTGCATTATTATTATTAAAAAGAAGAAGTAAAATTAATATTAAAAATTTTGCAAATCATTTTAAATCCATTTTACCAAAAAATTATAACCCTAGATATTGGGCTATTGTAAAAAGCTTTCCAAGAACACCAACTTACAGAATAGATAAGAAATTAATTGATACTTCAAAAATACGTTTTTATGATTATTCAACTAATGAGTTTAAATTTATTAATCGTAAACAATTTGGTTTATTAGATCATTAGTTTCTAAGTTATAATTTTTAAACAAATTCTCTGCTTCTTCTAAATTGACTTCTTTAAAAGTAATTTTAGAACCTGGAACTGCTTGAGAGAGTTTATCAAAGTCAGCACTTATAATATTTGCAATCTTTGGATATCCGCCAATAGTACCATGATCAGCTAACATAATAATAGGATTACCATCGCTGGCTACTTGCATAACGCCTTTAACGATACCTTCTGATTTAATGTTTGTATTTTCAATATTTTCTAAAATTTGGCCTTCTAACCTCATACCCATACGATCTGTAAATTTGGAAACAACGAACTCATTTTTCAAAAAAGTTTCTTTTGCTTTATCAGAGAAATATTCAAAATTAGTACCTTTTATTATTCTAAGGTTTGTAGTCTTAGAATTAACATAACTTAGACTAGCTAAATCTACTTTTTTATTTTTATGATCAATGTTGATTTGTTGATTATTAGATATTTTTTCACCATTATTAGAGCCTATTTTAGCTTTTGTATTAGTAGAAATACTGTTCCATATTTTATCTAGTTTAAAGTCTTCGCTTATACTCAAATAGCCATAAACTGAGTTTAATGTTGACTGAATATCAATTTGATCATTGTCTTCAATTAAGTAAACTTTATAAGTTTCTCCTTTAAAAACTTCTTTATTCTTTTTTAATATTTGAAATTGTACATTACCAGTGACAACAATATAAATATTTTTACCATGATATTTGAGCAGTGGTCCTTGATAAGCAAATTCAATAACAGGCGAATTTAAATTTTTTTTTAACAAAGAATTACCAAGTATATAATTTCTTTTATCCATGACTCCACTTATCGGAATTCCAATATGATTTAAATTTTCTCTACCTTTGTCCTGAAAAGTAGTGTGAATGCCTGATCTTTCAACTTCAAAAAAATTATTTTTTAGATCTTTCATATTCTTCCTTGCTTATCCTTCTAAATTTAACCTTGTCACCAGGATTAATTAATGCTGGATCGTCCTGATTGTTTTTGTCAAAAATATCTAGAGGGGTTCTTCCAATAATGTTCCAGCCTCCAGGACTTTCATACGTATAAATGTTGCAGAATTGTTCAGTAATTCCAATAGAACCTTTGGGAACTTTTATTCTAGGTGTCTCAAGACGTTTTGCTTTTAATTGTTCATTTAAATCTCCAAAAAAAGGCATACCAGCAATAAACCCTGTCATATAACAAAAATATTCTTTATTAAAAAAAATATCCAAAATTTTATCAAATTTAATATTTAATAGATTTTCTAGTCTTTCGTGATCAATTTTAAAATTGTCATCGCAACAAATAGGAACTTCCAAAGTTTTTTTTTGTTTTTCTATTTTTTCTTCGATTTTTAAGTTTTCAATAATTTTTTTTATTTTTGAATAGTTTGTAGTTTCTAGGTCGAATGAAACAATTAACTTATTATAGGAGGGAGTAATATTAGTTATTCCAGCAATATTTTGATCTCTTAAATTTTTAAAATATTTAATTACATTACCATTTATCTCTTGGTTTACTTCTGTGCCAAAATCGCAATACGCTGCAGCATCACCAAGATTTGATATATTTTTAATCATGCTATGTTATAATAAAGTTTTAAAAATATGGAAATTAATATCAATTGTGATTTAGGAGAAAAATCTAAGCTCCATAATAATGAAAATGACAAGTTTCTTTTAGAAATTGTTAATTCTGCTAACGTAGCATGCGGCTATCATGCTGGTGATGAAGATACGATGCAGAAAGTTATTGAGATTTCAAAAAAAAATAATGTTAGCATTGGTGCTCATCCATCATTTAATGACCCTGATAATTTTGGTAGAACAAGAATAAATTTACCTTCTTCAGAAATAAGAAAATTAATAATAGACCAATATGAAATACTTCAACGTATTGCAGTCAGTCTTAGTTCAAATGTAACTCATATAAAACCTCATGGAGCTTTAAACAACATGGCTTGCGAAGATCTAGATCTTGCTACAACTATTGCAAAGGCAATTAAAGAAATTAACAAAGATATAATTTATCTGGTTCCCACAGGTTCAAAAATGGAAATAGCGGCAAAAAAATTAAATATGAAAATAGCTTGTGAAATATTTGCTGACAGAAATTACGAGGATGATGGAAATTTAGTTTCAAGATCAAAAAAAAACGCTTTGATCACAGATCCAGAAGAAGCAAAAAAACATGTTTTAAGCATGGTTCAAAACCAAGCATTAAATTGTTTGTCTGGAAAAAAAATACCATGTGAAATTGACTCAATTTGTATACACGGTGATAATAAAAGTTCATTAGACACAGCCAAGTCAATTAAACAAGGACTAATTGAAAGCGGTCTTATTTTAAAATCACTAAATGAAATGAAGAAATTTAATTGATGAAATATTAATTAAAATTGGAACAATAATTTTAAGTTTTGAAGCCATTTGCATCATTAAACTAGACCTAAATTCAATTGACTTTGTAGGTCATTATTAGTATTTATCGCCATTATTAAATGACACCCTTTATTAAAAAGAAAGAACTAAAAAACGATTGGTATTTAATTAATGCCGAGAATGCAGTAGTTGGAAGACTTGCTGCTTATATTTCAAAATTGTTAAGGGGAAAAAATAAAGCTACTTTTAATCCTCATATGGATAATGGAGATTTTGTAATTGTTACCAACATTGAAAAAATGAAATTTACTGGAAAGAAATATTCTAATAAAATTTATTATAGACATACAGGTCATCCTGGAGGAATTAAACAAACTACACCTGCAAGATTACATGAAAAAAATAAAACAGAAGAAATCTTAAAGCTTGCTGTTCAGAGAATGCTGCCAGGTGGTACGTTAGCAAGAAAACAATTGTCTAAATTAAAAATGTATAGAGGTGAAAAACATCCTCACGAAGTTCAAAACCCTAAAGTTATTCAATTTAAAGATCTAAACAAAAGAAATTTAACTAATTAATGGAAGCTCAAGTTTCAAACAAAACTACTAGTACAAAAAAATTAAAATTAGATTTTAAAGACAGTAAGTACGCAACTGGAAGAAGAAAAACTTCTGTAGCAAAAGTATGGGTAAAAAAAGGTTCTGGAAATATTCATGTGAATGGAAAAAAAATGCATGAATATTTTAAAAGACCTGTACATCAAATTATTGTTATGCGTCCACTTGAATTATCTAACATCGCAACATCTTATGATGTTAGAGCTACCGTTAAAGGTGGAGGATTATCTGGTCAAGCAGGAGCTATCATTCATGGCTTATCAAGAGCTTTAGTTCTTCACGACGGAAACTTAAAACAAACACTAAAAAAAGAAAAGTTAACAACTAGAGACTCAAGAGTTGTTGAAAGAAAAAAATACGGTCACCGTAAAGCAAGAAGAAGCTTCCAGTTTTCTAAGAGATAGATCATTTAAATTTATTATTTTATTATCTAGTGATATAAATATTTATGTCACAATCTAAGATAAATATCGCTATTGCTGGGGCCACAGGTTATGTCGGTTTAGATTTGATATATCTATTATCTAAACACCCTAAAGCCAATATTACATACTTATGCGCTCAGCAAAATTTAAATTCTAATATACAGAAATTTGATAAAAGAATTAAAAAAAAATTACCTAAAATTTCACATTTATCAAATGTAAACTGGTCAAAAGTTGATTTATTGTTTTTATCTTTGCCAAATGGAGAAGCACAAAAAATTGTATCAAGCTTATTCAAACATAAACATTTAAAATTTATTGATCTTTCGGCTGACTTTAGAATAAACGATTATAAGATTTATGAAAAATGGTATCACATTAAACATAATGCTAAGCAACTTGTTAAGAATGCCTTATACGCTATTTCAGAATTTTCAAAAAAAGAAATAAAGAAATATAGAATTATTGCTAATCCTGGTTGTTATCCAACATCTGTGCAATTGGCTCTAATTCCATTGTTACAAAAATCTCTAATAAATACAAAAAATATATTTATTGATTCTAAGTCAGGCTATTCTGGTGCAGGAAAAAATTATAAAAAAAAATTTACTCATAAGAATATAGACACATCTGTCTTTGCCTATGGAATTGAAAAACACAGACATATGTCTGAATTGGATCAAGAACTAAACAAAAATTCTACTACTAAGTTAGAATATGCATTTCAACCACACTTGCTACCAACATTTAGAGGTATTTTATCTAGTATCTATGTTGAGCCAAAAAAAAACATTAGTGCTAATAAAATTTTGGCAACTTTAAAAAAAGCACATCAAAAAAACATTTTTGTTAAAATATTAGATTTAAATACTGCTATGGGGAGTGGTAATGTATTAAACACTAATCTATGTGAAATTTCTGTTTGCAAAACAAGATTTAAAAACAAAATAGTTATTTTTTCAGCAATAGACAATTTAGTCAAAGGAGCTTCTGGTCAAGCTATTCAAAATATGAATATACTTTATAATTTTAAAGAGTCTTTAGGACTGAAATGAAATATTTATTTTTAATTTCTTTTATTTTTCTTTTTAATTGTAGTCCATCTTATAAAGTCTATATGTGTGGGGATAAGCCATGTGCTAATAAAAAAGAATTTAAAGAATATTTTGCTGAGAATTTAACAATTGAAGTACAAACAGCTAAAGACAAAAAAAATACTAGCGTTGATCTTGTAAAGTTAAATACAATTAATGAAGCAGATTTAAAAAAAGAACAAGATGAAGCTTTAAAAAAACAGATTATAGAAAGAGAAAAAATTGAAGCGGCTAAAATAAAAATTGAAGAAGAAAAAAAGCGTATTAAAGAAGAAAAAAGGCTTAAAGAGACTGAAAAAAAAGAAGTTGCAAAAATTGAACCTAAAAAAACTCAACAAAAAGAGAAAATTGTTGAAAAAATAATAAATGAAAAGACAAATGTTGAAAACAGCAATAAAAACACTAAAGAAGACAATATTTGTAAAATAATTGAAGAGTGTGATATCGACAAAATAGCTGAAATTTTAACTAAACAGGGTAGAGAAAAAGATTATCCAGATATTACTTCGAACTAAACTAGGTTTTTAAATGAAAAGAAAAATGAATATAGCAATTGTAGGATTAGGTAATATTGGTTCATATTTTTATAATTTTTTAAAAAAAAATAAACAAACTTTATTTAATAAAACTAACGTTGAACCTTACATTAAATATGTTTCTGCAAGATCTTTTTCAAAAAAAAGAGGTATTTCAATTCCTAAGAATTTATGGATAAAGAATTATCTTGATATTACAAAAGACAAAGACGTAGATATAATTATTGAATTAATAGGTGGATCCGATGGTGCTGCAAAAAAATTAGTCTTCGCTGCACTAAATAACAAAAAACATGTTGTGACAGCAAATAAAGCTCTTGTAGCTAAGTACGGAGACCAACTAACTAAGATTGCTGAAAAAAATAAAGTTAACTTTGAATTTGAAGCAGCTGTTTGTGGTGGAATTCCAATTATAAGAACTATGAAGGAAGGTCTTATTGCAAATCAAATTAATAAAATTTATGGAATATTAAATGGCACATCCAACTTTATTTTATCATCGATGGATAAAGAGAATTTAGAATACAAAGATGCATTAGTAAAAGCTCAAAAACTTGGATATGCAGAATCGAACCCCTCAGCTGATATTAATGGTGATGATGTTGCTTCAAAATTAAAAATTCTTACTGCGCTTTCTTTTAATTCTTTGCTTAATAATAATTCAATTTTAATGGAGGGTATAAAAGAAATTGATCACACAGATATTAATAATGCTAACCAATTAGGTTATAAAATTAAATTATTAGGAATTGCAGAAAGAGTAGAAAATCAAATACTTCAGAGAGTACATCCAGTTTTAATAAAAGAAAATTCTTATATAGCAAAAATTAATGGTGTGCTTAATGCAGTCGTTGTTGACTCAAGGCCAGTTGGTCAAACAATTTTGCAAGGTGAGGGGGCAGGACCTG
Source organism: Candidatus Hypereutrophica brisbanensis (assembly GCA_038147375.2). Lineage (GTDB taxonomy): Bacteria > Pseudomonadota > Alphaproteobacteria > Pelagibacterales > Pelagibacteraceae > Pelagilacustribacter > Pelagilacustribacter brisbanensis. The sequence continues at coordinate 14,798 of JAYQTL020000003.1, read as the reverse complement.
GTCCTACGACGTCTGCTTTAATATCAGACTTGTGCTCAATATTGAGGGGAAACATCAAGTTTCCATTTGTAGTCTCATCTGTGAAGAGAAAAAAAGCTTTATACAAAAAAATAGATGATAAAAAATTTCAAGTTTATCTAAGATTAGATGTTAAAGATAAATACGGTGTTTTATCAGATATCACAAAAGTAATGGCTAGTAATAAGGTTTCAGTTAAACGTTTAATACAAAATCCTACTAATAAATTATCAAACGCATCTATCATAATCATTACTCACATGGGTAAAAACTCTTCTTTTATTAAAGTTTTAAAATCTTTAAGTAAAAAAAAATATATGGTGAACAAACCTAAATTAATTCGAATAGAAAACTTTTCATGAGTTTAGATAAAAGTCTTCTTGATAAATTCATCAAAGTTACAGAATTTGCTGCTTACGGAGCCTCTCCATTTATTGGTAAGGGTGATAAGCATGCTGCAGATCAAGGTGCCGTCGACCTAATGAGATCCGAATTAAATAAATTAGATATTAATGGAACAATAGTTATCGGAGAAGGCGAAATGGATGAGGCGCCTATGCTTTATATCGGTGAAAAAGTTGGCACTAAAAATGGTCCAGAACTAGATATAGCTTTAGATCCTTTAGAGGGTACCAATTTTACTGCAAAAAACTTACCGAATGCTTTTTCAGTTTTAGCAGTTGCTAATAAAAATTGTTTATTGTCAGCTCCAGACACCTATATGAATAAAATTGTAATTGGTTCTAATTTACCAGAAAATCTTGTTGATTTAGATAATTCTGTAGAAAAAAACATTAAACTTCTTGCAGAAGCTAAAAATAAAAAAACATCTAATCTGAGTGCTTGTGTTTTAAAAAGACCTAGACATGATGAAATAGTTGAAGCGCTTAATAAATTAGATGTAAAAATAAATTTTATCACTGATGGTGATATAGCAGGTGCTCTTTCAGTTATAGGTGAAAAACCAAAAAATGATATTTATCTAGGCATCGGTGGAGGTCCAGAAGGTGTTTTAACAGCTGCCGCATTATCTTGTTATGGAGGACAAATCCAAGGTAGATTAATTTTAGATAAAGATGAAAAAGCTAGAGCCAGTAAACTAGGTGTAATTGATTTTAATAAAAAATATAATTTAACAGATATGGTTAAAGGAGATGTCATGTTTTGTGCTACAGGAGTGACCAGTGGTGATCTAGCAAGAGGAGTTAAAGATTTAGGTAATAAATTTGAAGTCTATTCATTTGCTCTTCATAAAGATGCTAAAGTAATTAAGAATATATCTAACATCTACAATAAATGAATTTAAGTTCAGTAACTGAAAAAAATTGGATTCAAAAAGAATTCAATTTAGAGGATCTTAATTTTTTTAAAGATAATTTTTTTTTAGATGAAATAATTGCAAAATTATTAGCAATTAAAAATATAAAGAGAGAAGATGCTAAATTATTTTTAGATCCAACCATAAAAAATAGTTTGTTAGATCCATATTTGCTAAAAGATATGGATAAAGCTGTTGAAAGAACTGTTCAAAGTATAAATGGTAAAGAAAAAATAGGTATTTTTGGAGATTATGATGTTGATGGAGCAACCTCTACAGCTGTATTAGGACATTATTTTAAATCTTTAAACATACCAATTGAAATTTATATTCCAGATAGACAACAAGAAGGTTTTGGTCCTAATATTGATGGTTTCAATAAATTAATCAAACAAGGCTGTAAAATTATATTTACAGTTGATTGTGGAACACTTTCATATGAACCGATCGATTTTGCAAATAAAAATAATATCAATGTTATTATAATTGACCACCATCAATCAGAAATAAAACTTCCTAAAGCACATTCTATTGTAAATCCCAATCGTTTTGACGATCAATCTGAACTTAACTATTTATGTGCTGCTGGTGTTTGTTTTATGTTTCTTGTGGCGCTTAATAAAAAACTTAGAAGTGAAAATTGGTTTGAAAAAAATTCTACAAATGAACCTAATTTATTAAATTATTTAGACCTAGTCTCTTTAGGTACCGTTTGTGATGTTGTTCCACTTATTAATTTAAATAGAGCTTTTGTAAATCAAGGAATAAAAATCATGAGCCAAAAAAAAAATATTGGCTTAAAAACTCTTATGGATTTATGCGAAGTTCCAAATGATATTTCACCTTATCATTTAGGGTATATTTTAGGACCAAGAATAAATGCAGGCGGAAGAGTAGGGAAATCAACTCATGGTGCTAATCTTTTATTAAGTGAAAACTCTCAAGAAGTTTATCAAATAGCAAATGATTTAAATAATTATAATAGAGACAGACAATTATTAGAAAAAGATCTTCTTAATTTAATTTTAAATTCAACTCAAAATATCAACGATGATCCTGTTATCGTTTTAGCAGGAGAAAATTGGCACGAAGGTGTGATTGGTATTATCGCGGCAAGAATTAAAGAAAAGTTTAACAAACCAGCATTTATAATTTCGATTAATGGAAACATTGGAAAAGGTTCCGCAAGATCTATTTATGGCTTTGATATTGGTACTGCAGTAATTAGTGCAGTTCAAAATAATTTATTGGTTCGAGGCGGAGGTCATAAAATGGCAGCTGGATTTACAATTGATATTGATAAAATTGAAGAATTTAGATCTTTTTTAATTAGAAAATTCAAATCAATAAATATGCAATTAGAAAAAAAACTTGATTTATATTTTGATAGTACGATTGCGCCCTCTGCTATTAATTATGAATTTTATCAAAAGATAAATACGCTTTCTCCTTTTGGATCTGGTAATTCAGAACCTAAATTTGTTATAGAAAACGTTAAATTAATTAAATCAAATATTGTTGGTGAAAAACATATTAAATCAATTTTTGAAGGAGCAGATGGATCAATTTTTAAGTCAATAACTTTTAATTCTGTGAGTAATAATTTGGGTGCTCATTTGCTTACAAAGAACTCAAGAAATCTGAATATATTAGGTAAATTAAGTCTTAATCAATGGAAGGGTCAAACAAATGTGGAGTTTATTATTGATGATATTTCTGTTATTAAGTAGCAAAAAAATTCGGTCCCATCGTCTATCGGTTAGGACACGTGGTTTTCATCCTCGAAAGAGGGGTTCGATTCCCCTTGGGACCGCCAACTTTCTTAACCGATCATGATTAAAATTGGTATAATTCAAAATATTCACAAAGATGGTATTGATTTATTTAAATCAAATAAAAATTTTGAATATGAAATCATTGATGATTTATCTAAAGAAAATTTATTAAAAAAATTACCATTATTTGACGGTATAACCTTAAGAACATCTAAACTTGATGCTGATTTACTAAGTACAGCTAAAAAATTAAAAGTTATATCTAGACACGGAGTAGGTTACGACAATGTTGATACCGCTTATTTAAAACAAAACAATATATCACTTTTAATAACAGCAACTGCAAATGCATATGCTGTAGCAGAACATGTTTTTTACATGATGTTATCCATAAGTAAAAATTATCTAAATTTAGATAAAGAAATTAGACAAGGACATTTTAAAAAAAATTTTGAAGTATTTCCGACGTTTGAATTGTTTAATAAAGAAATTTTAATAGCTGGTTTTGGCCGTATAGGAAGAAATTTAATAAAAAAATGTGTTGGTTTTGATATGAAAGTTAAAGTATACGACCCTTTTGTTAGTGAAAAAGAGATTAATTCATTCGGAGGTTTAAAAGTAAATGATTTTAGTTCAGCAATCAAAACTGCAGATTTTGTATCGATTCATATGCCATTAAACGCCCAAACAAAAAATCTAATAAATTATCAGTTAATAAAAACAATGAAAAAAAGTTCAGTTATTATAAACACAGCGCGAGGTGGAATAGTTAATGAAACTGATTTAGACAAAGCTTTGAATGAAAATTTAATTACTGGAGCAGGTCTGGACGTATTTGAAAAAGAGCCAGTGGACACAAGTAACCCTTTGCTTAAAAATAATAAAGTTATTATGTCACCGCATACCGCTGCTTTAACTAATGAGTGTAAAATTCGAATGGCAAAAGAAACTGTACAAAATATTATAGATTTTTTTGAAAATACCCTTCAAGATACAATGAAAGTTAAACTATAATTAACTAAACACGTTCTACTTCAATTTTATATTCCTTAGCTAAATTATTTAAATAATCAAATCCCATTTTACTGTAAGTGTAGGGATTTGCTTTTTTTGGATCCTGTTCAGCTTCAACTACTAACCAGCCATTATAATTAATATCATTAATTAACTGAAATAATGGTTTGTAATCTATGCAACCATCGCCAGGAACTGTAAATACTCCTGCAAAAAAAGAGTCAATAAAACTAAGATCTTTATTTAAACAATTTTCTAAAATATTTTTTCTTATATCTTTACAGTGAATATGAAATAAACGAGAAGAATAATCCTTCGCAACTTTAACATAATCACCACCAGCAAACATCATATGTCCTGTATCAATTAAAAGTTTTACTGTTTCAGATGTATTGTCTATTAATCTTTCTGTATCCTGTTGAGACTGAACCACGGTTCCCATATGATGATGATAAGCTAAAGGTACGTTGTAATCCTCCATATATTTACTAATTTCACTAATTTTTTTATAAAAAGATTTCCAATCTTCGTTAGAAAGAATAGGTCTTTTAGACAAAGGTGTTTTTGCTTTGCCTTGTACAGAATTAGTTACTTCAGCAAAAACCATACAAGGTGCCTTACATTCTTTAAAAAGTTTTAATTGAAGTTTCATTTTTTCTAATTCATCTTTGACACTATTATTTAGTAAGTTAGCTCCATACCATCCAGAACAAAGATTAAGATTTTCTTTATTTAATTTGGGAAGTAATTCATTTGATGTTTTTGGAAATTTCCCGCCGCTTTCTATGCCTGTAAAACCAATTTTGCTTGTCTCAGCCAAACACTGTTCTAAAGTTGTGTCACCACCAAGTTCAGGAAAGTCATCGTTGCTCCAAGCTATAGGTGAAACACCAAATTTTATAGACATAATGTGTGTATATTAAATAGATTCTATTTTTAATAATATAATTATAAGATTATAAATTAATCAAATGAAAAAAATTTTAAAGTTAGGCATTGTAGGGGGTGGTCCAAATTCTTGGATTGGAAATATTCATAGAATAGCATCTAGAATTGATGGAAAATATGATTTGTGTGCTGGCGTTCTATCCAGAGACAAAAACAAAGTAATTGAATTTGCAAAACAAATTAATATCGATGAATCACGTCTTTATAGAGATTATAAAGAAATGGCTGATATTGAGTCAAAACGCTTGGATAAAATAGATGTTGTAGCCGTTATGACCCCTCCTGGAAGTCATCATGAGATTGTAGAATATTTTATTAAAAAAAATTTTAATGTGATTTCAGACAAACCTTTTGCTTCAACTTATAACCAAGCCAAAAAACTTTATAAAACAATCACCGCTAACAAAAAAATAATTTATGGACTAACTCATAATTATTCTGCGTTTCCAATGGTTAGATTAGCAAAAAAATTAGTTGAACAAAACAAAATTGGAGAAGTTCAGAATATAAATGTTGAATACGTTCAAGATTGGTCTAAGGGAAACGTTATTACAAAAAAAAATGCAAAAAAATTATTTAGATGGAAAATAAATAAACAAATAGTTGGGGCATCAGCTGTTTTAAATGAAATTGGATCGCACGCTTATCATTTAGCAAACTATATTTCTGGTTTAAAAGGCAATCAATTATTTGCTGACATCAAAAAAGTGGACAAAAACATAAATCTCGATAGTAACGCTCAAGTTTTTATTAATTATGAAAATGGTGCTAAAGGCCTTTTTTGGACTTGCGTAACCGCACGAGGCGGGAATTATCATCTAAAAATTAGAATATTTGGTTCAAAAGGTAGTTTGGAGTGGGAGTTAAATGATCCTAATTACTTAAGATTTAATCCAGCAAAAGGAGCGACAAAAATATATGAAAAGTCTTTTCATGAAGCAGAATATTCAGCTCAATTTGCAAGAGTTAAGGCAGGACATCCAGAGGGTTATGTAGATGCTTTTGCAAATATTTACAACGAAGTAGCTGAGAGAATTTTAAATAAAAATAAAAAAGCAAGATATTATTATCCAACTGCCTACGAAGGCCTTTTAACTGCTAAATTTATACAAGCATGTGTAGATTCATCTAAAAGAAAAAAATGGATTAAATTTTGATGATCAACGTTGCTTTATTTGGTTTAGGCAGAATAGGGCAAATGCACGCTTTAAATATTTTATCAAATAAAAGTTTTAACTTAAAATATGTTTATGACGTTAATAGTAAATTAGTTAAAAATTTTGAAAAAAAATACAAAATTAAATCAATAAATAATCAAAAAATTGCATTTAATGATAAATCTATTGATGTAATTTTTATAGCATCCTCAACTTCAACTCATATAGAGCTTATTACAAGATCAGTTTTAGCTAAAAAAGCTGTTTTTTGTGAAAAGCCTTTAGATTTAGATTTAGAAAAAGTTATTAAATGTAAACAAAAAATATCAAAATATAATGCTAAAATTCAATTAGGATTTAATAGAAGATATGATCCAGGACACTACGCTTTAAAAGAAAAATTAAAAGCTAAAATTGGCAAGTTAAAAAAAATAATTATTACAAGCAGAGATCCGTCTCCACCCCCAATTAGTTATATGAAAACATCTGGAGGTATTTTTAAAGACATGATGATACATGACTTTGATTTAGCAAGACTTTATCTTGATAATGATAAATTTATAGAAATTACTGCTTTTGGAACTAGTTTCAAAAATTCTTATAATTCAGTTAAAGATTATGAAATTGCTTCCGTAATGATGAAATCAAAAAAAGGTGTTATTTGCTATATAAATAATTCTAGAGAATGCACTTATGGTTATGATCAAAGAGTCGAAATATTTGGAGAAAAAGGAATGATGATTTCAAATAATGAAAGAAAAAATAGTATTGAAATTAATAATTCATCTTCTACGAATTCTAAGGAACCATTAAAAAATTTCTTCATAGATAGATACAAAGACGCATATGCCTTACAATTGAATGGACTAAAAGATATGGTGCTCAAAGGAAAAAAACCTAGAGCAACATTTGACGATGGACATCAAGCTTTGTATCTTGCGGTAAACGCCTATAAATCATTAAAACTAAAAAAAACTATCAAATTATAATATGCAAATTGGAATTGATGTTGGTGCAACTAAAATTGAAAGTGTTGTTTTAGAAGATAATGGTAAAGAAGCTCATCGTTCAAGAGTTGATTGTCCTAAAGATTATAATCAAATTTTAGAAGCAATAAAAAAAATTAATGATGATTTAGACTCTGAATTTAAAAAAAAATTACCAATAGGTGTTTGTCACCCAGGAATACATTCTCCGCAAACAGGGCTAGTAAAAAATGCACCAAATTGTTACTGGTTAGAGAAAAAACCTTTTCAAAATGATTTAAGAAAACTTTTAAATAAAGAAGTTTTCTGTGAAAATGACGCTAACTGTTTTGCTTTGTCTGAAGCATTAGATGGAGCTGCAAAACATTACAAGGTAGTTTATGGAATAATATTAGGATCTGGAGCTGGTGGTGGCCTAGTGGTTGACGGAAAAATAGTATCTGGCCCTAATGGTGTTGCTGGAGAATGGGGTCATAACCAACTTCCTTTTTTAGCTGCTCAAAAAGAGGGTTTGGATAGTAATGTTTATAGAGAATGTGAAGTTGAGAGTTTTATTTCAGGTTTGTCTATAGCCAAAAGATATAATAAAAAATTTAATAAAAATTTAAAAACCCACGAAATTTTTAAACTTTATAGATCTAGTGATTTAGATACCATAAAGTTTATAGATGAATTTAAGATCAATTTAGCTATGTCATTATCTGCAATAATTAATATCTTAGATCCTGATGTCTTTGTTTTTGGTGGTGGTGTTTCTAATGAAATCGATTTTTTAAATGAAATCCATAAATTGGTTTCTAAATATGTTTCAGGTAGAGAGTATGAAGGAATATTCTTAAAAGCTAAATATGGTGACGCAAGTGGTGTGAGAGGTGCCGCAAGACTAGGAAGAGCTTCTTCTTTTTAATTCAATTCCTAATTGTAATTAATTATAGAACCATCTAAAAAAAAGTGTGGCTTTACTTTTAATTTAAAGCTAATTTTAGATTACAACTCTTAATTGAAAAACTAAATTAAACTATGATTTTTTTGTCGAATTAATATACTCAGTCAATTTTTAAAACATAACAAAGGGAAAAAATGAAAAAAATATTAATCGCGATATATATTTTTTTAATACCAAACTTTGTAAGCGCAGCTCCAACTGCAGAAGTACTACACTGGTGGACTTCAGGTGGTGAAGCTAAAGCATTACAAGTATTAAAAGATGACTTTGCTAAACAAGGTGGTGTTTGGAAAGACATGCCAATTGCAGGTGGTGGTGGAGATGCAGCAATGCAAACTCTTAAAGCTAGAATAGTAGCTAATGATGCACCAGCTGCTGCACAAATTAAAGGACCAACTATTCAAGAGTATGATGAACAAAAAGTAGTAGCTCCATACAACGTTGATGAAGTTGCTAAAAAAGAAGGTTGGGACAAACTTTTAAGTTCACAAGTTGCTAACCATATGAAATGTGATAATGGAAAAGCTTATTGTGCTGCTCCAGTAAACATTCACAGAATTGATTGGTTTTGGGCAAATAAAAAGATTCTAGATTCAAATGGAATCAAAATGCCAACTTCTTGGGATGAATTCAATGCTGCTGCTGATAAATTAAAAGCAAAAGGAATTATTCCTTTAGCTCACGGTTCTCAGCCATGGCAAGATGCTACTGTTTTTGAAGCAGTTGCTCTAGGGGTAGGTGGAAATGATTTCTACAAAAAAGCTTTTGTAGATCTTGATTTAGCTACTTTGGGTGGTCCAACAATGGTTAAAGTGTTTGATCAAATGAGAAAATTAAAATCTTACACTGACGAAGGTTCTCCAGGAAGAGATTGGAACGTTGCTACTGGTATGGTGATGCAAGGTAAAGCTGCATTCCAACTTATGGGTGACTGGGCAAAAGGTGAATTCGCTGCTGCTGGATTACAGCCAGACAAAGACTACTATTGCTCTCCAACTCCATCTAACAGTGGATATCTTTATAACGTTGACTCATTCATTTTCTACAAAAATGCTGGAAAAGATAAAGTTGATGGACAAAAACTACTTGCTAGTTTGATGATGGGTAAAAACTTCCAAAAAGTTTTTAACATTTACAAAGGTTCAATCCCTGCAAGACTAGATGTTTCAATGGATGACTTTGATATGTGTGCTAAAAAATCAAATTCTGACTTGAAAAATGCTGGTTCAAAAGGTGGATTATTACCAAGCTTCGCTCACGGTATGGCGTTAAGACTTGCACAAAAAGGTGCAATTCAAGACGTTGTAACTGAGCACTTTAATTCAGACATGTCTTCACAAGATGCTGCTAAAAAAGTTGCAGCAGCTGTAAAGGCTTCTTTATAAAAGAATAAATTAAATTAACTGCGCCATATAAAAATGGCGCAGTTTTTATTTTATGATCTGGTTAAAAAGAAATTTACCTAAAATTGTTATTTCACCATCCTTCGCATTGTTGGTATGGTTTGTTTATGGATTTATCCTTTGGACGCTCTATATTTCTTTCACCAAATCAAAAATTTTACCTAACTATGAGTTTTGGGGAATTAATCAATATTTCAGACTTTGGAGTATGGATAGATGGCATGTATCTGTAACAAATCTATTTATCTATACATCTTTATTTCTAATTTTATGTGTTCTAATTGGTATTATATTAGCAATATTATTAGATCAAAAAATTAGAGCAGAGGGATTTCTAAGAACTATTTATCTATATCCTATGGCTTTATCATTTATTGTAACTGGAACAGCATGGAAATGGATCTTAAATCCTACTTTGGGAATTGAAAAATTTTTTATTGATATCGGATTTGAAAATTTTACATTTGATTGGCTTACAACCCCTGGCTTATCTATATATACAATTGTAATTGCTGGCGTTTGGCAATCTTCAGGATTTATTATGGCAATCTTTCTAGCTGGCTTGAGATCTGTGGACGATGAGATTATTAAAGCTGCCAAAATTGATGGAGCTGGAACCGTTTCTATATATACAAAAATAATTTTACCTATGATGAGACCAGTGTTTATGAGTGCCGTGGTAATTCTTGTTCATTTAGCAATTAAAAGTTATGATCTTGTGATCGCACTTACAGCAGGCGGACCAGGAACCTCATCTGATATGCCAGCAGTTTTTATGACTCAATATGCCTTTCATAGAAGTGAGATCGGTTTAGCCTCATCAAGTGCTATCATGATGTTTTTAACTGTTACGGCAATTATTATTCCGTATTTATATTCAGAATTGAAGAGGGAAGATGCCAGAAAATAATTTACATTTTGAAAAATTAGAAAAAGCATCTAAAAGAAAAAAAGTTTTATATCGTTGGATATTGTTTACTGTATTAGGTGTGTTTGCATTATATTACATAATGCCTCTTTATGTAATGGTCGTTACTTCTCTAAAAACAATGGAAGAGATTAGAATTGGTAATATTTTTTACCCACCTAAGACTTTAAACTTTGAAGCATGGTTAGAAGCGTGGAGAGGTCAATTGGTTAATACTACATCAGGATTAAAAGTAGATGCAGGAAATGTTTATTTAAAAAATTATTTTTGGAATTCAGTTAAAATGGTGGTTCCTGCAGTAGTTATCTCAACAATTTTAGGTGCTATTAATGGTTATGCTTTAACAAAATGGAGATTTAAATATGATAACATTATATTCCTTTTGTTTTTATTTGGTACTTTTATTCCTTATCAAGCAATACTTCTTCCAATGGCAAGAACATTGGGCATTATAGGTCTGTCTAATTCAATTACTGGCTTAGTGGTTGTTCATATAATTTACGGTTTATGTTTTACTACCTTATTCTGTAGAAACTATTACGTATCTATTTCTGACGAAATTGTAAGAGCTGCAAGAATAGACGGAGCAGGTTTTTTTAAAATTTTCTTTAAAATTATGCTTCCAATTTCTTTGCCAATTTTAGTAGTAACAGTCATTTGGCAATTTACACAAATTTGGAATGACTTCTTATTTGGAGCTACTTTTTCATTTGGAGAGTCGGCACCAATTCAAGTAGCTTTAAATAACATGGTATTAACAAGTACAAGTGTAAAACGATACAATGTAGACATGGCAGCAGCAATCATAGCTGGTTTTCCTACTTTGATTGTTTATGTACTTGCAGGAAAATATTTTATAAGAGGACTAACCGCAGGATCAGTGAAAGGATAATAATGGCAACTTTAAAAATTAATGACATAAATAAAAATTTTGGAAAAACAGAGGTATTAAAAGGTATTAATCTCGATATTGCTGACGGTGATTTTTTAGTTTTATTAGGTCCTTCTGGATGTGGAAAATCAACTCTATTAAATACTATTGCAGGACTTGAAACATCTAATAGCGGTGAAATTTTAATTGATGACTATAAAGTAAATGACATGGAGCCTAGTGATAGAGATATTGCGCTAGTGTTCCAATCTTATGCCTTATATCCTGCTATGACAGTAAGAAAAAATGTTACCTTTGGACTTGAGCAAAGAAAAACTTCTAAAGAAAAAATTGAAGAAGCGCTTACAAACGTTTCAAACTTATTAAAAATTGACACTTTATTAGAAAGAAAACCTTCACAATTATCTGGAGGACAAAGACAAAGGGTTGCAATGGGTAGAGCTTTAGTAAGAAATCCAAAGGTTTTTTTATTTGATGAACCTTTATCAAACTTAGATGCAAAATTAAGAGTTGAAATGAGAAGAGAAATTAAAAAACTTCACCAAAAATTAAAGACAACAATAGTTTATGTAACCCATGATCAAACCGAAGCAATGAGCTTAGGTACTAGTATTGCAATTATGAATCATGGAATAATTCAACAATGTGACTCGCCAAAAACTATTTACGATAAGCCACAAAATACATTTGTTGCAGATTTTATAGGGTCTCCTTCAATGAATTTAATCAAAGGTTCAATTATAGAACAAAATAATAAGTTATTTTTTGAGTGCGTAGATTCAAAAGGAAGTCAAAATATTCCTTTAGATGGATATAAATTCATAAGTAAAAATAATCTTAAAAACAAACCAATTTATTTTGGTATTAGACCAGAACATATTTATTTAAATAACAATAGTGAAAAATGTTTTGGCATGAAATTAAATTCTGAATTAAATGAGTATATTGGTCATGAACAAATAATTACATTTAATTTTAATAACCAAGAAGTTTTAGGTAAATTTTCTTCATCAATAGATATACCGAGTAATAAAGAAATTAATTTATTTTTTGATCTATCACAAATTTCGCTCTTTGATCAAAAAACAGAAGAAAGAATATAATGAAAGTAAAATATTTTGATTTAGAAAATAAAGTTATATTTATTACTGGCGGTGGGTCAGGTATTGGTGCATCTATTGTAGAACATTTTTGTGAGCAGGGTTGCAAAGTTTTTTTTATAGATATTAATGACTCTGAGTCTCAAAAGGTCATAGATAAATGTAAAACTAATAAATTTTCTATTCCTACATATTATCATTGTGATTTATTAAAAATTAAGGATCTTCAAGAAGTTATAAAAAAAATTATTGCTGATAATAAAACTATAGATGTTTTAGTTAACAATGCTGCTAATGACCAAAGACATTCCATAGATGAAGTTACTGAAGAATATTGGGATAATAGAATTAATATTAATTTAAAACATTTCTTTTTTGCAATTCAAGCAGTTAAAGACACAATGATTAAAAATAAAAAAGGTTCTATTATTAATATGGGTTCAGTTTCTTGGATGATAGGAGAGGGTGGTATGCCAGCATACACGTCATCAAAAGCAGCTATATTAGGAATGACTAGATCATTTGCTAGAGACTTAGGTCCTCACAATATAAGAGTTAATTCTATTGCACCTGGATCAATTGCAACTGAAAGACAAATTAAGATGTGGCTAACACCAGAATACAAAAAGTTTCTTCTAGATAAGCAATGTCTAAAAAGACAATTGGAACCAGCTGATGTTGCAAGAGTAGTATTATTTTTTGCCTCTGATCAATCTGCAGGCTGCACAAACCATAACTATATGGTTGATGCAGGTATTTTATAATTTTTTTATTTTACGTATTTCTTTTTCTGTAAAACTTTTTGGCAAAATAAATTGAGTTTTAATTAATTTTTCTTTTTTTGATTTAGCTGATTGCATTATTGCTTCTATTATTTCTAAGACATGTAAAGATAATTCACTATTACAACGGTGTTTAGTTTTATTTTCAATAGCATAAAGCATTTCTGACAGACCTGCTCCTCTATAATTTGCATTAGTAGGTGACTCGTTTAATCTTCCACTTTTATTTCTAATATTAATTTTACCTAATAATTTTTTGTGGGTTTGGTATTCTTTCCATTTTCCTCCAAACTCTCTAGAAATATAAACAGATCCCCCAAACATATTAGGATCTGGAACTATCATTGAACCTTTAGTTCCATAAAGTTCTATGTGATTTTTTTTGTGATTTGTTACATCAAAAGACAATGTTAAATTTATAATACATCCATTCTTAAAAAATAGATGAGCATAATAGGAAGTAGAGCAATTAACTTTAAATTTTTTACCTTTTCTAGGTCCAATACCTACCGTTCTTTGATCAAATACTTTTTTTGTAGTGGCTAATACTTTTTTAATCGGCCCTAATAAATTAACTAAAGCAGTTAAATAATAAGGGCCCATATCAATAACAGGTCCGCCAGCTTTTTTGTCAAACCAAGATTCAGGATTAGGATGATAAGATTGAACACCAGGAAACGCAAAGAAAGCACTACCAAGTTCAATATTTCCAATTAAATTTTTTTGGATCAATTCTTTTGATGTTTGTATGCCTGCGCCTAAAAATGTATCAGGAGCATTTCCTAAATATAATTTATTTTTCCTAGCTAATTTATGAAGTTTTAATCCATCTGCAAAAGTTACTGCCATAGGTTTTTCACAGTAACAATGTTTGTTAGCTTTTAATGATTTACTAGATATTTCGTAATGAGCGCTAGGTACCGTTAAGTTTAAAATTACTTCTATTTCCTTATCATTTAATAATTCTTTAACTGAAAGGTATTTTATTCCATATTTTTTTGCGCATTTTTTTGCTGCTTCTAATTTAATGTCGGCACATTTAATAATTTTAAAATTATTAAAATATTTATGAGCTCTAAAATATGTTTCAGCTATATGTCCGCAGCCTATAAGACCAACCTTAAAAACCTTGTTCATTGAAATTAAACACCTTTTCTTTGTTTATTTTTTCCTTCTAGGTGTTCTTTGAGTGCTGTTTTGTTTTCTTTAGTAGTAGGTATAGTTAGAGTAGGGCTTTCCCAATAAGCAGAACCTTCTATCCATTTATAGCTATCTGTTTTAATTGAAATTACATAAGTTTTTTTTGATTTTTTTGCTCTTTTGAAAGCTTCTTCAAGTTCTGATATTGAATTCACATGTTCTGAATCTGCACCCATGCTTTTAGCATGTTGAGCAAAATCAACTGGAACTAAATTAGTAGTTTTTGAAGAATTAAGTAAACAATTAAATTCTTTTCCGCCTTTATATAATTGAAGTCTATTAATTACAGCGTGACCTCCGTTATCACAAACAATGATAATTAGTTTGTGCC
>JAYQTL020000002.1:0-11746 GCA_038147375.2 Candidatus Hypereutrophica brisbanensis | reverse complement strand
AAGAATTTAACTAAAAATACAAAAAACAAACTTACTAGAGATAATGTTTTAATAACTCCTGGATCTAAAACATCGATGTATTTAATGCATATGTGTTTTAATGGCGATGTTATTATTCCTCAGTCTAGTTGGGTTTCTTATGCGCCTCAAGCAAGACTAGCTAAGAATAAAATTCATTGGCTTGAAACTCGAGAAGAAAATAATTGGTTTCCGGACGCAAAAGATTTAGAAAAAAAACTAAAAAAATTAAGATCTAAAAATATCACTTTATTTTTAAACTCACCTAACAATCCATCAGGTTTAACTTGTAAAAATTTAAAAGATTTAGCAAAAGTTGCTCGTAAATATAAAATTTTTATATTATCTGATGAAGTTTATGCAGATTTAACTTTTAGTGGGAATTACGAATCTATTTCAACATATTATCCTGAAGGAACTTTTATAAGTGGAGGATTATCTAAGTGGTGTGGAGCAGGAGGCTGGAGACTAGGCTTTTTAACTGTGCCAAATCAGCATAAAGATTTTTTAACTAATCTAAATAAATTAGCTAGCGAAGCTTATTCAACTGTAAATAGTCCAACCCAATTTGCTGCAGTAGAAGCATACAAAGGAAATTTACAAGAATATAAAACAAAAACAAAAAATATTTTATCTGCAGTTGGAAAATATGTTTCACAACGTTTGCAGTCTTATAATGTAAGAGCATCTTCACCCGAAGGTGGTTTTTATTTGATGATGGAAATTTACTCTAAAAAATTTAAAACCTCAGATGCATTGAGTAAAGCTATGTTAGACCAGATAGGTATTGCTTCTCTGCCAGGTTCAGTTTTTGGATTTAAACCAAGCCAACTCATAGTTAGGCTAGCTTTTACAGATTTTAATGGCACAATTTTTTTAAAGAAAATTAATACTAAAACTTACATTACAGACGAACTGATAGAAAAATATGCTCCTAGAGTTGCTGAAGGAGTAAACAAATTAGCTGCTTGGATTGATAAACAGTAGCTTATGCAATTATTTTTTAAAAATCTTTTTCAAGAAATTAAAGAAGTTACTATACCTCTCTATAAAATATTAATTCCGTTCATATTTATTATTAAATTTTTAGAAGAAATAGGTGCAGTTAATTTTATAGCTAAATTATTTGAACCAACCATGAAAATTATTGGTTTACCTGCTGAACTTGGCATAATTTTAGTCACTGCGATCATTGTAAATATTTATGCTGCATTAATTTTGTTTGTAAATTTAGTTCCTAGTTTAGATTTAACAGTTGCGCAAATAACTATTTTAACAGTTGCGATGTTGTTAAGTCATAATTTGCCAGTCGAGTCTACTATCTCTAAATCAGCTGGAGTTTCATTTTGGTTTGCAACATTTTATAGAATTATTTTAACTTTTATTGCCTGTTGGATTTTAAATTTTGTTTATGTTCAATTTGATTATTTAAGTCAGCCATTTGTTATGACTTTTACAATTGATCCACCCCAAGCCGGATTAGTTCCTTGGTTTAAAGATCAATTGTTTAACTTGATCTATGTATTTGGAATAATTGTGGTGATGGTTACTTTTTTAGAAATTTTAAAAGTAATTGGAGTAGAACAATTTTTAAGAAAGATACTTACTCCACCATTAAAACTTTTTGGTATCAGCGATGCCGCGATGAATATTATTATTGTAGGTATTACTTTGGGGTTACAGTTTGGCGGAGGGATTTTAATTAAAGAAGTGAATTCTGGTAAAATTGATAAACAAAGTGTTTTTTTATCAATATTAATGATTAATTTAATCCATGCTCTTTTTGAGGACACGTTGCTTATGTTGCTGGTAGGCGGTCATTATTCAGGAGTAGTATTTGGAAGAATTTTCTTTGGTTTAGTGTTTTCATTATTAATATTTAAGTTTTATCAAAACTTTTCTTCATTTTTTGAAAAATATGTTTTTGATCAAAAATTAAGATTGTTACCTTCACAAAAAATAAACTAAATTACTTCCTATGAGTTCAGAGCCATTATGGAAACCTGAGCACAGTGTTGTTCAGTCATCTTTTATAAATAATTTTTGTAGAGTTTTAGAAGAAAAGAAATATTTAAAAAATGATAAAGATTTTTTTAAATTATGGCAGTGGACAATAAAACATCCTGAAGTTTTTTGGTCTGAATTTTGGGATTTTTGCAACATCAAAGGAACTAAAGGATCTAAAATAATCGAGAAAAACAAAACATTTTACAAAACAAAATTCTTTTCAGATTCCAAGTTAAATTACGCAGAAAATTTACTTTCTAAAAAAGACGACTCTTTAGCTATAAATTTTTTATCAGAAACAGGACAAGAGGATTCTATTAATTGGAATAGTTTGTACGAAAAAGTTTGTAAGTTTTCTTCTGCGTTAAAAAAACTAGGTATTAATAAAAATGACCGTGTAGCTGCCTATGTTCCAAATAAAATTGAGACAATCATAAGTTTTTTAGCATGTGCAAAAAATGGATCTATTTGGTCTAGTGCATCACCTGATTTTGGAATTCAAGGAGTGGTTGATAGGTTTAATCAGATTGAGCCCAAGGTTTTAATTACTTGTGACTATTATTTCTATAATGGAAAAAAAATAAATATTTTAGATAAAGTTG
The DNA here is from genome assembly GCA_038147375.2 of Candidatus Hypereutrophica brisbanensis. Classification (GTDB taxonomy): domain Bacteria; phylum Pseudomonadota; class Alphaproteobacteria; order Pelagibacterales; family Pelagibacteraceae; genus Pelagilacustribacter; species Pelagilacustribacter brisbanensis. The sequence continues at coordinate 9,119 of JAYQTL020000002.1, read as the reverse complement.
AAGAAATTTTAAAAAAAATTCCTTCAATAAAACAAGTAATCATATTTTCTTATGAAAATTCAAAATCATTAAAATTAAAAAAAGATTATCTAAATTTTTATGAATTAATTGCAGAGAGTGAATTAGATGAAACCTTTGAACGTTTTGAATTCAATCACCCAATTTATATTTTATATTCAAGTGGAACTACGGGCGTCCCTAAATGTATTACACATGGAGCTGGTAATGTTTTGATTGAACACAACAAAGAACATCTTTTGCACGGAAACATTAAACCTAATGATAAATTATTTTATTACACGACAACGGGTTGGATGATGTGGAACTGGTTAGTGGGCGCTCTAGCTGTTCAAGCATCAATTTATATTTACGATGGATCTCCCACATTTCCAAAAATAGATATTTTGATTGATTACTGTAATAGAAAAAAAATTACTCTTTTTGGGGTTAGCGCTAAATATATTGATCATTTAAAAAATGAAAATTTTAAAGCAGATAAATATAAGCTTGAAGATTTAAAAATGATTACATCTACTGGCTCACCTCTATCAGATGATAGTTTCAAATATGTTTACCAGAATATAAAGAAAGATGTGCAATTAGCATCGATTGCCGGAGGCACGGACATGGTAGGTTGCCTTGTTCTAGGAAATTTATTTTCAAATGTTTATCCAGGTGAAATCCAAGGGCAAAGTCTTGGTATACATGTTGATGTTTTTAACGAAGATGGTCAATCAATTTCTCATGGTGAAAAAGGTGAACTGGTAGTTAGAGCACCTTTTCCAACCATGCCAATTAAATTTTGGAATGATGATGGAGATAAAAAATATCAAAAAGCTTATTTCGAAAAGTTTGATAATGTTTGGCATCACAGCGATTATATTGAGCATACCAAGCACAATGGTTTTATTATGCATGGTCGTTCTGACTCAACGTTAAAACCTGGAGGAGTAAGAATTGGCACATCTGAAATATACCGCCAAGTTGAAAATATCGATTTTGTTACTGAGGGCTTAGTAGTGGGTCAGAGATGGGAAAATGATGAGAGAATTATTCTATTTGTGACTACTAAAAACAATGCTGATTTAGACGAGGCAAAAATTCAACATATTAAAAAAATTATTAGAGAAAGATGTTCTCCAAAACATGTACCTGCTAAAATTATTAAAGTTCCTGAAATACCAAGGACTAAAAGTGGTAAAATTGTTGAGTTAGCTGTTAAAAACGTAATTAATGGAATTAAAGTCAACAACATAGAAGCCTTAAGTAATCCTGAAAGCTTAAGTTTTTTTGAGAACATTTCTCAACTTGCTGATTAAGTTTTAAACATTTTAGTTAGTTTTATTTTCTTGAAATTAATCATATTCTAAAGTTAATTTCAGTTATGTCACATTCAAATATATTAATCGTAGGTGGAGGTTGTGCTGGAATTTCAGTTGCAACTCGTCTTAAAAGTTTAAAATCAGATTTAACAATTTCAATTATTGAACCTTCAGAGCAAGCTTTTTATCAAGCGGCTTGGACTTTGGTAGGCGCAGGAGCATATGACCGAGATGCGACTGTTAAATCAATGAGTTCGGTAATGCCAAAATTTGCCAATTGGATTAAAGGCAGAGCGGAAGAATTTAAACCAGAGTCTAATACAGTTAAAACAAACGTAGGTGAATTCACTTATGATTATTTAGTAGTATGCCCTGGCTTAAAAATTAATTTTGATGGAATTCAAGGATTAAAAGAAACTTTAGGAAAAAATAATGTTTGCACAAATTATGATTTTAATTTGGTAAATTATACTTGGGAAACTTTACAAAAAGTAAAATCAGGAAATTTTTTATTTACTGAACCAGCGATGCCAATCAAATGTGCAGGCGCACCTCAAAAAATAATGTATCTGGCTGCAGACTATTTAAGAAACCAAGGCATAATAGCAGATTGCAATATTGAATATTTATGTGCAAAGCCAGTTATCTTTGGAGTTCCTTACTTTCAAAAACCTTTAGAAGAAATTTGTGATTATTATGGTGCTAAAAGAAATTATCAGCATAATTTAATTTCTATTAATGGAGCTGCAAAAGAGGCTACGTTCAAGCAAACAATCAGTGAAGGTAATACAAAAGAAGTTACTAAGAAATTTGATTTCATTCACGTAACGCCTCCGCAAACAGCACCTGATTTTATTAAAAACAGTCCACTAGCTGATGCAGGTGGATGGGTTGATGTAGATCACAAAGGTGGAACTTTAAAACATACGAAGTATCAAAATATTTATGGTGTAGGTGATGTTACGAATGCACCTAATGCTAAAACAGGAGCTGCAGTTAGAAAACAAGCTCCTATCGTTGCACATAATATTGTAAAAGATATCACTAAAGGTGCTCAAGCTTATAAAAGTTATGATGGTTACGGTGCATGTCCTTTAACAGTTGGCTACGGCAAAGTAATGTTAGCTGAATTCTGTTATGGTGGTGTAGTAACACCAAGCTTCCCGCTAGATCCTAAAATACCTAGAGCTATGTACTGGCAAATGAAAACTAAACTATTTCCATTCTTACAATGGAATGTGATGTTTAAAGGAAAAGATTGGAATTTCCCGGTGCACAAACCTATGGTATCTCAAAATAAAGTAGCTTAAATTTTGTTATTACTCATTAGGTCGCATTTAAGAATATTAATTAAATATTATATCTAGCTATAAATGATATTTAGACAACTTTACGATAACGTTTCTAGTACTTACACTTATCTTATTTCTTCAGGCCAAGGCAGAGAAGCATTAATCATTGATCCAGTTATAGAAAATGTAAATAGATATATAAAGTTGCTAGACGAGCTTCAGCTTAAATTAGTTAAGGTTATCGATACCCATGTTCATGCTGACCATATCTCAGGGATAGCAGAGCTTAGAGAAAAATTTAATTGTGTTACGATAATGGGCGAACATACAAAAGCTGATATTGTTTCAATGAAAGTTTCAGATGGAGATGAAGTTTCTGTCGAAGGTATAAAGCTTAAAGCTATGTACACCCCAGGTCATACCGATGATAGCTATAGTTATCTTATGAATGACAGAGTATTCACAGGCGATACTTTATTGATTAGAGGAACTGGAAGAACAGATTTTCAAAATGGAAACGCTAAGGACTCTTACGAGTCAATTTTCAAAAAATTATTAACTTTACCTGAAAACACATTAGTTTATCCAGCTCACGATTATAAAGGAGACATGGTTTCAACTATTGGTGAAGAAAAAAAGTTTAATCCAAGACTTCAAGTAAAGTCAGCTGATGAATACATTCAAATTATGAATAATTTAAATTTACCTAATCCTAAGATGATGGATATAGCTGTACCTGGAAACTTAAAATTAGGTGTCGATTTTTCAAAGCAAAAAAGCAACAATGGTTTATCACCTGAAGAATTTAAAAAAATTACAGAAAACGAAGAAGTTACTATCATTGATTTGAGAGAAGAAATTGAAATTAAAAAAGAGGGAAAAATTGCAAAATCTATCAATGTTCCTTTTCAAACATTTTCTAAATATTTAGCAGATGGTAAAGATGCAGGAAAAAAACTATTAATTTATTGTGCGGTAGGTGAAAGATCTAATCTTGCTGTACAAATTTCAAAATCTTATCCAAATAAGAATGTATTTCATTTAGTTGGTGGACTTAAGAATTGGAAAAATAAGTCTTTAGAGACACAAGTTTCATAACAAATGTTTATTTTAGGTATCATCGCTGCCTGCGGCATGGGATTAGTTTTATCTCTACTTGGAGCTGGTGGTTCAATACTAACCTTACCTATTTTAGTATATTTGTTTAATATTTCAGTTGTTGATGCAACTAGCTATTCATTGCTGTTGGTTGGTGTGACAGCAGGCTTTAGCTTTTTTGTTTATCTAAGACAAAAATTAGTTGATCTAAAAGTTGGTATTATTTTTGGCATTCCTTCCATTATTGGAGTTGTTTTAGCTAGAAAAATTTTAGTTCCATATTTACCAGAGACCTTAAATTTTTTAAGTTTTTCTATTCCTAAAAGTTTTATCATCATGGCAACGTTTTCAATTTTAATGTTGGTTTCAGCAACCTTAATGATTAGAGATCGTAAATTAGATTTAAAAGCACCTGAAAAACAAAAAGCAGAATTTGAAAAAAATGTAATTATCGTTCTAGAAGGTTTAATCGTTGGACAGTTAACTGGTTTTGTAGGAGCAGGTGGTGGTTTTTTAATTATTCCTGCGCTAGTTCTTTTAACAGGTTTAGACATGAAAATTGCAATAGGAACTTCATTGTTTATTATTGCAGTTAAGTCTTTAGCTGGTTTTGGAAGTGATGTGATGGATGGCTTTCAAATTGATTGGTTATTCTCACTTTATGTAATTCTAGCAACATTTGTCGGAGTTTTAATTGGAAATATTTTATCTAAAAAAGCAACAGATAAGACACTCAAAAGATATTTTGGGTATATGACATTAATTATTGGTTCATTTATAATCTTAGATCAGTTAATAAATCTTTAATGACAATTATAAATTTTACACCTCTAGAAGCTTTTATTGGTGGCTTGATTATAGGTCTTTCTGTTGTTCTTTTTTATGTCGCTAATGGAAGGATTGCAGGTATTAGCGGCATCATCAATAATTCAATTTTTTCTAAAATTAATAGATTAGATAATATTTTATTTATTATAGGTTTAATATTAGGACCAGTTCTTTATAAATTAATTATTAATCCAAATATAAATTTTAATATTTCTTCATCCGTTCCATTATTAATTTTAGCTGGATTGTTAGTTGGTGCTGGAACAAAAATTGGAAGTGGTTGTACGTCTGGGCACGGTATTTGTGGAATTAGTAGATTCTCAAAACGATCTTTTGTAGCAACTTTCTTATTTATGATTTCTGCGATCGTAACCGTTTTAATAACGAGGTTAATATAATGAAAGCTATCATATCTTTAATTTGTGGTCTTTTATTTGGCTTTGGTCTTACGGTTGCTAGCATGACTAACCCAGATAAAGTTTTAGGATTTTTAAATATCTTTGGAGCTTGGGATCCTTCATTAGCTTTTGTAATGATCGGAGCAATTTTAATCACGTCTCCAATTCTTTATTTACAAAAGCATAAAGTTAAACCTTGGTTTGCAGATAATTTTTCTCTACCAACTTTAAAAGAGATAGATAAAAATTTAGTTAGTGGTGCCGTTTTATTTGGTATTGGTTGGGGGTTAATTGGATTATGCCCAGGACCCGCAATTGCTTCACTTGCCTTAACAAATGTTAATTCAATTATTTTTGTAATTTCTATGATTGGTGCTTTTGTTATTGTGCAGGTTGTTAAAAAGAATTAATTACTCGTCTCTTTCTTCTTCGTCTTCAAAATCTAAATCGTCGTCCTCGTCATCATCTTCATAATCATCATCGTCATCAAAATCTTCATCTTCATCTTCATCGTCAAAATCGTCATCCTCATTCGTGTTATGAAGGTCTTCAGATTCTACTTCTTCTTGTTTAATCCATTTTTCAGCAGATTTTGGAATTTCATCTTCTTCTTCCCAAGATTCAATTTCAGAAATATCCAAGTCCAAAGCTTCTGCAGCTGAATCTAAATCAAGTTCCAAGGTTTCTAATTTGTCTAAAAATTCTTTATAAGTCATAAATTAATTTGCCATTTACACTAAATGTATAAATTTTCTAGTATTATTTTTTTGAGATTTAATTAATTATTTAAATAAAATTCAAGACCTAAAAGGCCTAGGTATTGATAAGTTTTTGAGTAATACGGTCAAAAATAATTGCTATTAAAACGATCCCTATCCCTCCAACAAACGCAGAGCCAATATCTAGTCTTCCAAGCGCTACATAAACAGTTAAACCAAGTCCACCCGCTCCAATTAATGCAGCAATTACAGCCATTGATAGCGATAACATTAACGTTTGGTTAATCCCGGCCATAATTGTTTTTAATGCTAGAGGCATTTCTATTTTGAATAAGATTAAATATTTATTGCAGCCTAAAGCTTTTCCAGCATCTTTAAATCGTTTTTCAACCTGCCTAATTCCAAGATTAGTTAGTCTTATAATAGGTGCTAGTGAAAAAATAATAATAGAAATAACTCCTGGAGTTAAGCCAACCCCAAATAACATCACAACAGGAATTAAATAAACAAAGCTTGGGATAGTTTGCATGACATCAAGAATAGGTCTTAAAATCATTTCAAAAATTGAACTTCGTGAAGCTAATATGCCAAGTGGAATTCCAATGATGACACAGAAAAGAACGGCAGTAAAAATCATTGCAAGTGTCGTCATGGTTTCTGACCAAACATCTACAAGGTCAATGAAAACTAAACTTAATATTGTAAAAAAAGCAAAACGTATTCCATTAGTTTTATAAGCCGCAAAAGCAACCAGTAAAACAATAATAGGAAATGGAATAAAATTAAAAAGATTATCTAAGCTACTTAAAACCGTATCAATGGGCGCAGATAGTTTTCTAAAGAGTGGTCGTTGATTAAACAACCACTCTTTAACATATTTCTCAACCCATTCTGCCAATGGCAAATAGGTGTAATGCGAAGGATTAAAAATGTTCAATTTAATTATTGAGCTGCTTTAATCCAACCATCAAACGTGCTTTGATTTTTTTTAATCCAAGCAGATGCATGTCTTGCGATATCTCTTTCGCTTTTCTCACCATTATTCATCAGCATGTTTTGTGCTGCAATATCTGATAATGGAATTGAAGCTACTTCCAAGAATTTTTTAACTTTTGGATTAGCATCTAAGAAATCAGCATTTGCTGCTGCTCTAATGTCATCTGCACCAAAACCTAAATTGATTTTGCTTTTAGTTGCATTAGGAACAGATACAGCTTTAGTTTTGCTGTAAGGAACTTCTATCCAAACTACATCTTTACCTAGTTCAAAAGCGCCGACTGTCCAGTTAGGTGTCCAAGTATAAAACAATACTGATTTACCATTTTTATATCTAGCTAAAGCATCAGCCATAGACGCTGAGTACTCTGCTTGAATAGGATTAATAAATTCACCTAATTTAAGTTCAGCAAAATGTTTAGTGATTTGTTTTTCACATCCCCAACCTGGAGGGCAAGCAACCATATCTGCTTTACCATCACCGTCAGAGTCAAATTCTTTGGCATGTTTTTTAATATCTAAAACACTTTTAATTCCAAATTTGTCTGCACTTTTTTTATCTACTAAGTAACCTTGTAGGCCACCTTTTTTCATTACATAACCAACTGGCTCTACTTTTCCTTTTGCTTCTTCAAGGTAAGTATCGTGTGTACCAAACCAACCGTTGACCCATAAGTCCAGGTCACCCTGAGCTGCAGCTACATAAAAGACTGATGGTTTTATAGCTTGAGGGTCTTTAACTTTGTAACCAAGCTTCTCAAGACCTCTTTTATATATTTCAGCCTGAAAATAACCTGTATCCCAGTTGGCTTTAGCCATTTTAATCTCAGCGGTATTAGCACCACTACTAATAGTTAACGAGAATAGGACTAATACTATTTTTATTAAATTTTTCATTTTTTCCTCCATTTATTGATATTTGCAATAACACGAATAACCCAAAATTGTAACCGGAATACAACTAAAAAGTGAGCATTGTCACATATGCTAATAAGAAAAAATATTTTGTCTCATTTTCCAAAAAAAATTAAATATTTTTTTTTATATTTATGTAAATTTTACTGATGAAAAAGTTTTTTTTAATAATTTTTTTAATTTTTTTTAATTTTTCTTTAGAAGCATATGAAAATAAAAAAATATCTATAAGTAATTTTTCAATTCATCAATATGAAGTAACTATTTTTGAGTTTCAAAAATATAGTGAAACAAACAAAATAATTACAGAAGCAGAAAAAACTGGTGGTGGATATGAGTGGGGCGCTGGTTGGGTAAAAAGAAAAGGTTGGAACTACAAAACCCCTTATGGAAAAAAACCAGACTCAATTTATGAACCAGCTGTTCACATAAGCAGATTTGAAGCAGAAGCCTATTGTAAATCAATAGGAGGCAGGCTGCCAACTTTTGAGGAGTGGTCGAAAGCAGCTTACCAGCAACTTGTTGACTCAAAGATATTTAACCAAGGAAAAGTTTATAATTATCCAAGTGGTGATGTTGGAGAAAAAATGAACGTTCAAGGCTTATTAAATTTCGATAAACATAAAGATGTTACTGTCTTACCTGAAGGCATTAATGGTTTAGTAGCCATGGGAGGAAATGTTTGGGAATGGATGGATGACAAGGAAAACAACAACTCTTTAACTGCTGGTGGATCTTGGTGGTATGGTAAAGAAAAAACTAGAAAAGAAGGAGCTCAATATAAGCCTTCAAATTTCTATGCGATTTATGTTGGATTTAGATGTGCGTTTGATAATTAAAAAAAATATTTAATTACTAAGTACATAGCAAAGCCAATAGCAATACCTACTAGAATAAAAAAGTACTCGTCTCTCATTAATTTAGAATATGTTCTGTTAAAACGCTAATGGCAAGTCCTAAAAAAAATATTGTTTCAACAAAGTAAAGTCCTCGATGTGAAATTTTAGCCAGTCTATGTGTAGTTTGGTAACCAATAAAACAAAAGAAAGGTGCAAAGATCGAAACTAGGATTAAACCTAACATAGGACTTTCAATTAGTGATTTCGAAGATGCCGACACTGCAAAGGCATCAATTGATAAAGGAATGGTGATTAATATAATTTTTTTTATATTATCTGTGAGTAAGACTTTAGTTTCATGAAAGAAATTTTTAACTGCGTCAAAAGTTAAGTAAGCAAAAATAAAAAATGCTAACCAATGCATAAAAGGACCTACAAGTTTATAAAACAAATCACCTGCATGAAGTCCTACAAAGAAAAAAATAAAGTGAGCTAGACCTACTAAAAATAGAGAAATAAATATTCTATGTTTGATATGTCTACCAACTACAAAGCTATCGATAGTCACTCCTAATGCAAGTGTAATTGTAAAATATAAATTCATGAGCGATATAAAGTTAATGAATTTTTTTTGTCAGTTAATCAAGTTTTTTTATTAGTTTTTTTGGTGCAATAAATTTTAAAAACCATTACATTTATTTAATGATTACTA
>JAYQTL020000001.1:0-42500 GCA_038147375.2 Candidatus Hypereutrophica brisbanensis | reverse complement strand
AACAACTTACAAAATCCGTCACTTCCATCTGGTCAAGGAATATTAACCTTGTTTCCATCGTCTACGGCTCTCGCCCTCGACTTAGGGACCGACTAACCCTGCGCGGATTAACCTTGCGCAGGAACCCTTGGATTTTCGGCGACAGAGTTTTTCACTCTGTTAATCGTTACTTATGTCAGCATTCGCACTTCTGATACCTCCAGGATCCCTCACGGGTATCCCTTTACAGGCTTACAGAACGTTCCGCTACCAGATATAATTTCCGAAGAAATTATAAATCCACAGATTCGGTACATGATTTGAGCCCCGTTACATCTTTGGCGCAGAAACTCTATTAGACCGGTGAGCTGTTACGCTATCTTTAAAGGATGGCTGCTTCTAAGCCAACCTCCCGGCTGTTTAGGAATCTCCACATCCTTTCACACTTAATCATGATTTAGGGACCTTATCTGGTGGTCTGGGCTCTTTCCCTCTCGACCATGGACCTTAGCACCCACAGTCTGTCTGTTGAAGTAATATGTCTGGCATTCGGAGTTTTATCAGGTTTGGTAAAGATCTCTCCCCCCTAGCCCGTTTAGTGCTCTACCTCCAAACATAAATTTATTCAACGCACTACCTAAATAGTTTTCGCGGAAAACCAGCTATCTACGAATTTGGTTGGCCTTTCACCCCTTACCACAAGTCATCCAAAGACTTTTCAACGTCAACTGGTTCGGTCCTCCAGCAAATGTTACTCTGCTTTCAACCTGCTCATGGTAAGCTCATTCGTTTTCGGGTCTAATTCATACAACTAATCGCCCATTTAAGACTCGCTTTCGCTGCGCCTACACCTATCGGCTTAAGCTTGCTGGATAAATTAAGTCACTGACCCATTATACAAAAGGTACGCCGTCACTCTAAAAAGAGCTTCGACTGATTGTAGGCATACGGTTTCAGATTCTATTTCACTCCCCTAATAGGGGTTCTTTTCACCTTTCCCTCACGGTACTAGTTCACTATCGGTCACTGAAGAGTATTTAGGCTTAGAGGGTGGTCCCCCTATATTCAAACAAGATTACACGTGTCCCGCTCTACTCAAGAACAATTTTAAACATTACTTCTACCGGGCTATCACCGTCTTTGGCTAGTCTTTCCAGACTATTCAAATTATTTTAAAATTGTTACTGGCCTGTTCCGCGTTCGCTCGCCACTACTAACGGAATCTCAATTGATTTCTTTTCCTCCGGTTACTTAGATGTTTCAGTTCTCCGGGTTAGCTCTTCAAACCTATGAATTCAGTTTGAAATATCACACAAAGTGGTGGGTTGTCCCATTCGGAAATTTTCGGATCAAAGCCTGCATACAGCTCCCCGAAACTTATCGCAGTATACCACGTCCTTCATCGCCTTTCAGTGCCTAGGCATCCGCCATACGCCCTTAAACGCTTGATTTATGCACAGAAAATAATTTTCTGTCTAAATTAAATTTTTAAAAAAATATTCATCTATTCGAATATTTTTAGATTGTTCATCTATTCGAACAATCGGATATAGATATTGTTTGATTGTTCTTACTGTTTGAACAATCAAAATTGATATTCATTATTTACAATTTAAAAAAACTAAAAGTGTCAATGGTGGAGGATAGCGGGATCGAACCGCTGACCTCCTGAATGCAAATCAGGCGCTCTCCCAGCTGAGCTAATCCCCCGTGAAAAATGGTGGGCCGAGGACGACTCGAACGTCCGACCTCACCCTTATCAGGGGTGCGCTCTAACCACCTGAGCTACCGGCCCCTAAGCATTTATGAGACACTTTAATTTTTAAGAAGAGAAATGAGGACGGCCACATTAACTTAATTTTTTGAGACCAAAAGAAATTTTTGGTCTTCCTTAGAAAGGAGGTAATCCAGCCGCAGGTTCCCCTACGGCTACCTTGTTACGACTTCACCCCAGTTGCTGATCGTACCGTAGTCAAAGGTATAAGCTTTGCCTTAAGGTGTAACCAACTTCCATGGTGTGACGGGCGGTGTGTACAAGACCCGGGAACGTATTCACCGCGGCGCGCTGATCCGCGATTACTAGCAATTCCAGCTTCATGCACTCGAGTTACAGAGTACAATCCGAACTGAGGTACATTTTAGGGATTAGCTAAGAGTCGCCTCTTTGCATCCCATTGTAAGTACCATTGTAGCACGTGTGTAGCCCAACACATAAGGGCCATGAGGACTTGACGTCATCCCCACCTTCCTCCAGCTTATCACTGGCAGTTCTTTTAAAGTGCCCAACTAAATGGTGGCAACTAAAAGTAGGGGTTGCGCTCGTTGCGGGACTTAACCCAACATCTCACGACACGAGCTGACGACAGCCATGCAGCACCTGTGTTTCGTCCAGCCGAACTGAAGAAACTAATCTCTTAGTCTCGCGACGAACATGTCAAGTGTTGGTAAGGTTCTGCGCGTATCTTCGAATTAAACCACATGCTCCACTGCTTGTGCGGGTCCCCGTCAATTCATTTGAGTTTTAACCTTGCGGTCGTACTCCCCAGGCGGTGTGCTTAATGCTTTCGCTGCGACACTGAAAAATATATTTCCAACGTCTAGCACACATCGTTTACGGCATGGACTACGAGGGTATCTAATCCTCTTCGCTACCCATGCTTTCGCTCCTCAGTGTCAGTAGTGACCCAGTAAGTTGCCTTCGCATTTGGTGTTCTTTCTAATATCTACGAATTTCACCTCTACACTAGAAATTCCACTTACCTCTATCACACTCTAGCTAAAAAGTTTTGATGGCAGTTCCAAGGTTGAGCCTTGGGATTTCACCATCAACTTTTTTAACCACCTACGAGCTCTTTAAGCCCAGTAATTCCGAACTACGCTAGGTCCCTTCGTATTACCGCGGCTGCTGGCACGAAGTTAGCCGGACCTTCTTATTCGGGTACAGTCATTTTCTTCCCCGACGAAAGAGTTTTACAACCCAAGGGCCTTCTTCACTCACGCGGCATCGCTGCATCAGGGTTTCCCCCATTGTGCAAGATTCCCCACTGCTGCCTCCCGTAGGAGTCTGGGCCGTGTCTCAGTCCCAATGTGGCTGGTCTTCCTCTAAGAACAGCTATTGATCGTTGCCTTGGTAAGCTTTTACCTTACCAACTAGCTAATCAAGTGCAGGCTCATCTTTCGGCGTTAAAACTTTCCCCGTAAAGGCTTATTCGGTATTAGCACAAGTTTCCCCGTGTTATTCCAAACCAAAAGGCAGATTCCCACATTATACTCACCCGTTTGCCACTCAGTATTGCTACTGCGTTCGACTTGCATGTGTTAGGCGTGCCGCCAGCGTACGTTCTGAGCCATGATCAAACTCTCAAGTTTAATAACGGCGCACACTAGCTTTAATAACTTTAAGGTAAATTAAAGTTATTTTTTCGTTAAAGTGTGTACGACAATTTCTTTATTAACCTAGCCGTCCACACTTCTCTTCTTAAAATTTACAATTTAAAAAAGCTAAGATTTTAAAGTTTAAAATCTACACACCTCTAGCTACGTTAAATAATTAATTTCGTAGAGGTGAGCGCTGGTTTTATTACAAATTAGTTATAAGTCAAGGCGTATATTGCCTTAAATAACCAGTAAAATCGGGCTTTTTAGGCCATCTGGCATTGCAAATAGGATTTTATTTTTATAAAAAACAACTATGACGCTAATCCAAAAAATAAGAAATCTCGTAAAGAAAAGATACAATTTATTTTCAACAATTAGTCTAAAATCTATTCAAATTAAAAACTTTAATCCTATTACTTTTAATTTCATTAATATTTATTTTTTCAGGACTTTTTTTTGTTTCATCCAATTTAATTGATAAAAAAAATAAAGAAAATTCAGATAATTTTAAAGAAATTACTGAAAATAATGAATTTTCAAATTTAGCAAATTTTTTTATCTCAAAAATAAACAGCCCATACGAAGAGATAGAATATGTAATTAAAAACAATGATACTGTAGAAAAAATATTAAAAAAATACAAAATAAGAGATGAAGATATTAAAAAAATTTCATTGAAGTTAAAGGAAAAAAAATTAGCCAATATTTACTCAGGAAGAAAACTATCAATAATTTTAAAAAAACTAGAGGATGGATCTAAAACAATTGTAAATTTTTTATATCCAATAAATAATACAACTAGTGTAGAAGTTAGAAAATCACAAGACAACTTCATTGTTAAAGAAAATATTTTACAATTATATAAAAAAGAAGTTGTAGTAAAAAAAGTTATTACAAATAATTTATACAGTTCAGCAGTTTCTTCGGGCGTGGAGCCAAATATAATTGTAGAATTTGCTAGAATATTTGGATTTGAAGTAGACTTTCAGAGAGATATTAGAAAAGGAGACTGGTTTGAAATTTTTTATGAAAAATTTGAAGATGATAATAAAAAAGTTAGAGATACTGGAAAAATAATTTATGCATCAATGTATGTAAATGGAGAGGAGATAAACTTATATAATTTTAAATATAAAAATGAAGAAGATTATTATGATATAAAAGGAAAAAGTATTACAAAATCTTTAATGAAAACTCCCATCAATGGAGCTCGCTTATCTTCTTCCTTTGGTATGAGAAAACATCCAATTCTTGGTTATAATAAAATGCATAGAGGAACAGACTTTGCTGCACCAAGTGGAACTCCAATAATGGCCTCGGGTTCAGGAACAGTTACTAGAGCTAGATGGTGTGGTGGAGGAGGTAATTGTGTAAAAATTAAACACAACTCAACCTATGAAACTATTTATGCTCACATGAAAGCTTTTGCTAAAGGTATTAAAGAAGGAAGAAAAGTGAAACAAGGACAAATAATTGGTTATGTTGGATCAACAGGATTATCAACTGGACCTCATTTACATTATGAAGTTATAGTTAATGGAAAAAAAGTAAATTCTCAAAAATTAAAATTACCATCTGGTAAAACTCTTAAAGGTGATGAGAGAAAACAATTTGAGTTAGATAGAATTAAGATAGATTTAAAACTAGCAGAACTTAGATAATTTAAGTTCAGTTAGTAGTTTGTTGAATTTCTGGTTTTTGATTTTCTTCGTTTGATAAAGTTTTTTCTTCTGGGATAGGTTTTTCAATTGAATTCTCTCTTCTTTCATTCAGTTCATTATATCTTCTTAAGTAGTGATCAGCATGTTGTAAATAATTTTGTGATAAAACTGGATCACCATTACTTTGAGCATCTTTTGCTAGTTGTTGATATTTCTGCATTGTCTTTTCTACATTATGAATATTGTTCATAGAACCATTTCTATTAAAATTCATATTACCGTTATTATTTAAACTATTTGAATTATTTGAGTTTAATGAACCACTTCTTCTTCTAAAGTTATTCTTCTGAACTCTGGGTCTAAAATTTCTTCTTCTATTGTTATTCATTTATCTGTACTCCGCAAATACGCACCTTACATTGTTTTTATAATCTTTAATAACGCATTTAATTCTAAATTTGTTATCTATTAATATTTTTGAAACTTTTTTTATTTGCTCATTCCCAATTTCTAAGGCGAGCGTTCCATTAATCTTTAAGATTTTTTTAGATTTGTAAATAACTTTTTTAATAAGGTCAAGTCCATCATTACCTCCATCTAAGGCCATTCTAGGCTCAAACTTTTTTATATCATCACTTAAATTTTTAATATCCATTCGTTTTATATATGGTGGATTAGAAACAATTAAATCAAATTTTTTTCCGTAAAGCTCTTCAAAGGGTTTATGTAAAAACTTAATTCTATCAGAAAGCTTAAATTTACAAGCATTTTTCTTTGCAACAAGAATTGCCTCTCTAGAAATATCAACTGCCGTGCCACTAGAATTTTTTAGCTCACTTAATAGACTTGCAATTATACATCCTGTCCCAGTACCTATATCTAAAATAGTTATTTTTTTTTCTTTATAAATGGTAACTAATTTTTCCACTAATAGCTCAGTTTCTGGTCTTGGTATTAATGTATCTTTATTTACAAAAAATTTTTTACTCCAGAATTCTTTTTCTCCTAGCAAATAAGCAATCGGTTCTTTATTGGATCTTCTAATTAAATATTTATTAAAATTTGTAAGGTCTCTTTTGTTAATATTTTGATCTAAATTTATCAACAATTCCTCTCTAGATTTATTTAAACTTTTTGAAAGAAGTAATTCTGTATCAAGAACATGAGATGAAATATTTTTTTCTTTAAGCAACTTTGATCCTGTTTTTATTACTTCTAAAACTTTCATGAATTTAGATTTTCAAGTTTTAAATTTTGTTCTTTTAATCGAAGTTCTTGATTCATTTCTTCGTGTATGTCCCCACTTAAAAATTCATCTAATTTATGTAAAGTTAAATTAATTCTATGATCAGTAACTCGTCCTTGTGGAAAATTGTAAGTTCTTATTCTCTCTGATCTATCTCCTGATCCAATTTGACTTCTTCTATTGCTTGATCTTTCCTGATCTTTTTTTCTTTTCTCTGCCTCATAAACTCTTGATCTTAAAATCTTTAAGGCTTTAGCTTTATTTTTATGTTGAGATTTTTCATCTTGTTGGCTTACAACTACTCCACTTGGAATATGCGTTATTCTAACAGCGCTATCTGTTGTATTAACTGATTGCCCACCCGGTCCGCCTGCTCTAAAAACATCAATTCTTAAATCTGAGTCTTTAATTTCTATGTCAACCTCTTCAGCTTCTGGTAGCACTGCAACAGTAGCTGCTGACGTATGTACTCTTCCTTGAGTTTCTGTTTCAGGTATTCTTTGAACTCTATGAACACCAGACTCATATTTAAGGTATGAATAAATATCATTTCCATTAACTGAAAAAATAACTTCTTTAAAACCACCTGCTTCACTTTTTGAAATATTAATAATTTCTAAATTCCATTTTTTTTTAGAACAAACTTTTTCATACATTTTAAATAAGTCTGCACAAAAAAGTGAGGCTTCCAATCCTCCAGTTCCAGCTCTAATTTCTACAATTGCGTTTTTATCATCGTCCTCGTCTTTTGGCAGTAAAAAAATTTTTAGATCATTCTCCCACTTTTGTTTACTTTTAAGTAGTTCACTAAGATCTTTCTCGGCTAATTCAATCATTTCAGGATCATTAGATTTATCTTTAGCTATATTTTCTAAATCTTTTTTTTCATCCTCAAACTTAACAAATGACTTAGCTGTATCAATGATGCTACCAAGATTTGAATATTCTTTTGATTTTTTTGCAAATAACTTTGGATCAATATTCCCAGCAGAAAGCTCTTTTTCCAAACTAATATGTTTATTAATAATATCTTTTACTTTGTCTATAGGAACCATAATTAAGTTAATCTTTAGTTTTCTCTTCTACCATTTTTACAATTTTTTCAATGATTTCAGAACTTGGAACCTTTGAATGAGGTACACCTGAAAGGTATAAAAGATTACTATCTTGACCGCCGCCAGTAAGACCTATTTCAGTTTGAGCAGCTTCACCTGGCCCATTAACAACGCAGCCAATTATTGACAGACTAATGGGTTTTTTAATGTGTGATAATTTTTCCTCTAATACTTTTACAGTTTCAATTACTGGAAAAGCTTGTCTTGCACATGATGGGCATGAAATAATATTTACACCCCTTGATCGTATCCCTAAAGATTTTAGAATTTCAAAACCAGCTTTTACTTCATCAACAGGGTCTGATGATAGAGAAACTCTTATTGTATCTCCAATTCCATCCATTAACAGTTGACCAATTCCAATTGAAGATTTTATACTTCCTGTAAATAAACCTCCAGCTTCAGTAACTCCAAGATGCAAAGGATAATTACAAATTTGTGATAATTTTTTATATGCCTTTACAGTTAAAAAAATATCTGAAGATTTGACACTTATTTTAAAATTAAAAAAATCATTATCTTCCAAAAGTTTTATATTGTGTTGAGCGCTTTCAACTAGTGCTTCTGGACATGGTTCTTTATATTTTTCTAATAAATTTTTTTCTAGTGAGCCTGCATTAACCCCTATTCTTATAGAACAATTATTAGTTTTAGCGGCTTTAATCACCTCTAAAATTCTTTGTTTATCTCCTATGTTGCCAGGATTAATTCTCAAACAACTTGCTCCCATTTCAGCTGCTTCTATTGCTCTTTTATAGTGAAAATGAATATCAGCAACTATTGGCACTGTAACTTCTTTAATAATTTCTTTTAAAGCCTTAGTGGATTCTTCATCTGGACAAGAGACTCTAACAATATCTGCGCCTGCATCCTCTAATGAGTGAATTTGATTAATAGTTCCTTTAATATCTGTTGTAAGTGTATTTGTCATCGATTGAACACTAATTGGTGCATTACCACCAACTTTAACATTGCCAACCTTAATTTCTTTTGTAATTTTTCTATTAATTACTCTGTGAGGTCTAACTTCCATTAATCAAGATCAAAAATTGTATGTAATTTTTTTACTGCATTTAAAGTATTATCTTCATCTATAATAACTGATAATTTAATTTCAGAGGTAGAGATAGCTAAAATATTTATTTTCTCGTCTGAAAGACCTCTAAACATTTTATAGGTAACACCGGGAGTAGAAACCATTCCTGCTCCTACAATAGAAACCTTAGCAACTTTATCATTGTGAATAATGTCTTTATATTTTATCTCACTTTTTTCTTTTAAAATCTCTTTAGTTTTAGCTACATCATCCCTTTTTACAGTAAATGTAACATCTGTAGTTTTTTGATCTGATGAAATATTTTGTATTACCATATCAACATTGATCTGTGCTTTACTAAGAGGTTCAAAAATATTAGCAGCAACTCCTGGTCTGTCCTCTACACCAATGAGAGTAATTTTTGCATCATCTTTTGAATAAGCTACGCCTGTAACACTTTTTGTGTAATCAATATTTTCTTGGTTAAAAATTTTTGTACCTTTTCTTTCAGTAAAAGTTGATTTAACTTCTAGAGGAATATCATACATCATCGCGGTTTGAACAGCAGATGATTGCATTACTTTTGCTCCCAGAGATGACAATTCCAACATTTCATCATAAGAAATTTTATCAATTTTTTTTGCTACTGGAATTTTATTAGGATCTGTAGAATACACTCCATCTACATCAGTATATATCTCACAAGTGTCCGCGTTTAATAATTTTGCTACAGCTACAGCTGTTGCGTCGGAGCCTCCTCTTCCTATTGTTGTAATATCTGCACTTTTTGAAATACCCTGAAAGCCTGGAATAATCACAACCCCTTTTTCATTCAAATGCTCATTTATTTTTTCAACATTCATATTAGTTATTCTCGCGTTAGAATGTTCTCCTTCTGTTAAAATTGGTATCTGCCAATTCAACAATGATTTAGCTTTAATATTTAATTTTATTAAGGCGCCAGCGAGAAGTGCGCTTGTCACTTGCTCTCCTGAAGATAAAAGAACGTCTAGCTCTCTTTTGTTGAATTTATCAGAAATTTCTTTTGAAAGTTTAATAAGTTCATTAGTTTTTCCTGCCATTGCTGAAACAATTACAACTACATTATTTCCGGCTAAATGCTCTTTTTTAACAATACTAGCAACATGTTGAATCCTTTCAATGGTTCCAACAGATGTTCCACCAAACTTTAGTACTTTTTTAGTCATTTAAGAATGTAATATAATAAAATATAGATATTAATATTAATTTAAATAATTTAAAAATGAGTACTACTATAAATAAAGAAGAAATTCAAAAGTTTTCAAAATTATCTGAAGAATGGTGGGATGTTAATGGAAAGTTTAAACCCCTTCATATGTTTAATCCTATTAGAATTGAATACATAACAGAAAATATAAAAAAACACTTCAAGATAAAAAAAGATAAAACAAATTCACTAGAGGGTCTAAAAATTCTAGATATCGGATGTGGTGGAGGATTGATAAGCGAGCCAATGACAAGGCTTGGAGCTAAAGTTACAGGAATTGATGCATCTGAAAAAAATATCAATATTGCAAAAATGCATTCTATGGAAAGTGGTTTAGAAATAAATTATGTCAATACTTCACCAGAAAAATTAAAAGATTTTGAAACTTATGATGTAATTTTAAATCTAGAGATTGTTGAACATGTTGATAATGTTGATCTATATATTAAATCTTGCCAAAAATTATTAAAAAAAAATGGATTAATGTTTACTGCTACATTAAATAGATCTTTAACTTCGTACATTAAGGCAATTATTGGTGCTGAATATATTTTAAGATGGCTTCCTATCGGAACCCATGATTGGAATAAGTTTTTAAAACCTGAAGAATTAGAAAATTATTTAACTAAAGAAAAACTCATTACACAAGATATTAGTGGATTAAAATTTAATCCATTTACTAAAAGATGGAAAAAATCATCAGACTTATCTGTAAACTATATTATTTGTAGCTTGAAAAATTAGTTGTCTTTATTAACCCAAGGAATTGATAATAAATCTATTCCTTCTTCAGATAATTCCTTCCTTTCCTCAGAAGTTGTTGTTCCATAAATTGCTTTTTTATTTTTTTTATCATAATAAATTTCTCTTACTTTTTTGCTAAAGTCCTTCCCAACATAATCAAAGTTTTTTTCTATATATTTTCTTAATTTAAGAAGTTTATTTTTATGATTCTTTAAATCTTTTCCCATAATATCAAATTCTTCATTTTTACTTTTTGAATTTGATACCATTGGAGACATTATAGATTTATCTATATTTTTTGATGAACAATAAATACATTCCAATAATTTTCTTTTAGTTAATTTTTCAAATTCCTCTGAGCTTGAAAACCAACTTTCAAACTCGTGATCCTTATGGCATTTTAAATTATATTTAATCATCTAATTTCTGTAATCAGCATTAATGTCTATATAGTCGTGTGTAAAATCACATGTGTAACATGTAAAACTATCATTACCAAGTTTAAGATTTATTTCGATACTGATCGAACCCCATTGCATATATTCTTTTAATTTTTTTTCATCATAGCTCTCAGAAATTCTCCCATTTTCTGCAACAACAAAATTTCCAATTTTAATTTTTAATTTTTTTTGATCTACTAATTCTCCTGACTTGCCAATCCCCATAGCAATTCTTCCCCAATTAGGATCTTCTCCAGCAATAGCAGTTTTGAATAAAGGAGAGTTAGCAATTGAAAAAGCAATATTTTTTGCACTTCCTAAAGATTTAGCATTAATTACATTTACTGTTACAAATTTTTTAGCTCCCTCACCATCAACAACTATTTGCTTAGCAAGATTTAAACACAAATTTTTTAAAGCAATTTCAAATTTCTGAACTGCTTTATCGTTCAAAGAAATATTTGGTCCTATTTTAACTGCCCTTGTAGAAAAAATAGTAACCATATCATTTGTTGATTGATCGCTGTCTACTGTTATTGCATTAAAAGAATTAGCAACTGCTCTCTTTAATAATGTTTTTAATAAATTAGAATTAATATCAGCATTAGTGAATATGAATGAAAGCATAGTAGCTAAATTTGGGGCAATCATTCCAGATCCTTTTGCAATAGCAGAAATTTTGATTAGTTCATCTCCAATAATTATTTCTTCATAAGCTACTTTGGGCTTCGTGTCAGTTGTCATAATTGCAGAAGCCATTTTAATCCAATACATTTTATTATGTTCTGCTCTTAATTTGTCTACTAAGTCAGGTAAGTCTATCTTTGATTTGTTCAACTGGAAACTCTTCGCCTATTACTCCTGTAGAAGCAAAAATGAGATCTTTTATTTTTACTGTTTCACTTGTTCCTTTCTGATTTTTAGACTCTTTAATTGTTAATATTCTAGATAAATTTTTTGCTAACGTATCAATACTTTCTTTTCCTTGTTTGCCAGTAAATGTGTTAGCATTTTTTGTGTTTACCAAAAGACCTTTAATTATTTTTTTATGAGAATTATTATTCCAAGGTATAAATTCTGCAGTGATGCTATTTGATGTAGTTAATGTTGCATAATTTGCTCCCTTTGAAAAATAAAATAACGCTAAATCATCTCTTCCATCCTTATACAAATCTGCTGATATAGAAGCCATTTCTAAACCTTCAATTTGTTTAAGGTTCTGAAACTCACCCATTTTTGATAGTTTTGTTTTATCGCTTAAGAAATTTTTAATATTTATTGTCATTATTACAGTTTAATTTAATTAAATAATACATATATAGATGTAAAATGAATTTATTTACAAGAACTTTTAGTAAAATATTTAAAAGCTCTAATCAACAACAATTAGATAAAATCAAAAATATTATTGAGGCTATTAATAGTAAAGAAAACGAGATCAAGTCTTTAACTGAGGCAGATTTTAAAGAAAAAACTTTTATTTATAAAAAAAAGGCTCAAGATGGTTCCTTAAATATTAATGAAATTATTCCAGAAACATTTGCTTTAGTTAGAGAAGCCGCTAAGAGAACCTTAGGTGAGAGACACTATGATGTTCAGCTTGCGGGGGGATTAATACTTCATCAAGGAAAAATAGCTGAGATGAAAACTGGTGAGGGTAAAACTCTTGTCTCAACTTTGCCCGCTTATTTAAATTCATTGACAGGGAAAGGAGTTCATATTGTAACAGTAAATGATTACCTTGCAAAAAGAGATTCTGAGTGGATGGGTAAAGTTTTCAATTATCTAGGTGTCACTACGGGATGTATAACAAATGATATTGATGATGTGGAAAGGAAGAAAAACTATTCTAATGATATTACCTATGCAACTAACAATGAACTAGGGTTTGATTATTTAAGAGATAATATGAAGTATGAGCTTAATGACATGGTTCAAAGAGATCATAACTTTTGCATTGTTGATGAAGTAGATAGCATTCTAATTGATGAGTCTAGAACACCTTTAATAATTTCAGGAAAGCTAGAAGACAAAACAACATTATATGAAACATCAAATAATTTTATTAAATATTTAGAAAAAAAAGATTATGAGTTAGATGAAAAAAATAAAAACGTAATTCTAACAGATCTAGGAATTGATAAAATTGAAAAACTCGCAATTCAAAAAAGAATACTTAAAAATAATAACTTTTATGATCCTGCTAATTTAGATCTGGTTCATCATGTTAATCAAGCACTTAAGGCTAATTTAATTTTTAAAAAAGATACAGACTACATTGTGAGAGATGGCAAAGTTCAAATTATAGATGAGTTTACAGGAAGAGTTTTAGATGGAAGAAGGTTTTCAGATGGACTTCACCAGGCAATTGAGTCTAAGGAAAATGTTAAAATCCAAGAAGAAAATCAAACTTTAGCATCAATCACTTACCAAAACTATTTTAGACTTTATAAAAAGTTAGCTGGTATGACTGGAACTGCAATGACAGAGTCTGAAGAATTTTTTGACATTTATAAATTGAATGTGGTTTCGATCCCTACAAATAAAGAGACGATGAGAAAAGATTTCAATGATCAAATTTTTCGTACTGAAAAAGAAAAATATCATGCAATATCAAATAAAATAATTGAATGTAATAACAAAGGTCAACCGGTGTTAGTTGGAACAACAAGTATTGAAAAATCAGAAAAAATTTCAAATTATTTAAACAGTAAAAAAATTAAACATAATGTTCTTAATGCAAAACACCACGAACAAGAGGCACAAATAATTGCAGAAGCAGGAAAAATTGGAGCTGTGACAATAGCTACTAATATGGCAGGTCGAGGTACAGACATAAAACTTGGAGGGAACAAAGATTTTATTCTAGATGGAAAAAAAGAAAATATTGAAGAGATCAGAGTTAATGAAAAAAAAGTCAAAGAGCTTGGTGGATTATTTATCATAGGAACAGAACGTCATGAAAGTAGAAGAATTGATAATCAGTTACGAGGAAGATCTGGAAGACAAGGAGACCCTGGCAGTACAATTTTTTTTATAAGTCTTCAGGATGAATTAATGAGAATTTTTGGTGGGGATTCAATTGATGGAATGCTTAAAAAACTAGGTCTCAAAGAAAATGAGTCTATTGACCACCCTTGGATTAACAAAGCTATGGAAAGAGCTCAAAAAAAAGTTGAGAGCAGAAATTTTGATATAAGAAAAACATTAATTAAATTTGATGATGTAATGAATGATCAAAGACAAGTAATATTTTCTCAAAGATTAAAAATACTTAAAGAAGATAGTATTGAGGTAATTTTGGATGATTTTTTTGATGAGATATTAAAAAACTTAAATTCAGCTAGATTAAACTTTCAAAAATCTGGGGATGAGAAAAATTACCTTTCTGAAGTTAAAAATATAACCGGAAATTCAATTATTGATGGTGATTTAATAAATTATGGAAAGTTAAAAGAAAATGAATTTAATAACAAAATCAAAAATATCTACTCTGATAAGAAAAATTCAAGAATTAAAATTTTAGGTAAAGATCAAAATGATATTTTAGAAAAAAAAATATTTTTACAAATCATTGATTTTTCTTGGAGATCACATTTGCAATATCTCGAACAACTAAGACAAGTTATCGGCCTTAGACAATATGGTCAAAAAGATCCTTTATCTGAGTTTAAAAAAGAAGCTTTTGTATTATTTGAAGGATTATTATCAAAAATAAAAAATGATTTAATTAAATTTCTCTTAAATCTAAATATTGTAGTTTCATCTGAAGAAAAAACAAAAGAAAAAAGAGGAAGTTATAGAGAATAAATCTGATAAAAAAGTTGGAAGAAATGAAAAATGCCCATGTGGTTCAGGAAAAAAATTCAAACACTGTCATGGAAATATTTAATTTTTTTAAATTTTTTTAAAAGCATTTAAAGCTTTTGATCTTGCTTCCTCATGTTTTACAATCGGATGAGGATAATCTCTACCTAATTTAAATTTTTCATCATTTAATTCCCAAGGTTTGTGAATAAATTTTTTTGATAAATTTTTTAATTCAGGCACCCATCTTTTAACGTATTCACCTTCTTTATCAAATTTTTCACCCTGAAGAATTGGATTAAATATTCTAAAGTATGGTGCGGCATCTGCCCCACAGCCTGCAACCCACTGCCATCCTGCAACATTACTGGCCGGGCTATAATCTAACAAACAATTTCTGAAATATTTTTCACCTTCTTTCCAATTAATTAATAAGTGTTTTACTAAAAATGAACCAACTATCATTCTAACTCTATTATGCATCCAACCAGTAGAATAAAGTTCTCTCATCCCTGCATCAACTATTGGATATCCAGTTAGTCCTTTTTTCCATGCATTTAAAAATTTAGAATTTTTTTGCCACGGAAATTTATCAAATTTTTTGGAGTAATTGCCTTTTAACATGTGTGGAAAATGATTTATTAATGAATGATTAAATTCACGCCAGCCAATTTCTGTTAGAAATTTTGACGTTCCAATTGTTTTTGATTTTTTTTTAATACATTCATCCCATATTGTTTCAACATGAAGTTGACCAAATTTTATAAATGGAGATAATTTAGATGTGCCTACTATGTTTGGAAAGTTCCGCCCTTCAGAATAATTCGTTATTCTCTCTTTAATAAAATTTTGTAATTCTTTTAAAGCATGTTGTTCATCTGGAAGCCAAATTTTTTCAAAATTTTTAAACCAATCTTTTTTAGGTAATATCTTCTCTGCATTAATACAATTTTTAAAATAATTTGTTTTATTTTTACATTTCTTAATTGTTCTCTCTTTTGATGGTATCTTTTCAGAGAAAAATTTTTCTGCTGTTCTCCAAAAAGGAGTGAACACCTTGAATGGAGTTCCATCACCTTTTTTTACTTCATCGATTTCATTAAGAGCATTTCCTCTAAATCTTTTGTGATAGATGTTTTTATTTTTAAAAATATTAAATAAATATTCATCAAATTTTAAATAATCTGGCTCATAAACCTTATTCCAATAAATTGCGAAGTCTTTTTTTTTAATCAGAGAGTCAAAGAAAATTTTAAATGAATGAGTTTCAACTATTTCAAGAGAAATGTTTAATTCATTTAGTTTTTTTTTAAAATTTGATAGTGATCTACTTAACCACCATTTTTGAGCCTCTTGATCACTATATATATCTTTTTTATAAAGATAAAAAACCACCACTTGATTATGTTTAGTAGTAGCCTCAATTAACCCATGATTTTTTATAAATCGAAAGTCATCTCTTAACCAAAATAATCCTATCTTTTTATCCATCTTGAAATAATTATCAGATTAATTTTTGTTTTTCGATGTGTAAAACTTGTGGGTGGTGGCCTTGGTAAGAATCGCACTTACGACACATACCTTTTCAGGGTACTGCTCTACTACTGAGCTACAAGGCCTAAAATCTAAAAGTAATTCTACCTTTAGTTAAATCGTATGGTGTCATTTCAACCATTACATTGTCTCCAGCTAAAACTCTTATTCTATTTTTTCTTAGTTTCCCAGCTGTATGAGCTAAGATTTCATGATTATTTTCTAATTTAACTCTAAACATAGCATTAGGTAAAAGTTCTGTTACTTTTCCTTTAAATTCTAAAGTTTCTTGTTTCGCCAATTATTTAACCTTTTTTAATCTTATTTTTACAGAGTTCGCATGACCATCTAAATTCTCATACTTTGCTAAATTTATAACCGATGCGCCTAATCTTTCAATACCTGTTTTTGTTATTTTTATTAACGAATGTCTTTTTAAGAAATCGTTAACAGACAAACCTGAAGAAAATCGTGCTGAACCAGAAGTAGGCAGAACATGGTTAGGTCCTGCCAAATAATCACCGATGGCTTCAGGTGAAAATTTTCCAATAAATATTGAGCCTGCGTTTTTTACATCTTTAATTAATCTATTATTAAATGAAGTACATAACTCTAAATGTTCTGGTGCTATTATATTAATTATCTCTGAAATTTTATTTCTTTTATTAGTGTATATTGCTAATCCAAACTTTTTTAAGCTTTGAGTAGCAATTTTTTTTTTTGGTAAATTAACTAATTGTTGTTTTAAATTTTTATTAACTGAGCTTATCAATTTTTTATTATCTGTAATTAAAATTGATTGAGCATAAACATCATGCTCGGCTTGGGCGATTAAGTCTGCGGCTATTAATTTTGGATCAGAATATTTATCACCTACAATACTTACTTCCGAAGGTCCAGCTACCATATCTATACCTACATCTCCAAAAACCTCTTTTTTTGCAAATGCCACAAAAGCATTTCCAGGTCCAACTATTTTGTCAACTTTCTCAAAGTTTTTTGTACCATATGTTAAAGCAGCAATTGAATGAGCTCCTCCAGTTTTATAAATTTTTTTTACTCCACATTTTTTAGCAGCATAAACTACCGCTGGATTTATTTTTGAGTCTAAAGAAGGTGTAGTTAAATATATATTTTTCACACCTGCTACGATAGCAGGAATACAGTTCATTAAAACTGTACTTGGGTAACTTGCAGTACCACCAGGTACATAAACTCCAACTTTACCTATTGATGAATATTTATAAGAAAGTTCGTTATTATACTTATCCTTAAACTTAAAATTTGAAACTTTTTGTTTTAAGTGAAATTTTTTAATTCTAGTAAATGCTAAATCTATAGCTTTTTTTATTTTAATATCTGTTTTTTTAGCAATTTGATTAATTTCTTTATTTGAAAAAAAAATTTTATTAGATTTTGTTTTTATCTTTGAATATTTTTTTTCATAGTTTAAAACAGCTTTATCTCCATTTCTTTTTACGTCTTTAATTATCTTATAAACCGAAGAAGCTATGTTTTTTTGAGTAGATTTTCGTCTATTTAAAAAAACCTCTAGGGTTTTAGAGGCTCCATTTTTGTTATAATTAAAAGTTTTTATCATTAAATTACCTGGTGTTTTGGTTTATTTTTAGTATCCCAAGCCTCTCCTTGATCATCTAAAGTCACTTCAATGACTTCTGCTATAATTCTAATGATTGAGTCTCCAGCAAAAGTTATTTTCATTTCATAGTTATTATCAGGCATCTTAATAGTTTCAATAGCTAGAAAGTCCAAGAAATTATCTTTTTTTTTCTGATTAATATTTTTTGAGAATACTTTTAAGACATTTTCAAATTTCAAAACTGTTCTAATTCGCTTATTTTTTCTAAAAACTCCTTTTTCTACATCTTCCCACATAAAACGATTTAATTGCATAAGAAAAATCTTATTTTTTTTTAAATTAGCAATATCTGCAACACTCAAAATTGAGTCTTGAAGGTGAGCTGATACAACTTTTATATCTTCCTCAGTTTTTGCTATTAATTTTAAATTTTTAACCACCATTAGACTCTTCTAATTTCTGCTTTACAACTTTTTAATTTTTTTTCTAAAAACTCATAGCCTCGATCAAGATGATAAATTCTATTAATTATTGTTCTATTTTCAGCAACTAGTCCTGCTAAAACTAAACTTACTGAAGCCCTCAAATCAGTTGCCATTACTTCTGCTCCTGTTAACTTTGTTGGACCATTAATGATTGCAATTTTATTGTTTGTTTCTATTTTTGCACCCATTCTATTTAACTCTGGAACATGCATAAATCTATTTTCAAATATATCTTCTTTTATTTTAGAAATGCCTTCTGCTTGTGTTAAAAGAACCATTAGTTGAGCTTGAAGATCAGTAGGAAAACCGGGATAGGGTTTTGTTGAAATATTAATCTTTTTCAAATTTTTACTATTAAGAATTGTAATTGAAGATTTATTTTTTTTAATTTTGACACCTATCTTTTTAAGTATATTTATTTCTGTTTTTATTATTTCTGGATTAATTCTATCTATAGTAATCTTTTTACCAACTAATGCGCTTGCAATTAAATATGTTCCAGCTTCTATTCTATCGAACATAACTTTATGATTAACCTTAAGTTTTTTATTGATACTTTCATTAATAATTATAGTTCTTCCAGATAATTTAATATTGGCTCCTAATTTTATTAAAAATGAAATTAAATCTTTAATTTCAGGTTCAATTGCACAATTTTTTAAAATTGTTTTTCCTTTTGCATTAAATGCAGCCAATAAAGCATTTTCAGTTGCTCCAACCGAAATTGAAGGAAATTTTATTGTTGAACCTTTCAACCCTTTTTTTGCTTCAGCTATTATATATCCATTCTTAATTTTAATTTTTGCACCCATTTTTTTTAATGCAAATAAATGTAAATCAACGGGTCTGGTTCCTATAGCGCAACCACCAGGTAGAGAGACTTTTGCTTTTTTATATTTTGTTAATAATGAACCAAGAACTAATACTCCAGCTCTCATTGTCTTTACAAGTCTGTATGGTGCTAAAGTATTAATTTTATTACCATTATTTAAAATCTCTAAAGTATTCTGTTTTTTAAATATTTTTACTTTAAGTCCAATGAACTCCAAAAGCTCAACCATCGTAAAAATATCTTTTACTAAAGGAATGTTTTGAAGTTTAATATCATTACTTAATATGCATGCTGCTAAAATTGGTAATGTTGCATTTTTAGAACCTGATATCAAAATTTTTCCATTCAGATACCTCTTTCCTTTAATTATGAGTTTTTGCATTTAAGAATTTAAACTTTAGGTAACGTAACACCTTTTTGCTTCATATATTTGCCTTTTCTTTTGGCATAAGTAACACTAGGTTTTTCATTACCTTTAAGAAAAACAAATTGAGCAACTCCTTCATTGGCATAAATTTTTGCTGGCAATGGAGTTGTATTTGAAAACTCCAATGTAACATGACCTTCCCAACCAGGGTTCCAAAGGAGTTACGTTTACGATAATTCCACATCTGGCATAAGTTGATTTACCTAAACAGATAACTAGAACATCATCAGGAATTTTAAAATATTCCATGGTTCTAGCTAAAGCAAAAGAGTTAGGTGGAATAATACATTCTTTACCAACCTTTGTGACAAAACTCTCTTTTTTAAAAACTTTAGGATCTACAATACCTGAATTTACGTTCGTAAATATTTTAAACTCATTAGAAACCCTTGCATCATACCCATATGAAGATAAACCAAATGAAATTTTTCCTTTTCTTACTTGTTTGCTTACAAAAGGCCTTATCATACCTTTTTTTGAAGCTGCATTTTTTATCCATTTATCTGAAAGAACTGTCATTTTTTTTACTTTCTTTTTTTAACTTTTTTCTTTTTTTTAAATTTTTTTTTAAAGCAGCTTCCCTACTCTTAATAAGAGAATCTTTTTTTTCAAAAGATTTCATTAAATAACTATTTATTGTCTGGGTTAGTTAAGTCCTCAAGCGTTATGGGTTTATCAATATCATGCATCGGTTTTTCTTCGGACTCTTTAGAGGTGTTGTTAGCTCTTTTTGCTCTTCTTTGCTCTATTCGCGCTTTTCTCTTAGCCTCTTTTTTCATAGCCTTGTCGCCACGAGTAGATTTGTAATCATAATGAATTCCCATAACAAATATCCCTTCATCAATTTTTAAATTTACTTCTTGAGCTAGTTTTTTGCAACCCTCTTGATTGAAGCTTCTGTATAATTATAAATAATACAGACAAAATTACGGCAACTAAAACATCTTGGAATGGAGAGGCATTAGGAAAACCATAATTCCATAAAATTACTAAAAATAACCATGCTAACCAATTAATTTTTTGCTTCATCTATATTGCAACCTTGTTCTGTGCATTTTTTACCAGAATTTATATTATTAAAATAATCTAAAGCTCTTACAGCTGTCATCATGTGATTTTTGTAAATATTTAAATATCCATTTAGACTATCTGATAATATTTTAGCTTCTTTCATCATTCCTAGTCTGACTAAATTTATAAGCATCATTGCATTTCCATTTGGAATAGTATTGTCACCAATATCAATTGGATTAAAAAAAATATCATTATTATCTTTTTGATTTTTCTGAAATATATTCTTTTCTTTTACATAAAATTTTGAAAAAGTTTCATCACTTAATTTATTTGCATAATCTTTATATTTAAAATTCATAGTTTTATCTGAAAGGTCATTCAACGCATTAATTAAAAAAGCATAATCTTCCAAAAACACAATTTCTTTAGAGTAAGAATGTTGAATATTTTTTTTTAAATATTTTTCTTCAATAAGAGAGAAAAAGTTTTCCGCTAGATCTAAATATTTATTTTCAGGTAATATTTCATGCGCTGCAATCAAAGAACTGATCCATAAACAATTTAAATCAAGCTGAGATTTATCATCAAAAAAGGGTTTTTTTCTTTTTTTCTTATCTCTAAAAGTTTTTCTATTATCGCTTTAGGTGGCTTGTTTTTTTCCACTAAAATGTTTTTATTTTCCCAATTTCCTGATGCACTTACTTCAAAATACTCATTAATTTTATCTATATTTTTTATTTCCTCATATTTGAAAACATAGTATTTGCCTTCTTCGCCTTCGCTATCAGCATCGTAAGCGGAACCTAATAATTTATCTTTATTTAAAAATTCTAATCTTAAAAAATCTATTGTTTGCTCTAATTTGTCTTTAAAATAATTTTCATTATTAATTTTACAGTACTTAGCTAAAAGTAAGATAAATTGAGTATTATCGTATAACATTTTTTCAAAGTGAGGAATAATCCAGGCATCATCCACAGTATATCTGGAGATGCCTCCCTCGACATGATCATAAATTCCTTTTGAACATAATTGTTTTAAAATTAATGAAACAGGTTCTAAATATTTTTTATCTTTTGTCGTATTGTAAAAATATAAAAGTGTTTCGAATAAATTAAATGTAGGAAATTTAGGAGCACCTTTGTATCCTCCTTTTTCTGGATCCAAATAATTTAATGACGCTTCTATAATTGGTTTAAGATCCTGACTTAAAACTGAACTTCTTTTTAAATCTAAATTTTTAATAATTAAATCTTTTTGATTAATAATATTTGTTTTCTGTTCTTTATATGAGTCGTTTACTTTTTGTAAAACTTCTTTAAAAGATGGTAAACCGTTTTTTGAACTTTTGGAAAATAAGTTCCACCCATAAACGGTACTCCATTTTCATCAAGAAACATAGTAAGAGGCCATCCTCCACCAGATTGATTAAATAATTGAAAAGAACTTTGAAATACAAAATCTAGATCAGGTCTTTCTTCTCTATCAACTTTAATATTTAAAAAATATTTGTTCATAAGATCAGCTGTCTCTTTATCTTCAAAACTTTCATGTGCCATCACATGACACCAATGACAACTTGCATAACCGATGCTTAATAAAATAGGTTTAGAATTTTTCTTAGCTTCTTCTAGGATATTTTTTGACCATGTTTGCCAATGAACAGGATTATTTTTATGCTGTCTTAAATACGGACTTGGATCATCTATTAAATTATTTTTATTAAGGTCAATCATTTAAAGAAAAATTTTTTAACTACTATAGAAATAGAAATAAAAATTAAAAAAATTAATATTGGTATATAAATTTCTTTATTAATTATTAAGTTTATAAAATTAAAATTATTAGAACCTTTAATAAAATTGTTTATTCCAGAACCAATTGAATTCCAAATAAAAAACATTGGTATAAAACCTAAGAAGCTTCCAAAAAAGTAATTACTATTTTTTATGTTAAAAATTACAGGTAAAATATTTTGTAATCCAAATGGTATTCCTAGACCTCCGGAAAGCCTAAAGGCAAGAAAATAATAAAATTCATTTTTTTTAAAACGCTCAATATATTTTTCAAATTTATCCATGAGCATAATTTTGACTAAATCTTTAAAAAAGAAATTTGCAATCATGTAAAGCAACAAAGCTCCAATTGAAATTGAAAATGTTGAGATTAATGTCCCAGCCCATTTTCCAAATAATATTCCTGATATTAAAAGTATTGGTGTTCCAAAACCTAAAAGTATCACCCAAAATGATGAAAATAAAAAAAATAGAAATAGATTTAATACTAAATTTTTTCCGATAAATTCCTCTATATTTGACTGTATTAATTTATAGTATGAAAAATCATTTATTCTAGAAATCTCAAATTTTGAAAACAAGAAATATAAAAACGAGATTAAAATGAATAAATAAATTGCTCCTAAAGTGATTTTTAAATTTTTACTCATATTAATCCTGTACAACAGACATCATTTAAAATATATACCTTAAAATATTTATGAAAAGAACTTATCAACCTAGTAATTTAGTTAGAAAAAGAAGACACGGTTTTAGAGCTAGAATGGCAACTAAAACTGGTAGACAACTTATCGCCAGAAGAAGAGCAAAAGGTAGAAAAACCCTCTCAACATAATTTATTTAATGGTTAAGCTTGAAAGCTTAAAAAAAAGCTTCCAATTCAAAAAAACATTAAAAGAAAAAAAAGTTCATTCAGACTATTTTTCAATCTTTCGCTACAAAGAATTTTTATAAACCCAAAGTTAAATCTAGCTTATTAATCAGTTTTGTGATGAAAAAAAAAATTGGGAATGCTGTTAAAAGAAACAAAATTAGAAGGAAATTAAAAGCAATTGTCCAGAAGTTGCTAAAAAAAAGAGGTGCAATTGATAAAGATTACACTTATATAGTTTTTGGAAAATCTAATGCCTATGCTCAAAAACATGATTTACTTTTGCCTATAATGGAAAAGTGCTTTGGAAAAATAAAAAAATAAAATGATCAAAATACTTATAAACTTTCAAATATACTTAATTAAGATCTATAAATATCTATTATCACCATTAATGGGTAGTAATTGTAGATATGATCAAGAATGCTCCGAATATTATATTGGCTCACTAAAACAACATGGTTTACTTAGTGGATCTTTATTAGGAGTTAAAAGAATATTAACTTGTCATCCAATAAAAATATTAGGTGGTGGGTCTAGCTATAATTATGTTCCAAGTAAAGAAGAGATAAAGAAAGAAAAATTTAATGGATAATAGAAACGTTTTTGTAGCAATAGCTCTTTCAATGTCTGTATTATTATTTTGGGGAGCTTTTTTTGAAACACCTAGAAAAACTGCTGAGCAAAATAATACTCAACAAGTTGAAAAAAATAATAACAAATCTTCAATAGCGCCTACTATAAATCAACCTATAATTATTAAAAAAGTTACTAGAGAAGAAGCAATTAATAAAAATAAAAGAATTAAAATTGAAAATGATAATATTATTGGATCACTATCTTTAGAGGGAGCTTTAATTGATGATATATCGTTTAAAAAACATAAACAAAAAGTAGTTGATGGCGAGAATACAGTTTTTTTATATCCATCAGAAACAGAAAATGGGTTCTTTATTGAAACAGGATGGACAAGTATTGGCAATAAAATAAAAGTACCATCAAATAACTCTGTCTGGACTGTAAAAGGTAATAACACTTTAACTGAAAAATCTCCAGTAATTATTCAATGGGATAACAAAGAGGGAATTATTTTTGAAAAAAAAATAGAACTTGATGATAAATATCTTTTTAAAATATCACAACAAGTAAAGAATAATACTAATAGTTCTATAGAGCTTTTTCCATATGCTCAAATGACTAGAAACAAGATTCCAGATGACATTCAAAACTTTTACATACAACACGAAGGTTTTATCGGTGTATTTGATGAAGAATTAAAAGAAGATGATTACGATGATGTAAAAGAGAAAAAAATTGTTAGAGAGTCAAATGAAGGTTGGCTTGGTATAACTGATAAATATTGGATGACAGCTTTTGTTCCTGAGTCTGGTAAAAATTTCAAATCAACTTTTCTTTATGATGAAGGATTTAAAGCAAATTATATAATTAATAAACCAACTGTAATTAATCAATCATCAACAGGAATTAATGAACTTAGATTATTTGTTGCTGCTAAAGAAGTTGAAACAATAGATACTTACGCTGAAAAACAGAATATTAAAAAGTTTGATTTAGTAATTGATTGGGGTTGGTTTTATTTTTTCACAAAGCCATTATTTTTTGTGATTGATTATTTGTTTAAAATTTCAGGAAACTTTGGAACTGCTATTGTTCTCTTAACTATTGCTTTAAGATTAATATTTTTCCCGCTTGCAAACTTTTCATTTAAATCAATGGCAAAAATGAAAGCTGTTCAACCAGAAATGATGAGGCTTAAAGAACTTCATAAAGACGATAAAGTAAAATTACAGCAAGAAATGATGGCTCTTTATAGAAAAGAAAAAATTAATCCAGCATCTGGTTGTTTGCCAGTATTAATTCAAATTCCATTCTTTTTTGCAATTTATAAAATGCTTTTTATTTCTCTCGAGATGAGACATCAGCCATTTTTTGGATGGATTAAAGATTTATCAGCAGCTGATCCTACAACTATTTTTAATTTGTTTGGGCTAATTCCTTGGGATCCTCCGAGTTTCATGATTATTGGTATTTGGCCAATTCTAATGGGAGCTTCAATGTGGGTTCAACAAAAGCTAAATCCAGCTCCAGCTGATCCTGTTCAAGCAAAAATTTTTGCATTCTTTCCATTATTTTTGACAATTATACTTGCCTCATTTCCTTCAGGTTTAGTTGTTTATTGGACAGTCAATAATATTTTAACTATTGCTCAACAATGGGTAATAAATAAAAAAACAACTGTTAAAACAAACTAGATGTCAAAAAATTTTTCCTCAGAGGAAATTAAAAAACTTTGGCCTAATAATGCCCCACCTATTTCTAATATTCAAAAATATGTAGAAAAATATAAAGAAGATACAATTGTAATAAAATATGGTGGTAATGTTTTAATTGATAGAGAAGTTTTTAATAACTTTATTTTAGATATTCAAATTTTAAATAGACTTGGTCTTTCAATTGTTGTTGTTCATGGTGGAGGTCCAAGAATTAAAAGAGAGTTAGAAAAATCAAATATTGAGTCTAGATTTATAAATGGATTAAGAGTTACTGATCAAAAAATTATTAATATCGTAGAAAAAGTTTTAATTGAATTTAATAGAGATATAGTTGAATCTTTAAACAATAAAAGCTCTGAAGCCACTCAGATAAATAGTAAAAAAAGTAATGTAATAAATGTTGTGCCTGAAAATAAAGAATTAGGTTTTGTTGGTATACCAAAAAAAATTAACACAGAGATTATTAAGAACTTAATAAAGAGTAATAAAATACCAGTTGTTGCGCCTTTGGGTTTAGATAAAAATAATCAAGTATATAATATTAATGGAGATACTGCTGCAGGTGCTATAGCTAAATCACTTAAATCAAGAAGGTTGTTGCTGATGACTAATGTTGAAGGAGTTTTAGATAAAGAAAAAAAACTAATTACAGAAATATCTTCAGTAAAAACATTAGAATTAATTAAAGACCAAACTATTAGTGGTGGAATGATACCAAAAATAAATACTTGCTTAGATGCTGTCAGTAATGGTGTAAGAGGTGTTGTAATCATGGATGGTAGAAAACCACATTCAATCTTAAATGAAATTTTCTCAGATACAGGTGCAGGGACTTTAATAAGATAGTGAAAGAATTAAAAAAAATAAAATATTGGTTGTTTGATTTAGATAACACTCTTTATTCTGGAGATACAAAAGTTTTTGACCAAGTAGATAAAAAAATGTCAAAGTTTATCTCAGAAAAACTCAACGTTAGTATTGATGAAGCTAAAAAAATTCAAAAAAATTACTTCCACGAATATAATACTACTCTTAATGGGATGATTAAAAATCATGATATTGATGCCAATGAATTTTTAGAATTTGTTCATGATGTAGATCTTAACTTTTTAAAAAAAGATGATTATTTAAAAGAACAAATTTCAAAACTTGATGGAAAAAAAATTATTTTTACTAATGGATCTAAGGCACACGCTTCAAATGTAACTTCAAGAATTGGGATAGAACAATTATTTGATGGGGTTTTTGATATAGTAGACTCTGATTTTTATCCTAAACCTTCAATAGAACCTTATAAAAAAATTATAGAAAATTACAAAATTCAGCCAGAATATTGTATATTCTTTGAAGATATTGCTAGAAATTTAAAACCAGCATACGAATTAGGAATGAAAACTGTTTGGATAGAAAATAATGAACCATGGGCAGCAAAATATTCAGATGAAAAATTTGTTAATTTCAAAACTAAAAGCTTAGCTAATTTTTTAAAGGAGATAAATGAATACAGATAAATTAGAAAAAATTATTAACGAAAATTTTGAAAAAAAAGAGAAAGTTAATCCAAAGTCAGATAAAAAAATTATTAAAGCTATTAATGAAACAATTGATTTAGTTGATCAGGGAAAAATCCGTGTAGCTAATAAGATAAATGGCAATTGGGTTGTTAATCAATGGATTAAAAAGGCAATACTTTTAAGTTTTAGAGTAAATAAAATGACAATGTCTAAAGGTCCTTACACTACTTGGTATGATAAAGTTCCTGGCAAAACAGTAAAGTGGAAAGAAAAAGATTGGAAGAAAGCTGGTTATAGACACGTTCCAAACGGTGTTGTTAGAAGAGGATCATTTATTGCTAAAAATGCTGTTCTTATGCCTTCATTTGTAAACCTTGGAGCTTACGTTGATGAAGGAACTATGATTGATACATGGGCTTCAGTGGGCTCTTGTGCGCAGGTAGGAAAAAATTGTCATATTTCTGGTGGAGCTGGTATTGGTGGCGTACTTGAGCCATTGCAAGCTGGACCAGTAATTATTGAAGATAATTGTTTTGTTGGGGCAAGATCTGAAATTGCTGAAGGTGTATTAGTTGAAGAAGGCGCTGTTATATCAATGGGAGTTTATATAGGAGCATCGACAAAAATTATAGATAGAGCAACTGGTGAAATTACTTATGGAAAAGTACCAGCTTATTCTGTTGTGGTACCGGGAAGCTTACCTAATAAATCTAATCCAGATAGGCCGTCTTTATACTGTGCTGTAATAGTTAAAAAAGTTGACTCAAAAACAAGAAGTAAAACATCTATTAACGATCTGTTAAGAGATTAATATAAAACATGAATGAACTAAAATTAGCAAAAGAGCTTATTAAATTTCCAAGTGTGACACCAAAAGATGCAGGAGCTATTGGATATGTAGCAAAGCAATTAAAAAAGCTAGGATTTGATTGTAAGATTTTAGAATTTAAAGATAAAAATAAAATAAGTAAGCCAATTAAAAATATTTATGCAAGACTAGGTAAAAAAAGTCCTAATTTATGTTACGCTGGTCATACAGATGTTGTGCCGCCAGGAAATTTAAAAGATTGGACTGTAAACCCTTTTAGACCATTAATTAAAAATAATCATTTAATTGGTAGAGGTGCTAATGACATGAAAAGCTCCATAGCTTGTTTTATATCAGCTGTAGATAAATTCTTAAAAAAAAGAAAAAAATTTAATGGTTCAATAAGTTTTCTGATCACTGGAGATGAAGAAGCCCTCGCAATTAATGGAACAAAAAAAGTAGTAGACTATTTAAAAAAGAAAAAAGAGAGAATAGATTTTTGCATTGTTGGTGAGCCTACAAATCCAAATAAACTTGGAGAAATGATAAAAATAGGCAGACGTGGTAGTATATCTGGGAATATTATTATTTCTGGTTCACAAGGGCATGTTGCTTACCCTCATCTTTCTAATAATCCTATAAATACATTAGTAAAAATATGTAAAAAACTTAATGAACATAAGCTAGACAAGGGTAACAAAAACTTTCAACCTTCGAATTTAGAAATTACTTCGATAAATGTTGATAATACTGCTACTAACGTTATTCCAGCAAATGCTAGAGCACAGTTTAATGTTCGATTTAATAATCTTCATACCTCAAGCAGTTTAAAGAAAAAAATTAATTCGATTGTTAAAAATTTATGCAAAAAAAATAAATGTAAATTTAAAATAGATTTTCATGTTAATGGAGAGTCTTTTCTTACTAAACCCAATAAAACTATTTATATGGCTAGAAATATAATTAAAAAGGTAACTAAAATAAAACCTAAATTTTCTACAACCGGTGGAACTTCTGACGCAAGATTTATAAAAAAAATTGCTCCATGTCTTGAATTTGGTTTAGTTAATAAAACAATGCATAAAATTGACGAATGTGTTTCTTTAAAAGATTTAAAAAATCTGACAAAAATTTATCAAAATATCCTTGAGGATTATTTTAGGTGAAACTTTATAAAGTTAAAAAATCTAAAATTGATAATTTTGGTCTTTATGCTTCTAAAGATATAAAAAAAGGAACTCGTGTAATTGAGTATAAAGGTAAAGTTATTACTAGAAGAGAAGCTGAGGAAAATCCTAAGTATGATAATGATAAAGCAATTTACCTTTTTAACTTAAATAAAAGATATGATCTTGATGGAGATTTTAAATTTAATACTGCAAGACTAATAAATCATTCTTGTGATCCTAATTGTGAAGTTACAGGAACTGGTCTTAAAGTTTGGGTTTACGCTATTAAAGATATAAAAAAAGGTGATGAATTTTCTTATGATTATGGATTTAGTTTTGATGAAGATTATAAAAACTACCCATGTCGATGTAAATCTAAAAATTGCTGTGGTTACATTGTTAGAGAAGGATCAAGATGGAGAATAAAAAAAAAAAAAAAATGAAAAAGCAGATATTATTTCAACTAAAATTATAAAAGATATAGTGGAGATATTTATTGAGACTATCAATAGTAATAAAAAATTAATCAATTTATAAAAATTGTGAAATTAATAATTGTTGAAGATTTTTCAAAAAAAAAACTTTCATTTTTAAAAAAATTTTCTTTTTTTTTAAAAAATAAAAATTAAATTGGCAAAAAAATCAGTATGCTGGTTTTTGTTCTAATAAAATGAAAAATTTATAGATAAAAAAATCAAAATTCTCCTTTAATTTTTTTTCATTGATCTAGTCAATATGATATTTGGAAAAAAATTATTGAAATTGAAAATCAAATTAATTTTATGAAAAAAAATAATTTTTAATTTACTTATACTTTATTTATTAGAAACTTTTTTTGAAAAAAATGAAAAAATATTTTTAATTTTGACAAAAAATTTTATTTTCAAAAAATATTAAAAAAATACCTAAATCTTTTAAGAAAAAAATTTATCAAATAAATATATCTGAGAGATAAATTAAAAGATAAAAATTTTCAAAAAATAATAATAAGATTTTGTTTATCGAAATCTTAAGATTACTTAATTTTAAATGTAAAAGATTTTAAAAAAATATTCTGCCAAAAAAAAATATAAATTTCTGTTTAAAAAAAATTTGGAAAATAAAAAATATATAAGAATCTCTAAATAAAAGATAAATTGTTTAGGTCTAAAAAAAATTGGAAAATTTATAAAAGGATCAATTTGTGGTTTGGAAAATTTAAAATAGCAACAGGTATTCATAAAAAGTTTTAATTTTTCTTAAAACTTTGATTTGCTTTATTTTTAAATTTCAGTAAATTCTATTAAAAAATAATAATGGTGGTTAAAAATTTTTAACACTAAAAATAATATTTCTAATAAATTAAGAAAAATATAAAAAACACATAAAAAATTTTTCACAAGAAAAAATTAATTAATCGTATCTTAAAATTTAAAATTTAAAGAATACTTTTTTAAAATCCATCTGGAAGCTCCACATAAATTTCTTTTTTTGAATTAATTACAGACCTATTTTTCAAATTCAAAACTCAGGTTTCCACTTTATCTTCACCTACCTTTTAAACATGGATCTTACTTGATTTTGAAGAAAAGATTTTGATTGAAAAGTGAATATAATACAATCCTTATTTTTTTTAATATGAGCTTTTGAAATAGTTCTTATGGGACTTTTAGCTGTGCAAGAAGAAGCTCTAAATGTTGAAAAATTATGAGTTCCCAAAAAAATTTTATTCCCTTTTTCATTTTAGCTAAATTTAATTTTTTTTAATTTGCCAAGACCTCTTTTTTAAATTGAGAATGAGTTTGTCTATTCATAATAATGTATTTGTAAATTTTTTTTTTACAGAATGTCTTGCATGAAAATTTTTTTTTTTTTTAAATCAATTATAGAAATATCAGTATTTTTTAGAAAAAATTAATTGAGTTTAAAAAAAAATTTATTTTCAATTTTTTTTTTAAAAATAAAAAGCACTTTGTCCTGTGCATGTACACCAGCGTCTGTTCTTCCAGAACCATTTATTTTTAACTTTTGACTTTTTAAAATTTTTTAAGAACTTTTTCAATTAATGATTGAATTGAAACTCCATTTTTTTGATATTGCCAACCAACATAATTTTGAACCAAGATATTCTACAATAATTTGATAATTGAACATTAACTTAAAGTATTTCTCCTTTTTAATTTTATAACCAGTTAAAAACTACTTGTCTTGTAAAATTTTTTTCCTTCTTTTTTAATAAGTTTAATTTTTATTGATTTTTTTTACACCCAATTATTAAATCATCAGTTAAAACTTCCCCTTCTCCACCTGGGTGCTCAGATTTTTCTGCTTCAATAATTTTTATTCTGTTGCCTTCATGCTCAAACCAAGCTCCAGGAAAAGGATTTAATCCATTTATTTCAGCTATTATTTTCTTTGCAGGTTTATTCCAATTTATTTTTGCTTCTCTTTTGTTAATTTTTTTTGCATATATTATATTTTTTTCATCTTGATTGATAAAATTTGTTTATTCATTTTTTTGAATAAACTTAAAGCATCTACAATTAGATTTGCTCCTATTTCAGAAAGTTTTTTACTTAATAATGAAAAGTTATCTCCTTCGTTTATGCTAATTTTTTCTTGAAGCATAAAAGGTCCGGCATCTAATTTTGGAATAATTTTCATAATTGATATACCTGTTTCTTTATCCATTTCCATTATGGATCTTTGAATTGGTGCTGCACCTCTCCACCTTGGAAGAAGAGAAGCGTGAATGTTTAAAAAGATTAAATTTTTTATATTTAGAAAGCTATCTGGAATAATTTGGCCATATGCTACAACAACCACAAAATCAATTTCTGTGTTTTTAATATAATCTAACTCTGTATTATTTTTTAAATTATCAGGATGTCTAATAGGTATTTTTAATTTTTCTGCTTCTAAATGAACTGGTGATTTTAATAACTTTTGTCCCCTAGATTTTTTCTTTGGCGGCTGAGTAATAACACCAATTATTTTGTGTTCTAAATACAATTTTTTTAAAATAGGAACAGAGAATTCTGGAGTCCCCATAAATAAAATTTTATATGACATGAATTTTATAGAACCGTTTTATCCAGCGATTTTTTTTGTTTTGTTAATTTTTTTATTATCATATCTCTTTTAAGTTTTGATAAATAATCTATAAACAAAACACCATTTAAATGATCAATTTCATGTTGGATACAAGTTGAGAGGAGGCCATCTGCTTTAAGTTCCTTTTTTTTTCCATAATAATCAATAAATTCAACATTGCATTCTGCAGGTCTTTCAATTTCAGCAAAATAACCTGGAAGGGATAAACATCCTTCCTCATATAATGAAGTTTTTTTTGATTTAAGTTTAATTTCAGGATTTATTAAAAATAATGGTTTTTTTTCTTCTTCTTTTTTAGACACATCAATAACTATAATACGTTTTAAAATACCGATTTGAACAGCAGCTAGACCAATACCTGGAGCATTATACATAGTCTGCAACATATCATCTAAAAGTTTTCTTGTACTATCGTCTACAGTTTCTAATGTCGTGCTTTTTTTTCTTAAGATAGGATCAGGTTCAATAATTATATTTCTTATAGACATTTAAGTCTTATGCTCTTTCTGGTAAAGCTGAAACTATTACTTTGTTTCTAATAGTATATAAACTCATCTTATTTAAAAGGTTCGTTACAAAATATATTGTTTCTGGGTCAAGTTGGTAAATTTCATCTTCTCCTATAATTTCAACTATTTTTAAAGTTAAAAATGCTTTTTGTTCATTATCAATCAGTTTTAATAAATTATCTGGAACTTCATACTTTTTTGATAACTCATCGTATTTAAAATTTGCTGGTAAAGAGAATCCGTCTTTAATCAATGCATCGGCAAGGGCTAGATCTTTAGCTGATATAAAATATTTATTATTTTTTAAAACTTTTTAAAAATTTTATCAATATCTTTTTGCACCTTTTTTTTATTTTCTCCTTCTACAAAATATTTCAATATTTTTGATTGATGTAAAATTTTATCATTATATTTAATTTTTCCTTGAACAAGACTGTCATCAGAAATAATTCTACTTTGAGCTGTTTCTTGATATCTTTCTGGTAGGTTTTCTATTCCGATTTCTTTAATTGTTTCACTCAAAAATTCTGAATAAACATTTATTAAATTAGATTTTTTGAATAAATCTTCTAAAATAAACAAATACTCTATTTTATTTTCATTAGTTTCAGATAGTAAGTATTTTTGATATATTAACGCTCTAGCATCCATTTCATCAAAAGTTTGATAAGTATTTTTAGCATTAATCAAATTATTTAGATTAAAAGGAATTTGTCTGTAAAATTCAAAAATTGTTTTTTTATCTAATTTATTATTATTTGCAGCAATTTCTAATTCTTTAAGTTTTTCTTTATTGTTTGCTTCATCAAATTTTATCAAATTTGCTGCATTCAAATATTTCCAAATTTCTGGTTTTGTTTTCGAAGATGGTTCGTAATTAAAATTAGATGTTGTGATGCTTGAGAGATAAAAATTTAAGAGATTTTTATCGTCTATTTTATTATCAGTTTTTTCCGTAAGCCCTAAAAGAAAATTAATTCTATTATCATAAAATTTATTTGATAGGTTTTGTTCACGCAAAAGATCTAGCAATAATTGTGCTTCTGAATTTTTTTTATTAAATACTAGACAATAAATTTTAAATTTCTCTAGATATGGATCTTTGATCTTTGCGTCAATAAATTTAATTTTATCACAACCTTCTTTGATATTTGCACTAGCAATATTTTGATCAACTAAATATTGTACTGCTTTACTTTTACTTTCAAATTCTTGGTTTTGTTTTAAAAAACTTTCAATTAAATCAACCTTTTCGTTTTTAA
The DNA here is from genome assembly GCA_038147375.2 of Candidatus Hypereutrophica brisbanensis. GTDB lineage: Bacteria > Pseudomonadota > Alphaproteobacteria > Pelagibacterales > Pelagibacteraceae > Pelagilacustribacter > Pelagilacustribacter brisbanensis. The sequence continues at coordinate 8,638 of JAYQTL020000001.1, read as the reverse complement.
TTAACCAATCTATCTTTAAATTTACAAATTCTTTTTCACTCATTCCTGGTGGAGGATAAGAAAATGAAAATAAAATAATTTCTAAAATTTCTTCAGATGATTTTGAAAGTTTAATTTTTTCTAGTCTTTTCAAGCTCGATCTTAACTCATCAGCTTTAGTGTTTGACCACATATTTAAATTTAAATCATAGTTTGCAGGTTCAAAAATTCCGTAAATATTTTCTTTTACCTGCAATAATTTCATTATTTTCTTCTATTTGAATTTTTGTAGGACTTTCAATTATGTTAGCTGCTTTTGTGTTGTCATTTTCTTGAGCTGCTTGTGTTGAAGAATTAGAGGTTTCAATATTTTTTTTTGTATTATTTTTCCAAATATCTATTTTTTCTTCACTCAATAAAGGTGAGAATAAAATGAAAACTAATAAGCCTATTAAATATTTAAAGCTTTTTAATTTCATTAGTTACATCAATTTTAAATTTTTTTTCAGGACTGGGAAATTTAATTTTTTCAATTAAAAAAATTGCAAAAACTAAAACTACAATTACTAAAATTAATTTAACTAGAATTCTGAATAATGTATTTCCAATCTTTGGCTGTCTATTGTATTTAAGTTGCATACTTTTTGAATTTATTTAAACTCAATAAATAAGACATAATTATGAAAAATCAAATCGTAAAAATTATATAAAATGGAAAAAAACCTTACTTTGACCGGTATGATGGGTGTGGGTAAAACTACTATAGGTAAAAGACTGGCAAAAAAATTAAACTATTGCTTTTATAGACATAGACAAAATTATCGAAAAGCAAGAGGGTGAGTCTATAAGTTCAATATTTAAGAATAAGGGAGAAGATTATTTTAGAAAACTTGAGACACAACAAACTTTAAAAGAGTTAAAAAAAGATAAATCAGTAATTTCACTTGGTGGTGGAGCTTTTTTAAATTCCTCTATAAGACAATACTCAAAAAAACACTCTATTAGTTTTTGGTTAGATGTTCCAATTGAAACATTGTTAAAAAGATTAAAAAAAAGTAAAAACCGACCTGTGCTTGGAAAAGAAAAAACTGATGGTTCAATAAAAAATTTATTTTATAAGAAAAAAATTTTATAATAAGGCTGATTATCGAATTAAATGTAAAACATTAACCTTAAAACAAATTATTGAAAAAATTTTAAACTTTTATGAAAAATCAAGAAATTAAGTTTCAAAATAAATCTGAAAAATATTCAATATTTATTGGTGAAAATTCAATTAATTTATTACCAAATAAAATTAAAACTTTATGTCCTGAAACAAAAAAAATAGGTGTAATAATAGATAAAAATATACCCTCAAAATACAAACAAAGACTAAAAAAAAAATTGAAAGGTTATGAGGTTTCTTTTTTACCATTTTTAGCTAATGAAAAAAATAAATCATTAGCCAAAACTTATTCATTATTAAATATTTTATTATCAAAAAATTTAAACCGTTCAGATTTGATAATTGGTTTTGGTGGAGGTATCACTGGTGACGTAGCTTCTTTTGTTGCTAGTATTTTTAAAAGAGGAATAAATTTTATTAATATTCCAACAACTTTGTTAGCACAGGTGGATTCATCTATTGGTGGAAAAACTGGAGTAAATTCTAGTCACGGTAAAAATTTAATAGGATCATTTTATCAACCTAAATTAGTATTAATTGATACTACATTTTTAAAATCATTATCAAGAAAAGAAATGATTTGTGGCTATGCTGAAATTTTAAAACATTCAATTATAAAAGATAAAATTTTTTTTAACTGGTTAAAAAAAAATACAAAATTAATTTTAGATAAGAAAAAAAGAGAATTAATCCATGCAATTAAAAAAAGTTGCCAAATAAAAATGTTTTTTGTTAATCGAGACACCAATGAGAAAAATTTAAGAATGACTTTAAATTTTGGCCATACTTTTGCTCACGCAATTGAAGTCAAAAATAATTATTCAAAAAAATCTACTCATGGAGAAGCAGTTTTATCTGGTATGATATTGGCTAGTAAATTTTCAGTTTATAAAAAATTATGTTCAAGTAAAACATTAAATGAAATTAAAAATATTTATATTCAAAATAATTTAGATTACACTTACAAAAAATATTCTAATAAAAAAGAAATTGATAAACTTCTCCCATTCTTAAAGAATGATAAAAAAAATAATGATGGAAGAATAAATTTTATTTTGTTAAAACATGTTGGCAAAACAACTTTATCAAATCAAAATAAAATATCTTTAAAACATTTAAAAAGTATTACAAAAACTATTGCTCAATACTAATTTCTAAAGCATGTATTTTATTTGAAAGTTCATCTTTTAAAACTTTCATTACTTCTTTTTGAGCTGTTACTCTTGAAAGTGAATTTAAATACAAAGATTTAATTTTTAAGTGTAGATGAAATTTATCTGGTGAAAATGATTTATGTTTGACATGTTTATGTGAATTATCAACAATCTCTATTTGTTCAATCTCTATTTCTTTTTTTAATTTAGCAATAATATCTTCAAAAAAATTATTCATAATTAAGATTTTACTATATAGATAAATTTAATGAAAATAATTTGTGATTGGGAAAATTGTAAAGAAACTGGATCTTATAAAGCTCCAGTAGAAAAAGATAACAGTAAAAAATACCGACTGCTATGTCTTAATCATATTAAAATATTTAATAAAAATTGGAATTATTTTGAGAATATGAATGATCAAGAAATAGAATTTTTTATTAAATCAGATTTAACTTGGCATAAATCTACAAAAACTTTTGGTTCTTCAGATAATTTTTTTAATATTCTATGGAACAATGCTCTTGATGATAAATTAAACATTTTTAAAAGTTCTAATTTTAGAGATTTTAAAAAAACAAAAATTTCTCAACAAGATAAAGATGCTTTACAAGTAATGGAATTAAATGAGGAGGTAAAATGGGAGCAAATACACTCTAAGTTTAAAGAACTTGTAAAAAAGTATCATCCTGATAAAAACCAAGGAAATAAGAAATTTGAAGAAAAATTAAAAAAAATTACTTTGGCATATAGTCAGCTAAAAAAAACTTTAGGAAAAAAATGAGTTCACAACAATTGCTACAAAAACCTGACATTAAATTATCTGTAAAACAAACATTTGGGTTTGAAAGTGATATGCAGGTAGGAGCATTTTCAAAAAAAAATGAATATGTTCCAAAAATAGATAATGATTACAAATTTGATAAAGATACAACTTTAGCAATTCTTGCAGGGTTCTCTTTCAATAAGCGAGTTTTAATTCAAGGTTATCATGGAACAGGAAAATCTACTCATATTGAACAAGTAGCTGCGAGATTAAACTGGCCATGTGTAAGAGTTAATTTAGACAGTCATATCAGCAGAATTGATTTGATTGGTAAAGATGCAATTGTTTTAAAAGATGGAAAGCAAATAACAGAATTTAAAGAAGGAATTTTACCTTGGTCAATACAAAATCCGGTTGCACTTGTTTTTGATGAATATGATGCAGGAAGACCAGATGTAATGTTTGTAATTCAAAGAGTTTTAGAAAGTGAAGGTAATTTTACTTTATTAGATAAAAATAAAGTTTTAGAACAACATGATTTTTTTAGAATCTTTGCAACTACTAATACTGTTGGTCTTGGAGATACAACTGGTTTGTACCATGGTACTCAACAAATTAACCAAGGTCAGATGGATAGATGGAATATTGTTTCAACTTTAAATTATTTACCATTTGAAAAAGAATTAGAAATAGTTTTAGCGAAGAATAAAAATTTAAATAACAAAGAAGGAAAAGAACTTTTATCAAATATGATTAAGGTTGCTGATCTAACAAGAAAAGGTTTCATTAATGGTGATATCTCAACTGTAATGAGCCCTCGTACAGTTTTGCATTGGGCGGAGAATACAGGTATATTTAAAGATCAAGGGTACGCTTTTAGAATTACATTCTTAAATAAGTGCGATGAATTAGAAAAAAAAATAATTTCTGAGTACTATCAGAGATGTTTTGGTGAAGACTTACCAGAGTCATCTATTAATATCACTTTATAAAGTGGAAAATAAAAAAGAAAAAATAGCTGACTTTAAAACTGCAATAAGTTCTACAGTAAAGTCATTATCTAATTCAGAAAAAATCGAAGTTTCTTTTGGTAATGATACCTCTAAATCCGGTAAAAATTCAATCAGGCTCCCAGAGCTAAGTTCAATTAATAACAAATTTAATTATAATCAAATAAGAGCGATAGCAGACTCAAAATCCTTGAGGCATAGATTTTCTGATTCTAAAACATTTAAACAATATGAACCTGATGGAAATATATCTAAGCAGCTATATAAAATTTCAGAAAAAATTAGATGTGAAAAAATTGGAACTAGCTATTTTAAAGGAGTAAAAAACAATATTGAAACTTTTTATCAAGAGAGGGTAAATGGCTTAGATCTTAAAAGTAGTGAAGATAAAATTGTTGAGTCTTTTGAAAATTATTTAAGAACAAAATTTCTTGATTTTAAAAATAATAGCCAAATCGATAAAAAACTAAAATCATATAAAAAAGATTTAAATGAGAAATTTAAAGATAAGATTAGTCAATTGAATGACTTTACTTTGGATCAAGAAAAATTTAATGCCCTTATTTCTGAACTCATCGCAAATATGAATCTTGATGAAAATTTAGATGAAGAAGAAAAGAAAGATGATGAACAAAATAATGACGATAAGCAAAATAAACCTGATAACCAGGAAAAACAGGCAAAAGAAAAAGAGGATAAGCAAGAAGAGATGTCTATAGACTCTGGGATGCCAGATCTGGAAAATGAGGCCAAAGACTCAGATCAAGCTGAAGAAGATGTAGAAATAGAAGACAGCTCTCAACCAGATTTAAGAAAAAAAGGAAAGAGTGCTTTAGGAGATATAAATTATAAAACCTATACTGAAGAATTTGACGAAATTATAAAAGCTGAAGAATTGGAGAATACTGAAGAGCTAACGAGACTAAGGAAAAATTTAGATCAGCAATTATTGCAGCTTAAAAATTTTATTTCTAAACTTGCTAACAAATTACAAAGAAAACTTTTAGCTAAACAAAATAGATCTTGGAATTTCGACCTTGAAGAAGGTTTATTAGATACCTCAAAATTACCAAGAATAATTATGGATCCATATAATTCTTTATCTTTTAAAAAAGAAAAAGATATTGAATTTAAAGATACGTTAGTAACAATTTTAATTGATAACTCCGGTTCAATGAGAGGTAAACCTATTTCAGTAGCAGCCATTTGTGCTGACATACTTTCTAGAACATTAGAAAGATGTGCGGTCAAAGTAGAAATACTCGGCTTTACAACAAAACATTGGAAGGGAGGATCTTCTAGAGAAAAATGGATGAAAAATGATAAACCAACTTTACCAGGAAGATTGAATGATCTCAGACACATTATTTATAAATCAGCGGACACGCCTTGGAGACAGGCTAAAAATAATATGGGGCTAATGTTAAAAGAGGGTTTATTAAAAGAAAACATCGATGGTGAAGCACTTAAATGGGCATACAATAAAATGAATAGAAGAAAAGAAGAAAGAAAAATTCTTATGGTTATCTCAGATGGAGCTCCAGTGGACGACTCTACTTTATCAACGAATACTAGCGACTATCTAGAGTCTAATCTTAAAAAAACAGTCAAATGGATTGAAAATAAAACAAACATTGAATTATTAGCTATCGGTATTGGTCATGATGTTACAAGATACTATAATCAAGCCGTCAAAATTACAGATGTTCAGGATTTAGGTGATGTAATGATTAATCAGCTAACTGACCTATTTGTCGAAAAGAATAAAAAAACAATTCACTAATTCTTTATTTCTGAAACTGAACTTTCCGAAAAATCTTTTATTTTATAAATTAATAATCTAAATGGAATTAACATTGCCAACGCTATAAATAACTTAACGGCTAAATCTCCAAAAGCTAAAGTCACCCAAGGTATTCCTGTTGCGTAAAAAGCAATTGAAAAAAATAGAAAAGTATCAGTTACGGATCCAATCACTGATGATGTAAGAGGAGCTATGTACCATATTTTTTTTCTTAAAGAATCAAATACTTGAACATCTAGTTTTGAGCAATAAAAAATGCAACTCCAGAACCAACAGCAATTCTAATAGAAATAATATCTGTAAAATTAGTCGATACAAATAATGTTAAAAGAACTCCAATGGCAAATCCTACATACACAACTTTTCTTGCTACCAATTTTCCATAAGCGCGGTTAGCTAGATCTGTAATTAAAAAAGTGATCGGGTAACTAAAAGCACCATAAGTTAAGATTTCATTTAATCCAAAGTATTGAATCGGAAATTGAACTAAATAGTTTGAAAGGACTACAATCAAACCCATTAGAAGAGAGAGTTTGTAAAATAAATTCATTATTGAATTATGATTTTGCTGAAATAGATGCTTTAATTTTTTTTACTTTTTTTGATAATTTAGCGTTTTTTGCAGATAATAAAAATTTGTCTATGCCGCCTTTGAAATCTACAGTTCTTAACGCCGCGTTAGCTACATTTAATTTTATATCTTTTTTTAAGATATCGCTTCTAAAAGTGACTTTCTTTAAATTAGGTAAGAATCTTCTTTTAGTTTTATTTTTTGCGTGGCTAACGTTGTGACCTTTTAAAGGTGACTTTCCTGTTAATTCACATCTTTTAGACATAATTTTTTCCTGAAGTTATATAATTCTTGTGGACAGTGGGGTCAAGCGTTAATTCCAACTGCTTCACTTATATTTTTGAGATTTTCTTTTTTTAAAATTGATATTAATTCTTTCTTTATTTCTTTAACAATGCCAGGTCCTTTATAAACCATACCTGTATATAGTTGAATTGCATCAGCGCCTGCTATTATTTTTTCAAAAGCACTTTTTCCAGAATCCACTCCCCCAACACCTATTATCTTAATTTTACCCTTGGTTTCTTTATAGAATTTTTTAATTAAGTTTGTTGAAATATCTTTTAGTGGTTGTCCAGATAACCCTCCGGTTTCATGTTTTTTAATATCTAAGAGATTATCACGATTACTATCTGTTGTATTAGAAACTACTATTCCTTGTATTTTATGGCTACTCACCAAATCAACTATTCTGCTAATTTCATTATCATTTATATCTGGTGATATTTTTAGCGCTATCGGACAATCTATTTTTTTCTTTAATAACTTTATTTATTCCTGATAAAAGTTTTTTCATTTCTTCTTGATCGTGAAAATTTCTTAGACCTTCAGTATTTGGAGAAGAAATATTAATTGTTATATACCCTGCATATGCCGCAAGTCTTGAGAGGCAAATATAGTAGTCATCAGCCTTATTTTTTGTATCTTTATTAGGTCCAATATTAATACCTAGAAATCCATCTGGAAAATTATTTGATATTCGTTTTGAAACAGTTTCTGAACCGTGATTATTAAATCCAAGACGATTTATAAGTGCCTGATCTTTTTCAAGCCTAAATATTCTTGGTTTTGGATTGCCTAACTGCTGTTTTGGAGTAACAGTCCCCACTTCAACAAAACCAAAACCAAATTTAAAAAGAGAATTATAAACTTCAGCGCTTTTATCAAATCCTGCAGCTAAACCTATTGGGTTTGAAATTGTTTTTCCTAAAAGACTTGTCTCAAGCATTTCCTCATTTTCTACACTAAAAAAACTTTTAGGAAGGAAGTTAGCTTTTAATGATTTTATAGCTAAATCGTGAGCTACTTCTGGATCTAAAGAAAATATATAAGGTCTTAAAATTGAAAACATTAATTATTTTTTATTTTATCTTGCATTAATTCAATTGTCTCTTTCAAACCAAAAAAGCTGACAAAGTAACCCATTCTTGGTCCATTTTCTTCACCAAATACAACTTCATAAATTAATTTAAACCAATCTCTTAAGTTTTTTTCATATCCATTTTCTTTACCTGTGGCATAAACAATTGTTTGAATTTCCTCTGGTTTTAAATTTTGCTTAATATCAGATAACTTTGAAACAAGATTTTCTAAAGCTTTCTTCTCATTTGAAGAAGGTTTTTTAAATTTTTTATTTGGTTCAACTTTATCTTTAAAATAATTTATAGCGTAATTGGTTAATCCATCTAAAATTGGATAATCTTCAGGTTTTATTTCTTTATGAAATCTATTTATAAATTTCCATAAAATTTCTTTATTATCTGCATTACTAGATCCAACTAAATTTAATAGCATTGAAAAAGGCATCACAATTTTTTCAGCTGGCGGTTTCCCGTTGTGAACATGCCAAACTGGATTTAAAATTTGATCTTTTTCATTCTGACTTGGGTATTTCTCAATAGATGTTAAATATTCATCAACTGTTTTAGGCACTACCTCCGCATAAAGCTTTTTTGCTCTTTTTGGATTTGGATACATATATAAAGACAAGCTTTCTGGTGAAGCATATCTAAGCCATTGCTCAATAGAAATTCCGTTACCTTTAGACTTTGAAATTTTTTCTCCTTTTTCATCTAAAAAAAGTTCGTATGCAAAACCATTAGGAGGAGTTTTTCCAAGTATTTTACAAATTTTATTTGATAAAATAGCACTCTCAGTTAAATCCTTTGCCATACATTTCAAAATCA